>DAMAEI010000014.1:46322-57630 GCA_031997345.1 Sedimentibacter sp. | reverse complement strand
TGTGATAGACAGTGCTGAAGGAATCATAGTCACTAATCCTGAAGGAGAAGAGTTTTATGATATGCTGAGCGCGTATTCGGCATTGAATTTTGGCCACAGACATCCTGAGCTGGTACAAGCTGCCAAGGACCAGCTGGATAAGGTCACACTAACATCGAGGGCATTTTACAACAGTGTATTGGGAGAATGGATGGAAAAGTTGTGTGAGCTGACAGGCAAAAATATGGTGCTGCCTATGAATACAGGAGCAGAGGCAGTGGAAACTTCGCTTAAGGCGGCAAGAAGGTGGGGAAATCTTGTTAAGGGTGTTGAAGACGGAGAACAGGAGATAATTGTGTGCTCAAATAATTTTCATGGGAGAACCATAACAATTGTAACTATGAGCACAGATCAGGAAGCAAGAAAGGGATATGGTCCGTTCACGCCGGGATTTAGAGTAATTGAGTATGGAAGCATAGAGAAATTGAGGGAATCTATCAATGAAAAAACGGTTGCTTTCTTAGTCGAGCCTATTCAGGGGGAGGCTGGCATAATAGTTCCGAATGAAGGATTCTTAAAAGAAGCATTTAATTTATGCAAAGAAAAAAATGTATTGTTCATTGCTGATGAGGTTCAGACGGGATTTGCAAGAACGGGAAGGATGTTTGCCTGTGATCATGAGGGAATTATTCCTGATATTTATGTAATGGGCAAGGCCTTAGGCGGTGGTGTAATAGCTGTATCTGCAATTGCCGGCAATGATGATATTCTTGGTGTATTTACTCCCGGCTCTCACGGTTCCACCTTTGGCGGAAATCCATTAGGCGCCGCGGTTTCATTGAAGGCAATGGAAATTCTCGAAAGGGACAATTTTTCCAAGCAGGCAGAGGAAAAGGGTAAATATTTCATGGAGAAATTAAAAGAAATTGAAAATGACGACATTGTTGAAGTAAGAGGAAAAGGACTGTTAATAGGGGTTGAATTTAAAGTGAATGCTGCTCCTTATGTGGAAAAACTTATCTCCAACGGAATTCTTGCAAAAGAAACACATGAAAAAACAATAAGATTTGCTCCGCCTATAATAATAACATATGAACAGTTAGATGATGCCTGCAATAAAATAAAAAAGGCATTCATGAAGTGAGAATAGGACATAAAAAATAAGGCATTCGAAGATGCCTTTTTTTTATACTTCCTGCTCGCTCATGCCTTCAAAATTGAAAGAAGGTATTTCTTCTTCCACATCAAATGAATTTGTCGATTCTTTGTTACGATTAATCTTCATGTTTCTGTGTGCATTTGTAAGCATAAGTTTTATTCTGTTTATTTGATTGACTTCGCTTATCCCTGCGTCAAAATCAATGGGTACAATGTTCGACAAAGGATATGCGTCCTTAAGTTTTTTAATCATGCCTTTGCCTGTTATATGATTTGGCAGACAAGCAAAGGGCTGAAGGCACAATATGTTGTCAACACCGGAGTCCAAAAGTTCAACCATTTCTCCTGTTAAGAACCATCCTTCACCTGACTGATTTGCAAGTGATAGGTAGTTTTTGGCTTTTAATGCTATTTCCTTGATATTGGAAGGAGTTGTAAATCTTTTGGAATTTCTGAATGCATCCACACTTGGCTTTTTATAAAGGTCGATTGCATTTACAGCCATACCATTTACAGCTTTACTTTTTCGAGATCCGGTCAGCAATTCATCGTATTTTATAACTCCATTAAGCGAGCTGTAGGAGAAGAAATCCAGCAGGTCAGGAACAACAACCTCTGCGCCTTCTTCTTCCAGCAATGAAAATATATCGTTGTTTGCATTGGGGTGAAATTTAACAAGGATTTCACCTACAATACCAACTTTTGGCTTTAGTATGTCTTCATTTAGCTCAAGGTTATCAAAATCAGATACTATATCTTTTATTGCCTGTTTAAACTTCATAAAGTTTCCTGATTCAACTACCTTGTGGCATTTTTCGACCCACCTGTCACGGAGCTCATTTACAGAGCCATTCTTTTTCTCATAGGGCCTTGTTCTGTAGGTTGCACGCATCAGCGTATCTCCAATAACCAGGCTCATTATAAGCCTGTTGATAAACGGAACGGTAAGCTTAAATCCCGGTTGTTTTTCAAGTCCGACCATATTAAATGATATAACGGGGATATTGCTGTATCCGGAGTCTTTAAGGGCTTTTCTGATGAATCCTATATAATTTGTAGCACGGCACCCGCCGCCTGTCTGTGATATCATCAATGATACGTTGTCCAGGTCATACTTTCCTGATTCCAATGCATTTATAAGTTGGCCGACAACAACAATAGAAGGGTAGCATGCATCATTGTTAACAACCTTAAGCCCAACGTCAACTGCCTGCTTATCAACAGCAGGAAGAACCACAGCATTATATCCTGATATTTTTGCCGCTGTCTCAATAAACTGAAAGTGTATTGGCGACATCTGAGGAATCAGTATTGTATGATTCTTTTTCATTTCCTTTGTAAAAACAGTGCGAGATGAATTATCTTCAATCAGTCTGTGTGAAACCCCTATTTTGTCCCGTTCTTCCATAGAAGCAAAAAGAGAACGAATGCGGATTCTTATAGCTCCTAAATTTGTTATTTCATCTATTTTAATTACTGTATATATTTTATTGTTTTTCTGCAATATTTCACTTACCTGATCTGTAGTTACGGCATCAAGTCCACAACCGAATGAGTTAAGCTGAACAAGCTCAAGGAAGTCTGTGTTTGAAACATATGTCGCAGCAGCATAGAGCCTTGTGTGATAAGCCCATTGGTCGATTACCCTCAGAGGTCGTTCTATGGGGTATTCATTTTCAAGGGCATCCTCTGAAACAACAACTAATCCATAGCTTTCAAGCATTTCCGGTATACCATGATTAATTTCGGGATCAACATGATAGGGTCTTCCTGCCAATACAATACCTTTTCTGTTGTTTTCCTTAATATATTCAATCGCTTTGGTGCCTTCGTCCTTAACATCCTGTTTGTAAGAATACAGCTCTTTGTATGCCTTCTCGGCAGCATCGCGGATTTCTTCAAATGTGAGGTTTTCTTCAAAGCTGAGCTCACGGTACAGCTTATCAATAAGTTTTTCCTTGTCGTTTAAGGTAAGAAACGGCTTATAGAACTTAACATTCTTTAAATCAACATTTGCTTCAATGGATTCAGGGTACGAAACAACGACAGGGCAGTTAAAGTGATTGCCTGCTTGTTTATCTTCCTTAATGTTGTATGCAATGCAGGGATAAAATATCTTAGGGACCTTTTTGTTTACAAGGTCAGTTATATGTCCGTGAGTAATTTTCCCGGGATAGCATACAGACTCTGAAGGAATTGTTCCCATGCCTAACTCATATATTTTTTTGCTTGACACGCCTGAAAGAACTACTCTGTATCCCAAGTCTGTAAAAAAGGTAAACCAAAATGGATAGTCCTCATACATGTTTAATACTCTCGGTATACCTATAAGGCCCCTCTTTGCTTCCTTCATGTTCAATGGCTTGTAGTCAAATACCCTGCGGTATTTATATTTATAAAGGTTGGGAAGAGATTCCTTTTTTTCAACATCAATATATTTTTCTGCTCCACGCTCACAGCGGTTGCCGGAAACAAAGTACCTGTTGTCCGAAAATTTATTGATTGTTAACAGACAGTTGTTTGCGCATAGACCGCAACGTTCCAGGGTCGTTTCAAATGAAAACTTTTCAAGGGCATCTTCGCTGACAAACGTGCTTTCTTTTCCGTCATATTTATTTTTTGCAATAATTGCAGCACCAAAGGCTCCCATGGTTCCTGCGATATCCGGCCTTACGACCTCTTTTCCTGTTATGAGCTCAAATGCCCTTAAAACAGAATTATTATAAAATGTTCCTCCCTGAACGACAATTTTTTTTCCTATGGAGTCCAGAGATTTTAATCTGATAACCTTGAACAAGGCATTTTTAATAACAGAGTATGAAATACCTGCGGATATGTCACTTAATGTGGCACCTTCTCTCTGAGCTTGCTTTACCTTGGAGTTCATAAAAACCGTGCATCTTGTACCAAGGTCTACAGGTTGAGGAGAAAGGATTGCTTCTTCGGCAAAGTCATGAACAGTCATATCCAATGACTTGGCGAAGGTTTCAATAAAGGATCCGCAGCCTGAAGAGCATGCTTCATTTAGCATAATTGAGTCAATTACACCGTCTTTAACAATCATGCTTTTCATATCCTGTCCGCCGATATCTATAATGAAATCCACGCCGTTTAAGAAGAAGTCAGCAGCTTTGTAATGGGCCACTGTTTCAATTTCGCCTATATCCACATTCAATGCGGCCTTTAGCAGATGCTCACCATATCCTGTAACGGCAGTGTAAGCAATCTTAATACTTTTGTGCATATTGGAATAAAGCTCTTTCACCGCTGAAATTGCTGAATTCAGCGGACTGCCTGCGTTGCTTGCATAGTATGAATACAGTATTTCCCCTTCTTCTGTAATAAGAACAAGCTTTGTCGTGGTAGAGCCTGCATCAATGCCCAAAAATGCTGAACCTAAATAATCATTTATATTTTTTCGTTTTGCGCTGTGTTGACTGTGCCTTTCAAGGAAAGCATCATATTCTTCTTTGCTTTCAAATAATGGCTCAAGTTCTTTTTTTCGATAATTAATGGAAGAACTTTTTAGGGTGTTTTCCATCTTGTCATAAAATTCATTAAAGTTTATTGCGACACACTCATCTGCCATCAATGCCGCCCCAATGGCAACATAGTAGTTTGCATCCTCGGGGCATACTGAGCTTTTATTATCTAAATTAAGGGTCTCTTTAAATCTTTCTCTCAGTTCTGATAAGAAAAATAAGGGACCTCCCAAAAATGCAACATTTCCTTTAATTGGTCTGCCCTGAGCTAATCCACTGATTGTTTGATTTACCACCGCCTGAAAAATTGAGGCTGCAATATCTTCCTTTCTTGCGCCTTCATTTAAAAGAGGTTGAATGTCGGATTTTGCAAAAACTCCGCATCGTGAAGCAATAGGATAAATGATGCTATGATTTTTGGACAGCTCATTTAAACCTGCGGCATCTGTTTTCATTAGAACAGCCATTTGATCTATGAAGGCTCCCGTACCTCCGGCACATGAGCCGTTCATACGCTGTTCAAGATTTCCTGAGAGGTATGTTATTTTTGCATCCTCTCCGCCTAGTTCAATAACAACGTCTGTATAAGGAATGTATTTTTCTATTGCACAAGTGGAGGCTGTGACTTCCTGAACAAAATCTATTCCTAAATATTTAGATACATCAATAGCGCCTGAGCCCGTAACACTGATTTTTACAAATCTGTCCCTAAGCTTTTCTGCTGAGTTTTTAATAATTTCTCTTACGGTATTGCGTATATCAGAATAATGCCTTTCATATTGTTTATGAATTAAATTTCCTTTATCGTCTATTACAGCTATTTTTACTGTAGTAGACCCTATATCAAGTCCTACCAAGTAACTCTGCATTTTGTCCCCCATCGCCTATCGGCACTGAATATTCTCCTAAATAAAGATATCATTAATGTAATTATCGATATTATATCACTTTAATCCTTAAAATCAACTTAAATAACTATTAATAGTTTGATTATTAAAGTAATTTTTAAAATGAAACAAAAATGTTATACAAAATACAATATGCAGTAAATAAGTACTAATATTAAAAAGAAATATGAATTTATTCTTAGGCAAGGCAATAATATATATTAACGCAAAAGTTTGCGGACAAACTGAGGTAGTGAAACAATTATTGAACGGGAGGGCTTTATGAAAAAAAATGCAACATGTATAGTAAGCGTATTATTGGTTTTTACAATATTGCTTTCGGCTTGCGGAGGAACGAGTACATCTGCGACGTCAGGCAATACAATAAAAATAGGCTGGATAGGGTCTTTGACAGGAGACCAGGCTGTTTGGGGAACATGTGAGAGCAATACCGTAAAGATGCTGATTGAAGAGCTGAATGCCAATGGAGGTCTTTTAGGAAAACAAGTTGAAGGCATTTATTATGACACAAAGGGTGACGCGGCTGAGGCAGTTAATGCTGTTAAGAGGTTAATTACGCAGGATGGAGTGGCTGCAATAATAGGGCCTAATGCGAGCGGGCAGGCAATATCAATTTCGGCTGTCCTTGAACAGTACAAGGTTCCTGATATAGCAACAGTTGCAACAAATCCTAAAGTAACTGTGGGAGATGACGGCAAGGTTAAGCCTTATAACTTCAGAGTATGCTTCATTGACCCATATCAGGGGGCAGTTGCCGCAGGCTATGCTTATGATAGGCTTGGTTATAAAAATGCAGCGGTGTTATATGATGTAGCAAGCGATTACTCTCAGGGATTCACTGAATTCTTTGAAAAGACATTTGCGGAAAAGGGTGGAAAAATAGTTGCAAAAGAAGGCTTTAAAGAAGGTGACGTTGACTTCAGGGCACAGCTTAGCAAAATTAAAGAATCAAAGCCTGATGTAATATTGATGCCGTATTATTACAAGGAAGTTGCACTGAGCGCTAATCAGGCAAGAGAGCTTGGAATTGATGCAACGTTAATCGGCGGTGACGGATGGCCTTCGGAACAGCTGATGGAAATGGCAGCTGATGCCATTGAAGGAAGCTACATTGTAAACCACTTGGATTTCAATGATCCTGAGGTTAAACCGCTGCAGGATGCATACAAGGCAAAATACAATCTTCCAATGGAATTGAACGGATACATGGCACATGATGCATTTAAGCTTCTTGAAGCGGCAATCAAGGATGCTAATTCCACAGACCCTGTAAAAATAACAGAATCTTTGACAAAAGTTACAGTTAAAGGAGTAACGGGCACTATAATAATTGGTGAGGAAGACCATAATCCTGTAGGAAAACAAGCTGCAATAGTTAAAATTGAAGATGCAAATTATATATTCCAAGAAAAATATGGCTTGCAATAAATATATGACAGGTTGTAAGGCGGGCTCGGCCCGCCTTGATTTTTAACCGGAGGAGGCAATATGAGCGCATTTTTGCAACAGGTTGTAAACGGACTGTCCATAGGCAGCGTCTATGCTCTGATGGCAGTCGGATATTCTCTTGTATACAGTATAATGAACTTTTCAAATTTTGCCCATGGCGGTGTCATAATGATTGGGGCATATATAGGATATTTTTGTCTTACATTTTTGAAGGTACCGTTTTTTGCAGCATTTATATTATCTGCCTTGGGCTCGGGACTTTTGGCGGTAACTATGGAAAGAATTGTATACAGACCTTTGAGAAAAAGAAATGCACCATTTCTTTATTTTATTATATCTGCCATGGGAGCATCAATATTTTTAGAAAATCTGGTGATAGCTTCTCCAATAGGGCCCACATTCAGATCTTATCCACATGTTTTTCCCACGGAGCCTATAATGCTCGGAAATATTGCTTTGGGAAGAATAGATTTATTGATGTTTATAATATCGGCATTGAGTTTAATGGCATTGGTGTACATAATAGAAAAAACTAAAATAGGACTTTCCATCAGAGCAACTTCTTACAGTATCAAGGGAAGTACATTGATGGGAGTCAACGTTGACGTAGTTATTTTTATAATTTTTGCATTAGGCGGTTTGCTGGCAGGGCTTGCGGGAATGTTTTTCGGCATGAAATACACCGTATATCCACAAATAGGAAACATAACCACAAAGTCATTTGTTGCAGCAGTTTTTGGCGGTTTGGGCAGCCTGCCCGGAGCAGTTATCGGTTCTGTCTTGCTCGGGTTGATTGAAACTATGACTTCCGGAATTTTGTCTTCGCAATACAGAGACTTAATTGTATTTGTACTGTTAATCGGAGTGCTGGTTTTCAAACCAACAGGATTAATGGGCAAATCTACGGAAGACAAGGCATAGGGGGTAATTATGAGCTGGGATTATGTATCAGGTATATTAATATTATCAGGCATAAATTTGATGACTGTTCTCGGTTTGTCCTTGCTGACAGGATTTACAGGAATGTTTTCTTTCGGACATGCGGGATTTATGGCAATCGGAGCTTATGCGGCCGCTACTATGACCATGAAGTTTGGCGTACCGTTTTTCGCCGCATTGCTTATAGGCGGAATTGCAGCCATGGTTGTAAGCTTGTTTATTGGAAAGCTTACATTAAATTTAAAGGGGGATTATTTCTGTATAGCAACTCTGGGATTTGGCGAAGCAACAAGGCTGATACTGGACAATGTGCAGTATTTTGGTGGGGCAAGAGGACTTTCAAGCATCCCGACAGTGGGAACGACAACTTTGCCGAATGTTATAATCATAAACATTATAGCTGTATTTGTGCTGGTTTGTATAATCAAATCAAGGCATGGAAGAAATATGGTTGCTATCAGGGAAGAGGAACTGGCGGCGCAGACAATAGGAATAGATGTTTTTAAATATAAAATGATTGCTCTTGCTATAAGCGCACTGTATGCAGGCATATCAGGAGGAATGATGGCACACTATCTGGGTTATATTCAGCCTGTTATGTTCAAATTGGTCAAATCAACAGAGCTTACCATAATAGTAATATTCGGAGGACTGGGAAGTGTATCGGGAAGTGTAATAGGGACAATACTTCTGACGTTCCTTCCGGAGGTATTAAGAAGCTTTTACAATTGGAGACTTGTAATTTACGGAGCTGCGGTAATATTGATAATGATTACCAGGCCGCAGGGATTAATTGGCGGCAAGGAAATAAACCTGAAGCCTGTTATAAGATTTATTAAGTGCAGAACAGATAAAGCAAAAGAGGAGGTAAAGTCATGAGTGTACTTTCTCTTAAAAATGTCACAAAAAGATTCGGAGGACTCACCGCGGTAGACAATGTGAGCTTTGATATTGAGCAGGGAGAAATTTTCGGGCTAATAGGTCCCAACGGTGCCGGTAAGACCACCATATTTAATTTAATTACTTCCATATACAGCATTACGGAAGGCCAAATATATTTTTGTGACCAAAAGCTCGAAAGGTTGAAGCCTTTTGAAATTGCCAATATGGGAATTACAAGAACCTTTCAGAATATAAGGCTTTTTAAAAAACTTACGGCATACGACAATGTGCTGACAGCCTGCCATAAGTCAGCGGATTACAGCATTTTCAGTTCGATTATAAGGTGGTTTGGAAAATTTAAATTTCAAGAAAAAAATTTAAATAAAAAAACAGATGATTTGTTGAAACTAATGGGACTTTGGGAGTATAAAGACATAGTGGCGTCAAATCTGCCATATGGTCTTCAGAGAAAGCTTGAAATTGCCAGAGCACTTGCTTTAGATCCGAAGCTTCTTCTTCTGGATGAACCGGCGGCAGGCATGAATCCCGAGGAAACCATGCAGCTCATGGAGCTGATACGGGAAATAAGAGAAAAATTTGATTTAACTGTATTGATTATAGAACACCACATGGATTTAATAATGGGTGTATGCGACAGAATATTTGTGCTTAATTTTGGTATTCCCCTTGCCCTCGGAACTCCAAAAGAAATCCAGGAAGACAAGAAGGTTATAGAAGCTTATTTAGGAAAAGAGGAGAAAAACTATGCTGAGTGTCAATAATTTAAATGTTTATTACGGCGGCATCCACGCTCTGAAGGGAGTATCATTGAATGTTGAACAAGGGCAGATAGTTTCTATAATAGGTTCAAACGGAGCAGGCAAATCCACATTGATAAATTCAATAAGTGGAATAGTAAAGTACAAGGAAGGTGAAATCCTTTATAAAGGAGATAAGCTTCCAAAACAGGCGCATAAGGTAGTCAAAAACGGCATATGCCAGGTTCCGGAAGGAAGAATAATATTTGCAAATCTGACAGTAATTGAAAATCTTCGCATGGGGTCATTTTTAAGAAAAGACAAGAATGGCATAAGCAGGGACTTGAACAGAATATTTGAGCTGTTTCCAATATTGAAGGAAAGAGAAAACCAGGTATCCGGGACTTTGTCAGGGGGGGAACAGCAGATGCTTGCCATGGGAAGAGGCTTGATGTCAAATCCTGATCTGATACTGCTTGATGAACCGTCTCTTGGTCTCGCACCTTTGTTAATAAATACCATATTTAATATTATTATTGAAATAAGAAATATGGGAAAGACAATTCTGCTGGTTGAGCAAAACGCCTTCAAAGCCTTGTCAGTTGCTGACTATGCTTACGTTCTCGAACAGGGAGTTGTGTCTTTAGAAGGAATGGCAAGCGACCTGATAAAAGATGAAAAGATACAGGAAGCTTATCTGGGCAAAAAGAAAGAGCAGACGGTATAAACAAAAAAGGAAATCTCAAGAAAGAGGTTTCTTTTTTTTATTTTTTACATGTAAAATATATAAAATTTACTTATATATGGAGCTTCTTATATAAAGGAAAGTTATATTTCAAGGAATAGCAATCTGATTGCATGTGCATTTACGCATATATACATATAGTCATAAATCTTGCAAAAGCAGATTGTCAAATAATAGGGAGGATAAAATGAAGAAGACATTTAATCGAGGCATATCCATGCTGTTGGCATTGATCATGCTTTTATCGTCAGCGGTAAGTAATGTTGCCTTTGCGGCAGATACTACACAAACACCACAGCAAATCGCACTTGCGCTGACAAGCGACCCTCAGACAAGCATCAGCATAAATTGGACAACCATAGATACAAGTCTGACAGGTGCAAAGGTAAAGATTTGGGAAAGTGGTGCTGATGAAAGCACTGCATTTACGCGCGATGCAGCTACTGAAAAGAGAACAGTAGCAAGTTCTACTATAAAGGACAGCAGTGATCAGACGGTTACAGAAAAGAATTTTTATTCTGTAACTGTTGATGGTTTGACTCCTGACACAGAGTATAATTACAGATTAGGCACAGATGCTGTGATGAGTGGAGTAAGAAGCTTCAAAACAGCACAGGATGATACCGGAGAGTTTTCTTTTATTTATGTTTCGGACTCTCAGGTGGACGGAAGTCATGCAAAGGGCTGGAACGCCAATCTGGATATTATGAAGCAAAAGTATCCAAACGCAAAATTTATTTACATAGCAGGTGATTTAACAAATACAGCCGCAAATGAAGGACAATGGGAATCATTTTTTAATCAGCCCGGAAATGCGCAGTACAATGAAAAGTTCGGCGGAAGCTTCATTTCCGAAATTCCTACGGTCGCTGCAATGGGCAACCATGATGCAAGCGGCGGCGGAGCAGGCGGAATGTCAAGCCATTACACATGGGGCAGCGAAGCAGATGGTGTTCCTGTGTCCTATGCCTTTGATTACGGTGCGGCAAGGTTCATCATACTCAATTT
>DAMAEI010000014.1:37765-46312 GCA_031997345.1 Sedimentibacter sp. | reverse complement strand
TCAATTTAGAGAATGCTTATTCAATGAATAATGAAACTACTCGCACTAAGCAGGAAGAATTTTTGCGCAAGGAAGTAGATGAGGCAAAGCAGGATGGGAAATGGGTTATCTTAGGTTTTCATAAATCACTGTATTCTGGAGCAAACCATATGGATGACAGCGATGTTATCAACAATAGAAAATACTGGGCGCCTATCTTTGCGGAGATCGGTGTTGACACGGTGCTTCAGGGACATGACCATGTTCTCAGCCGAGGCTTTATACAGCCAGACGGATATAAATTAGACATAGTAGGGGGTTCAAACAGGGAATATATCGCTACAGCACCTCAGAACACTCCGCTATATTATACGGGCAATACAGGAAGCACATTGAAGTTTTATGCTCCTTTACCGAACAATGACTGGATAAAAGAAGGAGACCCAGTAGCACCGGACTTCGGATACCTGGATCTAAATTCAGCATTACCGGCAGGACATGCTCTTAATCCATTAGGACCGTGTACAAATGACGACCTTGAAGCGACAGATCCTAGTTTCTACAGAACACCTACTTTCACTGTCGTAACGGTTTCGGAAGGTGCCATGACGTATGAAACGTATATGACTGGCTTTAACCAAGCTACCAATACGGTAACTAAAGACACATTTCTGTATGACAGTCTGACTGTTACAAGAACGGATGTGAATTTAACGCTGAAAGCAGACAAAAATGAAATATCTGCCGATAGTAGTGTTGAATTAAACCTGACAGCAAAAGATAAACTGGGTGCCGATATAGATATTACTACCGGAGCTGCCATTGTATATAAGGCAGACAAAGACGGAATATTAAGTATTGTAACAACTGTAGCAGGCATGACAACAGGCGGGGCTATTGTAACTGTTGAAAATTTACCGGAAGCGGATGAAACTGTAACAGTATATGCCGAAGTTACAATAGGAGAAGAAATTTACAAAAGCAATCTGGTGAAAATAAAGGTGCTCGTACCGCTGGTACTGACAATCAATAACCCTTATGAATTGGTTGACTGGACAACCTACGGCCAGTATAAGGCGGATTTTCATAGTCATTCTACAAATTCCGACGGCGGCAATTTAACAAGTGAAATGGCTGAGGACCATTATACAAAAGGCTATGACATACTTGCCATGACAGATCACAATTACCTGTCAAAGGGTTGGGATACAGTTGACAAAGGTGCTATGACTACGGCAAGAAAAGCTGAAATAGAAGCAGGCACAGGCCGTAGCGGTAAAGGTATGATTGATATTACTTATTCGGACGAGCAATCAGTTTCCGACCACCTCAATACATTCTTTACGGATTTCAACAATGCATCAAGAGCGACCCTAGAAAGCAATATAGCTAAGGCACATGAGCTGGGCGGCATTTCACATATTAACCATGCCGGAAGATATACTAAAGCTTATAATACCGTTTTGAACAACACCCCGGAAGGAGATGCAGCCGGAATAGCTGTTTCCAAAGATCCTGTTGTTGTAAAAAAATATGTGGATCTTTTTAATAAATATTCATCATTAATAGGAATGGAAATTATAAACAAAATTGACAATGAATCAGCTGCCGACAGAGTTTTGTGGGACAGCATCCTTACGAAGACTATGCCAGGTGGTCGTTTCGTTTGGGGATTCTCCAATGACGACACACACAGTTTAAACGCAACCGGCTATTCCTGGAATATGATGTTAATGCCTTCTCTTTCAAGTCAAAACACAAGAACGGCAATGGAAACAGGCACATTCTACACAGTGAGCCGTGTTTCGAGACTTGACAACATCAATGAGTATCTTCAGGACGGTGCTACTCCAATGCCGGGCAGCGGAAATTCTAATACAACATATTTGTTGGCTCAGAAAACACCAAGCATTTCCAATATAGCAGTTGATGAAGCTAAGGATACAATAACAATTATAGGCGCTGATTACAATACAATCGAGTGGATTGCCAACGGTAATGTAATTGCTACAGGCGCAACCATTGACCTTAATGACTATGAGGATAAGATTACCAGCTATGTGCGTGCACAGCTCAAGAGCTCGACAGGCATAGCCTTCACACAGCCTTTCGGCGTAGAAGGTCTGGAATCCGTACCTGTATTGGATTCTGCGGAATTAAAAGTCGACGGAAATAAAATATTAACAGGTTCTTCAAATAAAGTGAGATTAAGCGTCGTCGCTAAAGATCAGTTTGGCAGCCCAATAAGTGCACAAGACCTGACCGTAGCATATAAGGCGGACAAGACCGATATATTGGATATTTCCGCCGACGGAACAGTAACCGTGAAAACTGCTCCCGTACGTAACCAGGAAGTTAAAATTTATGCGGAAGTTTCAGATGCAGCAGGGAAAGTAATTACCAATAAGGTATGCATAACAGTTGCTCTTCCTGAGTTTGAAGCGGCTGACGGACATATAGCGACAGCTATAAAAACAGCAAATGATGATGTCGAAGAGTTCGTATCAAGCGGAGAAATGTACTTAGACAGCTCTGATCTTGAGATAGTTTGGGAAAGTCCAGACAAAAGCGACAAGGATGAACAGCTTATAGGTCTCAGGTTTACCGAGCTGGCTATACCTAAGGGAGCAAAGATACTTGATGCATATATAGAGTTTACGGTGGATGAACCGGATAAAAGCACAGATCCGTTCGATGTTAATATACATGCCGAAGCAGTGAATGATTCACAGGCTTTCACAACCACTGCTCATGATGTATCTTCAAGGATATTAACGCAAAATATCGTGAACTG
This sequence comes from Sedimentibacter sp., assembly GCA_031997345.1. GTDB lineage: Bacteria > Bacillota > Clostridia > Tissierellales > Sedimentibacteraceae > Sedimentibacter. Next base: position 43,539 of record DAMAEI010000014.1, on the reverse strand, counting down.
GAAGGACATTCCGCTTTGGGTAAACGACGGCTCTTCAGGTATTGATCAGCAAACTCCGAACCTTGCTTCAGTTATCCAGGAAATAATAGACATAGACGGCTGGAAAGAGAATAATGCCATGACATTTGTTATTGGCGGAACAGGAAATAGAAGCGCTAAAGCGTTTGAAACTTCTGCTTCGGCAGCTCCACGTCTTTATGTAACTTATATAACGAGTCCAAATGAAATGAAGTTGGCAGTTCCTATAAAGACTGCAGCGGATGATATGGAAGAAAGTGCAGACGGTTCATTAGATGACGGAAGTTCAGATTTGGAAATTATGGAAGAAAAGTCAATACAGGTAATAGGACTAAGGTTCCAGGATATAAATGTTCCGAAGGGAGCAAAAATTACCAGTGCTTATGTTCAGTTTACCGTAGATGAGGCTGATAAGAGCAAGGATCCGTTCAATGTAGCTATTCAGGCAGAGGACACTGTAAGTTCTGCACCGTTTAATCCGGCAGTAAAATTTGATGTATCCGGCAGAGCAAGAACACAGACCTCAGTAGAATGGAAGGATATACCGATGTGGACAGTAGATCAGGTGGCTGGAGAAGATCAAAGGACATCAGACATTGCTTCGCTTATACAGGAACTAATTGACAAAGACGGCTGGGAATCCGGAAATGCAATCAGTTTGATTTTAAGCGGAGTAGGCATAAGAGTTGCGGAGGCTTATGAAGGTGCAAAAAATGAAGGTGAAAGACCAACACTTAATCTGGTATATTCTTTAGGAGATGAAGAACCGGAAACACTAACATTGACACCGGGTAAAAACACAGGTGAAATCAATGTAACATGGTATTCGGACGATACAGGCGGAGACGGTAAGGTGAAATTCGGCGATAAAACGGTTGATGCAATAAGCGGCGCTGCTACAACAGGCACTAACAATGGCAGTAAAAAATGGCATAAAGCAACTATTACCGGACTTACGCCGAACAAAGTATATACTTATAGTGTATCTAATGACGGTACAGATTTCAGCAATAAATACACTTACAAAACGCCGGGAACAGGTGAATTTACTTTTGCAGCGGTAGGAGATCCGCAGCTGACTGCCGGCTTGCAAGACAGTACCAGTAACTTGTTCAGTTCGGATAAAACTACAAGAAATGGATGGGCTGACACTGTTAAAGCAATTAATGATAAGCTGGGAAATAAGCTGAATTTTATTGCCGGCGTAGGCGACCAAGTTGACTTAACTAATGTACCAGACGCAGCTAACGTAGATAAGAGTGAAACAGAATACAATAACTTCTTTGCACCTAATCTATTGAGAAGCATCCCGTTTGCTCCCGCGGTAGGAAACCACGACAGGCACTATGGTTTTACGTACCACTACAATTTACCGAACGAGCAGAATTTTGACAAGCTACAAGGAGCAGACTATGGTAATGCTTTCAATAATCAGTACGCAGATGTTGAAGCAAAAGGCAACTACTACTACACATACAACAATGCTTTATTCGTTGTGCTGAACGATTCCGCATACCCAACCAGTAAGGCAGCGGCAGGAGAAATTATTAAGCGTTTTGAAGCAACATTGAAAGCGGCAGTAACGGCAAATTCAAATTACAATTGGCTGTTTGTTCAGCACCATAAGTCTACTGCCAGCGTAGCTGATCACGTGGCTGACCGCGATATCCAATATTATGTGGAAGCCGGTTTTGAGAAGCTGATGGACAAATATGCTGTAGATTTTGTTCTTGCCGGACATGACCATGTTTACGCGCGCAGTTATCCGATGAAAGACGGCAAAAGAGGCGATAATCAGAACGGTTCGGCTGTTACAAACCCGAATGGCACTATTTACCTGACATTCACGACAGGAAGCGGATTGAAGTATTATGAGCTGTTTAACGCAGCAGGCAACTTATATGTGAAAGACAATGCAGACTACCCGTATTTGGCAAATGGCCTCAAGGGCAGCGTTGAGTATATGAAAGGTATTTTGCCGCTTTCCACAGCGAAACAGCTTCAGGCGAAAAAGCCCGCCTTTACATCAATTAATGTTAAGGCAAATTCTGTAACGTTTGAAACCTATAATATTGATGATTTGAATAATTCCATTGATACGTTCACGGTGACTAAACAAACAGAGCAACCGGAGAAGTCTGAAAAAGATAATTCCGGCGGCGGTTCCAAAACTCCGGAAACCCCGAAAGCCCCAGAGGCTCCAAAAGCTCCTGAAACTCTAAAAGCTCCGGCTTTTTCGGATGTTACCGATGGATTCTGGGCAAAACAAGAAATTGAATATCTTGCTTCCAATGGGATAATACTCGGAAGAGGTGCAGGGCAGTTTGAACCTCAGGGTATTGTGACAAGAGCCGAATTTGCCAAATTAATAACGGCAGTACTCAGTCTTGACAATTCTAATGCAGGCAATGCTTTTGCTGATGTGAATACCTCGGATTGGTATAGCGGTTATATATCTTCGGCTGTAAGAGCAGGAATTATTAACGGATACTCCGACGGAACATTCAAACCCAACAGCAGTATTTCGCGTCTTGAAATGGCTGTAATAGCAGGAAGGGCATTAAAGCTTAAAGGATACAAGGTTCCGGAAAATAGTGAGCAATATCTTGCGTTCAATGACAAAAACTTAATTAGCTACGGGCAAGATGAAATTGCGTTAGCTGTCCAATATGGGATAATAAACGGAAAACCGGGAAATATTCTTGACCCGGGGGGAATATCCACAAGAGCAGAGGCGGCAGCAATTATATACAGATTATTTACCTTTCTCGGAATTTAAGAAGACTTAATAGAAATATAAAGATAAATCTAATAAATAAAATATAATTTTCATTAGACAGTAAGGAATTAAGTGTTCCTTGCTGTTTTTTATTCAAAGATGTTGATTTTATTTTGATATGAAGTTATTATATAGTTAAAATTAAAAAGGACGGTGGCTTATATGAAACTTACTTATTTAGGACACGCGGCAGTAATAATTGAAGAAGGAAAGTTCAAGGGTATTATAGACCCGTTTATATCAGGCAATCCGATTGCAAAAATTGATATGAATGATTTGTTGGATATTACTCATGTTTTTGTAACACATGGTCACAGTGATCATATAGGAGATACTGTTGAAATAGCTAAACAAAGCGGAGCTTTAGTAATAGCCAATGCTGAGATATCTGCATACCTAAGCAAATTTAACTTAAAAACACATGCCATGCATATCGGGGGTCGTACAAAATTTGACTTTGGTACTTTAAAAATGACAAATGCTGTTCATGGTTCAGGAATAAGTGAGAGCGGAAATATTATCTGTGGCGGTAATCCATGCGGGTTTTTGATTGAAATTAACGGAAAAAAGATATATCACGCCGGAGATACAGGACTTACATATGACATGAAGCTCATAGAGGATGAAAATGTTGATGTTGCATTCCTTCCTATTGGCGGAAACTATACCATGGATATAGATGATGCAGTGAAGGCTGCTGATTTTATTAAGCCCAAGAAGGTAGTACCGATTCACTACAATACCTTTGAAATTATTAAAGCAGATCCTGAAGAATATAGAAAGAAGGTAAGGGATTCTGAGGTTATTATATTAAATATTAAGGAAAGCATAAATATATAACTAAATTTCATAAGCAAATGTTGAATAGTAAAAAAGCATATGATATAATCATCAAGGACGTCATGGTCGAAATGTAATGGGAGGGTTTTAATGTTTGCTTTAGTGTTAATATTGAATGACATTTACAAACTTGATAGTATACATGAGGTTTTTTATCAGGCAGAATTAGGAGCTACAACTATTGACAGTCAGGGAATGGGAAAGGTGCTTTTGGACCACAATATAAATATTCCTATGCTTGACAGTGTGAGGAAATTAATAGATGGAAGGAAACCATACAGCAAAATAGTATTCAGTATTATAAAGGATAAGGAAAAGCTTGATGAAGTGGCCGGAAAAATTAAGGAAGAACTTGATAATTTTGAAGAGCCCGGTGTGGGATTTATGTTCGCAATGCCTGTTATTGAAGTATATGGTTCAAACGCGGATGATATAAAATAGTCATAGGAGCCGATTTACATAGATATTCTATGAAAGTGGGCTCTTTTTGGTACTATAACAAGTGTAAATGCAAGACATCAAATAAAGGATGTTGAGTATTTGCACTTATTTTTATTGCAAAAAAATAATTTGTGTATATTGACAATCTTTGCTGATTAGAATATAATGATATCGAATAAATGATAATGATTATCAGTATCGTGACTTGGAGGAATGAAAATGACATTAGATAATGTAAAGCCGGGACAGGGTGGTATTATTTCATCAATCGGCGGACAGGGGATGCTCAGAAGGAGATTGCTGGACATGGGATTGACGCCCAATACAAGGGTGCATGTACGTAAGGTTGCTCCGCTGGGTGATCCAATTGAGCTTTCGCTGAGAAATTATGTCTTGACCATCAGGAGAGAGGAAGCTTCTAAAATTGAACTGAAAGAGGTATTTAATATATGAAGTATGTATTTGCCCTTGCAGGAAATCAAAACTCAGGAAAAACTACATTATACAATGCATTGACCGGAAGCAACCAGCATGTCGGGAATTTTCCTGGTGTTACTATTGAGAAGAAGGAAGGAAATATTAAGAGGCATAAGGGTGCTTCCTTGGTAGATCTTCCCGGGATATATTCATTGTCTCCATATACGATGGAAGAGGTTGTAACCAGAGACTTTCTTTTGAAGGAGCATCCTGATTTAATAATAAATATAGTTGATGCCACAAATATAGAAAGAAACCTGTATCTATCCCTGCAGCTCATGGAGCTTTCTATTCCTATGGTGATTGCGTTAAATATGATGGACGAGGTGAGGGCAAGCGGAAACTCCATTGATGTGAAAAAGCTGTCGTGTCATTTGGGTATTCCGGTTGTTCCGATTTCAGCAAGCAAAAATGAAGGAATTTCGGAGCTGATGGATGTTGTCATGAAGACGGCACAGGAGCAGAAGGGTCCCGGGAAATTAGACTTCTGTAAAGGTGAGGTTCACAAGGCAATTCATTCAATATCACATTTAGTAGAGGAGCAGGCAAAAAGTGTCAGGTATCCGGTGCGATTTGCGGCAACAAAGCTTGTTGAGGGAGATAAGCCTACATTTAAGGAACTGGGTATTACGGAAAGCCAGACGCATATAATAGAACATGTGGTTGAAGACATGGAAAAATCACTGGGAACAGACCGGGAAGCAGCACTGGCAGATATGAGATATAGATATATCGAAGAAATATGTGATGATGCTGTTATAAAAAAACAGGAAACAAAGGAGCAAATACGTTCTGAGAAAATTGACAGAGTTCTTACTCATAAATATTTGGGTATCCCTATATTTTTCGGAATAATGTTTTTCATATTTTGGGTTACATTTGGGGTCATAGGAGCACCGCTTCAGGGATATGTTGAAGAGTTGGTGGCGGTGTTTGCCGAGCATATATCAAACTTAATGATTGCATATGATGTAAGTGATATGATTTATTCACTTGTAATTGACGGAATAATTGCCGGAGTTGGAAGTGTAATATCCTTCATGCCCCTTATCGTAGTTTTATTTTTATTCCTGTCACTGCTTGAAGATAGCGGATACATGGCAAGAGTAGCGTTTCTGATGGATAAGCTGCTCAGGAAAATAGGTCTTTCCGGACGTTCATTTGTTCCTATGCTGATAGGATTCGGCTGCAGTGTTCCGGCGATAATGGCCACGAGGAC
>DAMAEI010000014.1:14992-37755 GCA_031997345.1 Sedimentibacter sp. | reverse complement strand
AAGCGAGAGGGACAGAAAGATGACGATTGTTCTTGCTCCTTTTATGTCATGCAGCGCAAAGCTTCCTATTTACGGAATGATAACAATGGTATTTTTCCCTGAAAATGCAGCAATTGTGATGATTGCCCTATATATAATAGGAATAGTGACAGCCATACTGTCCGGGTTGATGTTAAAGGGAACAATATTTAAAGGTGAGCCGGTGCCGTTTGTTATGGAGCTTCCGGCTTACAGAGTTCCTTCGAGAAGAAGCGTGCTGCTGGGTATGTGGGAAAAGGGTATGGATTTTGTGCAGAGAGCATTTACGGTAATTTTCCTCGGGTCCATTGTTATATGGTTCCTGCAAAGCTTTAACTGGTCATTGGACATGGTGGATGACAGTTCATACAGCATACTTGCTTCAGTGGGCTCACTCATATCACCTGCATTTATACCTTTGGGCTTCAATGACTGGAGAGCATCGACAGCTCTTTTTACAGGCTTTGCGGCTAAAGAGGCGGTTGTCAGCACATTGTCTGTGCTGACGGGAGCGGCAACTGATGTACAACTTGCATCGGTTCTGAGAACAATATTTACTCCAAGGAGCTCATTTGCGTTTCTGACATTCTGTCTGCTGTATATGCCTTGTATAGCAGCATTTGCAGCCACTAAAAGAGAGCTTGGATCAATGAAGTACGCGGTTCTTACAGCTTTATACCAGACAGGTACCGCATATGTAGTGGGAGCGGTTGTTTACCAGGTGAGCGGATTGTTCATGTAGGAGGTAATTATGAACACAGCTGATATTATTATAGTTTCTGTTATTGCAGCAATTGTAGCAGGAATAATCGTATTTATGAAAAAACAAAAAAAGAATGGCTCAGGCTGCGCAGGGTGCTCTGGATGCAGCAAGGCGAATAGCTGTTCATCTATAAAGAAATAATCTGAAGCTGCCCCTTGGGCAGTTTTTTTATGTTAGAACATATTTATTTTTTTTGAATATATATAATTATATATTATTTGCGAGGTGTAATATGGATGATATGGTAACAGAACAAAGAGGAAGAGACAGTGGTGATGTTATTACAGCAGAAAATGCTTTTATTGAAAGTGTATATACAGATAACAGAACGGGTTATGTAACCATCTCCTATGGTATAATGGGTGATTTCTGCATGATGCATGTGCAGGTGGTAACTCTGGTGGTTGGAAATGATACAATATTGCTGGATCAGTTTGGTCAGCCTATATCGCTCGGAGATCTGAGAGAAGGAATGATAGTATATGCTGAATTTTCCTCTGCCATGACAAGGAGCATTCCTCCCCAGGCAAGAGCTTTCAGGATAATAGTTCTTGATAATAATTTCAGCGTTACAGAAGACAGAGTTGCATATGTTGACAGTGTAAACAATTTTTTATATACAGGAAATCCCAACGATATAAATACCCAGATGCGATTTGTTATAACGGATGCTACAATAATAAAAGATAGGAGAGGGAGATTGATTCGGCTTAGAGACTTGAGGCCGGGAGATTTTGTAAGGGTTGAGCATGCGGTGTTCCAAACAGCCAGCATTCCTCCACAGACAACGGCTTTCAATGTAAGGGTATTGTAAAAGAATAGGCAATAATAAACCGGAAGCTTCTGAATGCATGAAGCTTCCGGTTAAACTTATTATATAAATAGGTTTACGTTTGATTCTTCGGCATCTCCCAGATAGGTTCCGACACCGGCGAATTCTACACCTTCTATTAATTCTTCCTTTGTAATTCCCATAACATCCATGGACATGGTGCACGCAATTATTTTAACTCCGTTATCCATTGCTTTCTTGATTAAATCTTCCAGAGAGTCTATATTTTTGTCCTTCATGACTTTTTTCATCATAGCGGTGCCCATACCTCCCATATTCATCTTTGAAAGCTTCAGCTTGCCTGCGCCTCGGGGCATCATCATCCCGAACATAGCATCTATGAGAGGCTTTTTCACATTTTGATTTTCTGTTTTTCTTAAAACATTCAGTCCCCAGAATGTGAAGAACATTGTAACGGGCCTTCCCATGGCAGCCGCACCGTTGGCGATAATGAAGGATGCAAGAACTTTATCCATATCACCGCTGAATACGATTATTGTTTTCCCGTCGTTTGCCTGCAAGGAGGAAACAGTATTATCGGAAGAGGCAAGTTTCCCTGCGGAAGTACCCTTCTGCATATAAACAATATTATTTTTACCCTCCTTTTCAACCTTCAGCAGAGTGTTGCCTGTTCTTCTGCACCATGCTTCCACATCCTTGGCAAAGCCGGAATCAGTCGCTGAAACCTGAATTATGTCTCCGTCGTTTATCTTGTTCATTGTTTCATACACCTTCATAATAGGTCCGGGACACTGCAGTCCGCTGCAGTCAACCTGAATTGACGCCTTTACTTCATTCATATTTGTTTCCTCCGGTTTTCCTGCAAAATTTTCAGTTAAGATCGGTGCTGTTCCTGATTTCAAATTATAATATTCATAATATACTGACTTATAAAATCCGGTTCCTGCAGGATAGACCATGACGTCGTTAAAGCCGTTTTCCTCCAATATTCTTGCAGCATTGTAGGATCGAACTCCAACCGCACAAAACACTATGGTTCTGCTATTTTTATCAAGCTCTGAAAGCCTGTTTCTGAGCTGGCCGAGGGGAATATTCACCGATTCTGGTATTTCAAAAACCATTCGTTCCATATCTTCACGAACATCAAGAATTGTATAGCTTCCCGGTTCCAGAGGATTTACATCATTCCATTTTGAAAATTTAACTTTGTTTTGTATTATGTTTTCAGCAACAAAGCCAAGCATATTCACAGGGTCTTTAGCTGATGAATAAGGCGGCGCGTAGGCGAGTTCCAGCTCCTTCAAATCATAGATGCTACCTCCCAGGCGCATGGCAGTGGCAATGGTATCAATTCGTTTGTCTGCACCGTCTTCACCTACGATCTGAGCGCCGTATATTTTTTTGCCGTCTGCGGAAAATATGAGCTTCAGAATTAATTCGGATGCTCCCGGGTAATATCCTGCGTGAGATTTTTGTGAAATTGTGGCTGTGTAATATTCTTTGCCTGCAGTCAATCCCATCCTGTTCAGAGTTTTTTCGTTGGCCCCCGTTGAAGCAGCAGTAAGGTCAAACACCTTCGCCACAGAGGTTCCCATGGTCCCCTTATATTCTTCATCTGCTCCGTAGATATTGTTCGCACAGATACGTCCCTGCTTATTGGCAGGCCCTGCAAGAGCGATCATCGCTTTTCCTTTGTTTACGAATTCATCAACCTCAATTACATCTCCTAAGGCATAAATGTATGGATCCGACGTTTTGAGGTACTTGTCTGTTACTATGCCTCCGCGCGGATTCATTTCCAAACCTGCTTCCTTAGCTAAAATACTGTTTGGTCTTACACCTATGGATAACAGAACCATGTCGGCAGATAATTTTTTGCCGCTGGCAAGTGTTATTTTCACCTTGGAGCCATCATTTTCAAATTTTGAAACTCCGTCTCCCAATATGAGATTTACACCGTTCAATGCCATATTGCTTTGAACGATTTGAGCCATTTCATAGTCAAAAGGAGCCATAACCTGGTCCATAGCTTCAGCAACCGTAACAGCTATTCCTGCATTATGGAGATTTTCAGCGACCTCAAGGCCTATGAAACCACCTCCGATTACAACAGCATTTTCAGGTTTTTTTTCATCGATAAATTTTTTGATTTCATCAGTATCGGGAACAGTCCAAAGTGTAAATATGCCGGGGGAGTTAATGCCCTCAATAGGAGGCTTAAGTGGTGTTGACCCTGTTGATATCACCAGAACGTCATAGCTTTCTGTGTATATTTCTCCCGTCTTTGTTTTTTTGACTTCAATTTCTTTGCTTTCTCTGTTTATTTTAATAACCTCGGAATCAATACGTACGTCTATGTTGTATTTTTCAGACATTGCCTCCGGTGTCTGAAGCAGAAGAGATTCTCTTTCCTTGATTACATTTCCTATGTGGTAAGGAAGGCCGCAGTTTGCATATGAAATGTAAGAGCCTCTTTCAAACATTATTATTTGCGAGCTTTCATCAAGGCGTCTGAGACGTGCCGCAGTGCTGGCCCCTCCGGCAACACCGCCGATAATTAGAATTTTTTTACTCATGAAACCCTCCAAATTATATTTCTAAGATTTGTATTATTAATTTTTTTGTATCTTCATTTTTTATGGTATAAATGATTTCTGTGCCGTTTCTTTCAGCAGTGAGAATTCCGGCTGACTTAAGCTTTGCAAGATGCTGGGATACTGTTGGCTGTGGCACATCCAGACAGCATTGTATATCGGTTACATTGCTTTGCTCTTCCTTCAGAAGCATGGCTAATATGCATAATCTCACAGGATGAGCGATATTTTTGAAAAGCTCGGCTTTTTCCGCAAGTATTTTTTTTGTTTTTTCCTTATTGTTAAAATCTAACATAACCACCTCTGCAATATTAATATATTAATATATTAGCATATTTGAATATAATGTCAAGTATAAATCTGTTAGAAAAGAGACAATTAATTTTTCCGGCGGTTTTAGTATATGAAAATCAATATGTGTGGTAGAATAATATATAATTAGATATGTTAGAAATAATTAGGGAGAAACTATGGATATAATAAATTCGATTGAAAAAGTAAATGAACTTAAAAATAAGAATGATATGCTTCTGCTGTATTTCGGAAGCGGTTCATGCGGTGTATGCGAAGCAGTGCTGCCTAAAATTGAAGGAATGCTTCAAAAATATCCGCATATTGTGACCTCTAGGGTTGAAGCAGAAAATTCTCCAGAGCTTTCGGCAAAATGCGGTATCTTTACTGTTCCGGCAATAGTTCTGCTTATCAATGGAAAGGAAACACTAAGACAAGCAGGAATAATAAGTCTCATAAATCTTGAACAAAAAATTTCGAGGTATTATGAATTATATTATGGAAGAAATTAAATAATTTTAACCATATCTTCAGGCAATGATAAAATTTCAGAATATATGATATCTCTGAAATCAATCATTGATTTTTCATCGACATCAGGCGTAACATCGGAGGCGGATATTGCTGTTTCACAGAAGGAATCGGAAGAAAGAGGAGATAATTCCTCATATATTTCCTTTTTAATTATTTTGCCGCCGTAAATATAAAATAATTTGTATCCTTCACAAACAGGTATTGAAAGAAGCAGTCTGTTATTTATGAGTTCATTGTATTTATTGACAGAGCTGCTCAGATAGTCTGCATACTCCATCATATTCCTGTAAAGCAAAGCCATTTCAAAGTTATTTAATGATGATTCATTTTTCATTTTATGTTCTAAAGATTTTACAAACAAGTCAGCACTGTTTACATCTGACAATATTTCCTTCAATGCAACTCTATTTTTATTGAACTCGAGTTCATTCATGGTTATAGGAAACAGGTGATATTCAAACAGGTATGAATTTTCTCCTTTTTTAATTGGATATAAATTTTTAAATGCACTTATTATTTCCGATAAATATGACCTTCGTCTGAACGGGCCATAAGTGTTTTCTTCTCTTGAATCAGAGACGGAAAGTGCCCTATATCGGTTGTAGTCTTCAAGCTTTAGATATGCATAGCCTCGGTCATGCTTCATCTGAGAATTAAAAATTGGTCTTATTGATTTAATCATGCTGCATTCAAGCAATCTCGCCTCTAAATGAGTATCTGTAACAATGAACTCAATATCATCTATAAAAGGAACCATTTTATTTACCTTTCCCCATTTAGGGTTATCCGTAAAGTAAGTCTTTATCCTTTTACTTAGCAGCTTACTTTTACCTACATAAATAACATTTCCGCGAGAGTCCAGCATTTTATAAACCCCAGGGCACATGGGGGCGTGCTTTAGCTTGCTTTTTATTTTATCAGATATGTTTACCATAGTACCACCACGTGTTTTAGATATATTGTATATTACAAAGGAATTTAATTCAAATATAAAATATTGAGAAAAAATTTAAAAATGAGTATAATATAAACAATATATAAAAGGAGCTGATAACAATGAAGGAAATTTATCTGGCAGGCGGATGTTTTTGGGGCATGCAGGCGTATTTTGATTTAAGAAAAGGTATTGAGGAAACTGTTGTGGGATATGCCAATGGAAATACAAAAAATCCGACATATGAAGAAGTTTGTACGAATACCACAGGATTTGCCGAGGTATTGCATATTAAATACAATGAAAATGAAATAACTCTCAATAAAATTCTGGAGGATTTCTGGAGGGTTATTGATCCCACATTGCTTAACAGGCAGGGCGGTGACACAGGAACTCAGTACAGAACAGGAATTTATTATATACCGGGCGATGAAGATGATTTGGATGTAATCAATGAATCTTTAAAAAAAGAGGCACTTAAGTATGACAAGAAAATTGTTACTGAAGTTATGCCCCTGAAAAATTTTTATCCTGCAGAAGAATATCATCAAAAATATCTTCAAAAAAACCCTAGCGGGTATTGTCATATTGACTTAAGTTTGTAGGTGTCGTATGTACACAATAGAAGAGCTTGAAAAGTATTGCCTCAGATGTCACAAATGCAGATTGTCTGAAACAAGAACAAACGTGGTGTTTGGCGAGGGGAATGAAAATGCGGATATTATGTTTGTTGGAGAAGGTCCCGGATACAATGAGGATATGCAGGGAAGACCATTCGTGGGAAAGGCAGGTCAGCTGCTGGATAAAATGATAGAGGCAATAGGGCTTAAGCGCAGTGATGTGTATATTGCCAATATTGTAAAATGCAGGCCGCCTGACAACAGAAATCCTTTTGATGATGAAAGTAATATTTGCCTTGACTACCTGAGATGGCAGGTTAAGCTTGTTCAACCTGCAATAATAGTATGTCTTGGCGCAGTGGCTACTAAAAACCTCATTAATCCGGGCATGAGCATAAGCCGTGAGAGGGGAACGTTCTCTAAAAAGGGGAACATTTATTTTATGCCGACCTATCATCCGTCGTACCTTTTGAGAAATGAGCTTGCAAAGAAGGATGCATGGGAAGATTTTAAAAAAATAGCGACAAAATTAGAGGAGCTTAAGCAGCAGAAGGAGGAAATATGAGCTTGATACCAGCAGATGCACATCCATCGTGGTCTGGATTGTTATCGGACGAAGTGCGCGTGGAGCTTAAAGATATAGAAGAAAAAATAGGAACAAATATAAATCCATCTCATGAAAATGTGCTGAGATTTTTGAAGTGTGACTTAAATAATATAAAGGTAGTAATATTAGGTCAGGACCCGTATCCGGAAAAGGGAAGAGCCACCGGAAGGGCGTTTGAAGTGGGAGATCTTATGGATTGGAATCAAAAATTCAGACAGATTTCTCTGAAGAATATCATCAGGTTGATTCATAAGAATTACAATAATATTGAGGATTACAGTGAAATTGTAAAGTTTTCTGAAATCCAAAAGCAAATCGCTGAAGGAACATTTAAAATAGCTCCACCTGATAGGCTGTTTAAGTCATGGGAGGAACAGGGAGCATTGATGCTCAATGCTTATTTCACAGTTGAATCGGGTATAACCGGCAGCCATATTTCAATTTGGGAGCCTTTCAGTCTAAGGCTTTTGGAGTATATATCGGAAGAAAACAGAGATATAAAATGGTTTTTATGGGGGAGGCAGGCAGAAGAAAAAAGCCAATTCATAAAGCATGGTACATTTTATATAAGCAGGCATCCCATGATGTGTTCTGAGAAATATGACGATGATTTCCTGAGAAATAATTGTTTTAAAGATACCATGAACATAATTAATTGGCTTGGATAGTCTCGGATAAAATTGAAAAGCAGGTGAATGATTAATGAGTTCAGGGCAAGCAATAATTAACAGGGATCGAATTTTCAAAAAGCTTCGTTTCAACGATGAATCGGAAGCCTATAAAAATGCAGACCGTATATTTGATGAGCTCAGCGGTTTGGCTCAAGACAACATAAGACTCACTTCCTTCTACAAGTTGACGGACAGTGAAGAGTTAAATATTGAAGAATTGTACGGTCTTGAAAAATATGTCATTTGCCTCGTTTCGTCAGATGATAAAATAAGCGAAATTTCAAATGAAATGATGTCATCCGGAGAGTATCTGAAAGGATACCTGCTGCATGAAATCGCCACTGATGCCATATTCACAGCTTCCGATGCATTGAATAAAGAGGTGGAGACAGAGGCTGCCAAAATAGGCTGCATAATTTGCGGGCATTATGCTCCCGGCGATGGGAAAATTGATTTGGCAATGCAGGGAGTACTGCTGGATAAATTGAAAAGGGTAGCAGAAATCAACGTACATGTAAATAATGAGCACATTCTTATACCCGGAAAATCATTGCTGTATGTGCTTGGATTAAAACAGATGCAAGGTACTGATGGCTTGGAGGAATACTATGCTTGCGGGCAATGCGGCCATTTAGATTGTGACTACAGGAAAGAATAATGAAAAAATATAATGTGAATTTCATAAATCAGAATATAGAGGTTTCCGCAGCAGAAGGTACCATATTGGCAGATATATGTAAAGGTGCGGATATTCCTTTGAATATGGTGTGCGGCGGTAGAGGAACATGCGGAAAATGCGCTGTTGAAATTGAAGAAGAGGGTAAAAGATCCCCGGTATTAGCATGCAATACAAGACTTAGCAGAGACATAAATATTTATCTGCAAGATGAACACGGCAAAAATCCATCCAAATTGGAATCTATGAATGATTTCAAATTTACTTTCAATCCTTTGATGAAAAAAATATATAAGAGTATGGAAGCACTTAATACCGAAGGTTGGAACGAGATTTTAAAAAATTGCCACATTGATGTGTTGAGAGATTTTTCTCTGCTGATTAACAAGAGGGATTCAGAGGGTATCACATTTGTCGTTTATGATGATGAAGTAATTGATGTTCAGCCGGGAGATACTTCGGAGGTTCTTTACGGCGCCGCTGTAGATATAGGAACAACGACAGTTGTAATGTATGTATATGACATGAGGGACGGAAAAAGCCTGGGAATCTATTCGGGAATAAACAGCCAGTTTTCCTTAGGAGCCGACGTAATAAGCAGAATCAGCCATGCAGAAAGCGATGAAGGCTTAGAGGAGTTGTACGAAAAAATAATATATACCCTGAACGAGCTGCTGCAAAGTGCGGAGGCTGAGATTCCTAAGCTCAGGGATAATCTTTACAATATAGTTTTATGCGGAAACAGTACCATGCAGCATCTGGTTTTAAAATTGAAGCCTGACGGTCTGGGAAAGAGCCCCTTTATGAGTATTGCAAAGGGATATGTCGAGCTTTCGGCAAAAGATGCTGTATTAAATTGTGCGGCAAGATGCAGGATAGTATTTCTGCCAATTTTGGGAGGCTTTGTTGGTGCTGATACAACTGCGGTTCTTCTGACATTGGACGAGGATAATGAGGATAATAAGGTAAGGCTTATTATTGATCTGGGAACTAACGGAGAAATTGCTGCAGGAAGCGGAAATACATATTGTACCGCGTCAGCAGCATGCGGACCTGCTCTCGAAGGAGGAAATGTTGTATGCGGCATGCGAGGAACTGAGGGTGCTGTTGAAAGAATTGAAATATACAGCAATGGTGTTTCCATAAAGACTATAGGAGGAGGCGCGCCTTCGGGATTATGCGGTTCAGGCATAGTTGATGCAGTTGCAGGGCTTCTGAGAAATAATATAATTGATTTTTCGGGGAAAATGTGCTCAAGAGACGAATACAGGCAGATGAACCCATATTCAAAGATAGGAGACAATCTTACAGAAATAGACGGTATCAACAGTTTTGTCATTTATGAGGACAAGGACAGGACAATATATGTAAATCAGAAGGACATAAGACAGATTCAGCTTGCCAAAAGTTCAATATATTCCGGTTGTACGGCTCTTTTAAGCGCCTGCGGAAAAGATGCAGGGGATTTTGATGAGGTTCTTGTGGCAGGTGCTTTTGGAAACTATATAGATATTGAAAATGCCGTCTATATTGGTCTTCTCCCGGGATCAGCATCAAAGATAAGAGCAATAGGCAATGGTGCAGGGAAAGGGGTATCCATGTTTTTACTGGACAGAAGCATGAGGGAAAAATGCGATAAAATTACAGAAAACTCAACACATCTGGAGCTTGCGGACAACATAATTTTTGCACATGGATTTATTGATAATATGAATTTTAAGAAATGAACCGGGACATAAATATTAAGATTTGTTAAGAAGTTTAATATTCCTTGATATTTCAGCAAATACTTTTTTGAAAAAAGCTGACAAAATACGACAATAGTTTTAAAATGTGTATTTTTAAATGGATGCATAGATTGGATGCCTATATGTTGTATGTTGTTGACAGAATTTATACTTGATGCTACAATATGTAGTGTAACGAGATAACAACAATGAGGGAGAAGAGGGGCCATGATAAAGATACTGAAAAGAACCGGAAGTTTTGTTGAATTTAATGCTGATAAGATATCAAATGCAATCATAAAGGCGATGAAGGAAACAAAGGAAGGTGTCGATGAGGATTTAGCGAAGGAGATAAGCCTTAAAATACAAAAGGAATTAGAAAGCAAGAACTTTGCTATAGCTGTTGAAGTTGTGCAGGATATGGTGGAAAATGCACTTATGGACAGCAAGAGGAAAGATGTAGCTAAAAAATACATATTATACAGATACGAGAGAGATAAATCCAGAGATGCCCGAAAGAGAAAGGATTACAAACTCTTGAGTGAAGAGTTTCTCAGCAGATATAAGCACATCGGCTCTCCTATGAATCAGCTTGGTAATTTCGTGTATTACAGAACATATTCAAGATGGCTTCCGGAGGAAAGAAGAAGGGAATATTGGTGGGAAACTGTTAGCAGAGCAGTAGAATACAACTGCAGCCTCGTTCCTACCAAAAAAGAAGAAGCAGAGCAATTATACGATAATATATTTAATTTAAGGCAATTCTTATCAGGAAGAACCTTCTGGGTTGGAGGAACTCCTGTTTCATATAACTACCCAATGGCAAATTTCAACTGTGCCTTTGAAATAATAAACGACTATCATTCCTTCAGGGATTTATTTTATCTTCTGATGATAGGCTCTGGAGTAGGCGTGAGAATACTAAAGGATGATGTTGCGCAGCTTTCTAAAATAAGAGGAAACTTCAAAATAATTCACGAAGACTACACTCCTGTGGAAAAAGCAAGAAGAGAAGACAATACAGGTGTTGAATTCAACCATAACAACACGGTAAAAATAATCGTTGGAGACAGCAAGGAAGGTTGGGTTCAAGCACTTGATTATTTCTTCAGCTTTGTTAACAGCAGCGAATACAGAAATCTCACGACAGTAATAATAAACTATAATAACGTAAGACCAAAGGGTGAGGTACTGAAGACTTTTGGAGGAACTGCCAGCGGACACTCAAGTCTTAAAAATATGTTTACAAAAATAGACAGCGTTATTAAAAAACGCAGTACTATTGAGGGCAAGGAGCGCTTCAGGCTCAAGCCTATAGACTGTCTGGATATAGCGAATATCATAGGCGAGAATGTGGTTGTAGGCGGGGTGAGAAGAACAGCTGAGATAATGCTGATTGATTATGACGATACAGACTGCATAGAGGCTAAGAGCAAGCTTTATAAGAATATAGACGGGCAGTGGATAGTAGATAAGGACATAATCCACCGCTCAATGAGCAACAATTCCATTTACTACAAAAAGAAACCTACAAGAGAGCAGCTGAGGTGGCAGCTTGATCAAATGCGCTATTCAGGAGAGCCGGGCTGGGTGAATGATGTTGCGGGAAGCAAGAGAAGACCAAATATGAACGGAGTTAATCCCTGTGGCGAAATTCTCTTGGATAATAAGGGCCTTTGCAATTTGACCACAATTAACGTGTTTGCATTTGTTGATGAGGATGGAAATATTGACGAAAAGGCATTGCTGAAGGCTGCAAGGGCGGCCTATAGAATGACCTGTGTGGAGCTTGAGCTTTCACAGTGGGACAGAGTGCAGCAAAGGGACAAAATAACAGGATGCTCTCTGACAGGCTGGCAGGATATGGTCAATGCTGCAAATCTCGATAGAGAACAGCAAGCGGAGCTTTTAAGAAAGCTAAGAGATGCAGCAAGGGACGAATCTGAGCGCTATGCAGGTGAAATAGGAGAAAGTGCTCCGATTCTTGTTACGACAGTTAAACCTGAAGGAACACTATCTCAGCTTCCGGGAGTATCAAGCGGAGTACACTATTCACATTCGCCGTACTTCGTAAGAAGAGTCAGAATAAACAGCCATGACCCGCTGGTTAAGGTATGTGAGGAATTGGGATACAGAATATATCCGGAGGTTGGCCAGGAAATCAACACCTGCACAACAAAGGTTATAGAGTTCCCTGAAAAGGCTCCTGAAGGTAAAACAAAGTATGATGTAAATGCCATCGAACAGCTTGAAAATTATAAATTGTTTATGGAGAATTATGTAGACCATAACTGTTCCATAACCGTCCATGTAAGAGATAATGAATGGGAGCAGGTAGAGCAGTGGGTTTGGGATAACTGGGATGATGTTGTTGCGCTTTCATTCCTGTCCTTGGATGATAGCTTCTACCAGCTGATGCCATATGAATCCATTACAGAGGAAGAATACAACAAAATGAAAAATGAAATGAAGCCTTTTATTCCTTCGTTGCTCAGCAAGTACGAGAGACAGGAAGAAGAGCTTGATGTGGGAACAGACGGCTGTGAAACAGGAATCTGCCCTATAAGATAAAGACATACAAAAAGCAACGATATAAATAATATCGTTGCTTTTTGTATGTCTTAAACCTGTTACCAAAGTATGCGACCAAGGGGAGCTAATACTTTGGTGAACGAGATTGCGTATTCTGAATAAATTAAATCAGTGCTAATAGTAGAAGGAATAGTCCTTAATTAAAAAAGATTGAACAATAGCTTTTATATAGTCCATTGTTGCATCTTTCGCATTTTCATAGCTTACGGTTTTTCGTATGACGCGTATGAGCATACCCTCGAATATTAAAAGTGTCATATCGTTCAGTCTGTCTGCATTATGTTGCTCGATAAAGCCTTCCTTTACGCAGTCGGTTACGGTGGTCATTCCCCTCTCGTGTATATCTCCCTTTAAGAGCATTGTAGAAATTGTGTCGTGATGAATACCCAAATCATCGGGATAAAGTGAATAAAATTCAGCGACGTAATGCTCCATATGCTTAGACAAATTAGGGAAGAAAATAGCGTTATAAATATCCGGTCTTAAATATGCAAATGCACAGAAACATTCCCATACCCTTAAAAATCTGTCCATGGCATTTTCTGCTCCCTTAAGATATATATTCAGCGACAGGGCATAATCCTTTATATTTTTCATTGCTCCGAAAAAAACAAGATGATCTAAATTTTCAAAGTAGTTGTAAATGGTTGCACTGTTGTATCCGGCTCTTTTAGCCACATTTCTTATTGTTACATTTTCTTTTCCTATTTCATTTATTAATTCATCTGCAGCATTGATAAAACAGTTCATTGTTTTCTTTTTATATGTTTCTCTCATTTTAATCCGCCAATTTTATATTTTATATTGATAATACCATATTTTATTAGTAATAGCAAAATAATAGATATGATAATTTTGAATATTTACTATAAAGTTTTTAAAAAAAATTTCATAAAAATCGTTTGCAAAATAATCAAGATTATGATAGTATAAAAAATAACAATAATAATCATGATTATTTTGATATGATTTTGATTATGGTACCAATATTAATACTAAATATAAGGAGGAATGAAAATGAGATTAGAAATTGGTAATTTCCTAATAAAGGATGTTATCTTTGGCGAGAAAACTATGTTTAATAATGGAGTTCTCACCATCAACAAGGAAGAGGCAATAGCATTCATCAAAGAAGATGAGCACATAACGGATGTGGATATCGTTATTGCCAAGCCGGGCGAAAATACGCGAATAGTACCGGTTAAAGAAGCTGTTGAACCAAGAATCAGACCCGATGGAAGAGCAGTATTCCCAGGAGTTACAGGAGAGCTTGAAAACGCAGGATGCGGAAGAGTTCATGCATTAAAGGGATGCAGTGTCTTAGGTGTGGGCATGCATTACGGAAGTTTCGGAGATGGCTTGATTGATATGGGAGGAGACGGTGCGAAGTATACACTGTTTTCACAGCTTATCAATATTTGTATAGTTGCTGATACTGATGAAGAATTCGAAAGATTTGAGCAGCAGAAGAAAAATACTGCAATCAGAATGGCATCTCACAAATTTGCAGAGTATTTAGGTGCAGTGGTTAAGGATATGGAGCCTGAAGAAGTGGAATCCTATGAGCTTGATTCTGTAATTAAGAGAGATGAGAAGGTAAACAAGCTTCCGTCGGTGGTGCTGGTTATGCAGCCCCAGTCACAGATGGAAGAACTGGGATACAACGACCTTGTATATGGATGGGATATGAATAAATATGTTCCTTCATTCATGAATCCTAATGAAGTATTGGACGGGGCTTTGATTTCAGGAAGCTTCATGCCTTCATCATCCAAATGGTCCACATATGATTTTCAGAACTTCCCTACAATAAAAGAGCTTTACAGGGAGCATGGAAAGAGTATAAACTTCTTGGGAGTTATTATGTCAAACCTGAATGTTTCTCTTGAGCAGAAGAAGAGATCAGCTTTATTTGTTGCACAAATGGCTAAGTCATTAGGCGCGGACGGAGCAATTGTAACTGAAGAAGGATACGGAAACCCTGATGCTGACTATATTTTATGCCTGGCAGCATTGGAGGATGTCGGGGTAAAAACAGTTGGAATAAGCAATGAGTGTACAGGAAGAGACGGAGCTTCACAACCGCTTGTAACTCTTGACGTAAAAGCAAATGCGTTGGTTTCAACAGGAAATGTTTCTCAGCTTATTGAACTTCCACCGGCAGACAGAGTAATAGGTGAACTTCAGGCACTGGCAAGAGACGGTTTGTCAGGAGGATGGGCTTATGATGAAATATTGGGACCTTCAGTGAGAGAAGACGGCTCTATAATAATGGAGAACAACGGAATGTTCTGCGGTGACATGATAGCAGGCTGGTCAACCAAGACTATGAAGGAATTTTAGGAGGTAGAGATGAAAAAGGCAATTCATTATATAAATCAATTTTTCGCAGGAATTGGCGGAGAGGATACTGCTGACTACAAACCGGAAATCAGAGAAGGAGCTATAGGTCCTGCGCTCGCATTAAGCACAATGCTTAATGCTGAAGTAACGCATACAATAATATGCGGTGATAACTACATAGGAAGTAATACAGATGAGGCTATAAAAGAAATATTGGGTTTTCTTGAAGGCAAGGAATTTGACATATTTGTTGCAGGTCCGGCTTTCCAGGCAGGAAGATACGGTGTTGCATGCGGCAATATCTGCAAGGCGGTAAAAGAAAAATTCAACGTTCCGGTAATCACTTCAATGAACGTGGAAAACCCCGGAGTTGAAATGTTCAAAAAAGACATGTATGTATTCAGAGGCGGAAAGTCGGCTGCCAAGCTAAAGGATGACGCCAATGTTATTGCTGCTTTCGCAAACAAAATACTGAATGGCGAAAAAACAGGTTCAGCCGATGAAGAGGGCTTCTTCCCAAGAGGCATAAGAGCACAGGTGTGGTTAGAATCAGGCAAGACAGGAGCACAGCGTGGTGTTGAAATGCTGATTAAAAAATTGAATGGTATCCCGTTTGAAACAGAGCTTCCTATTCCTGCACTGGACAGAGTGCCCGTAGCTGCTCCTATAGCTGATTTGTCAAAGGCAAACATCGCTATGGTGACTACAGGCGGAATCGTACCTGTTGCTAACCCTGACAGAATTCAGTCCGCATCCGCAACAAGATGGGGAAGATATGATATTTCAAAGGATGAGAGGCTTGAATCAGGTGTTTACAAGACTATTCACGCAGGATTTGACCCGGCAGCTGCAGATGCAGATCCTAACGTAATTATGCCTATAGATGCAATGAAAGTATACTTGAAAGAAGGAAAATTCGGCAAGCTTCATGACTATTTCTACAGCACAGTAGGCACGGGAACTACTCAGGCTGAAGCTGCAAGAATGGCGAAGGAGATTATAGAAAAGCTGAAGGAAGATAAAGTAGACGGAGTTATAATGACATCGACCTGAGGTACCTGTACGCGTTGCGGTGCAACGATGGTAAAAGAAATTGAAAGAGCAGGTATACCTGTGGTTCAAATGTGTAACCTTATTCCGGTTGCAACAACAGTTGGTTCAAACAAAATAGTTCCAACCATATCGATCCCATATCCACTGGGAGATCCTTCCACATCGTTGGAAACTCAGTGGAAACTCAGATATTATCGTGTGGGTGTGGCTCTGGACGCATTAACAGATGATATTAAAGAGCAGAAAGTTTACAAGGTTAAAATCTAAATAGGAGAGGGGTAAACCCTCTTCCTCAAAATATAATGGAGAGATAATATGGATAAAACAAAGCAAAAAAACAACAACACCGTTTTTTATGTATCGTTAGCTATATCATTGGCCATAGTTATATGGGGTATTGTAGCGCAGAAGAATTTTGCCGAGTTTGCCAATAAGCTGTTGGCTTTTTTAACCAATAACTTTGGGTGGGCATACCTTATATCTATGTTTGTGTTTGTATTATTTTCGTTAGTATTAGCCTTTAGTAAATATGGAAATATAAAGTTGGGGGCGGATGATTCAGAGCCTGAATACAGTACGACCTCATGGTTTGCAATGCTGTTTGGAGCAGGAATGGGAATCGGTCTGGTCTTCTGGGGAGTTGCAGAACCTATATCTCACTTTGTGAGCCCTGCACCTGGCATAGAGCCGGGAACAAATCAAGCAATTAACTTTGCAATGAAAGCATCCTTTATGCACTGGGGATTCCATCCGTGGGCGAACTATGCAATTATAGGTCTTGCATTGGCATATTTCCAGTTCAGAAAAAATAAACCCGGTCTTATCAGCAGTATTTTTATACCGTTGTTCGGAGAAAAAAGGGTAAACGGACCTATAGGAAAGACAATAGATATTCTTGCTGTATTTGCAACTATTGCAGGTGTTGCCACATCACTGGGTCTCGGCACGCTGCAGATTAACAGCGGTCTTAACTATTTATTCAATTTCCCGGAGACCACTCAGGTTCAATTAGGAATAATAGCAGTTATTACAATTCTCTACATATGGACTGCGGTAAGCGGTATTGATAAGGGAATAAAGTTGCTGGGTGACATAAATTTATATCTTGCATTCGGTATTTTAATTCTGTCATTTGTATTTGGACCCACATTGAAAATAGTAAATGTGTTTACTAATGGTCTGGGTCAGTATATAAACTCATTTATTGCAGACAGCCTTCATGTTGAAGCCTTTGGTGATAACAGCTGGACTAACGGATGGACTATATTCTATTGGGCGTGGTGGATCGCATGGGCGCCATTTGTGGGAACATTCATAGCACGTATATCAAAGGGAAGGACAATTAAAGAGTTTTTAGCTGGTGTAATATTTGCGCCTGCAATAGTGTCAATCATATGGTTCTCTGTTTTTGGAGCAATGGGATTGAACCTAGGTGAAACTATCGGAGTTGATGGCTTAGCGGCAGCTTCAAGCAATCCGTCAACTGCGTTGTTCCTTGTATTCAGCCACTATCCATTAGGAAAAGTACTTTCATTTATTGCAGTGCTGCTGCTGGGCACATTCTTTATAACATCTGCCAACTCGGCTACATTTGTGCTGGGTATGTTGAGTTCTGGAGGAGACTTGAATCCATCGGCTAAAAAGCAGTTCCTGTGGGGAATTGTTCAGGCATTGTTTGCAGCTGCGCTGCTTGTTTCAGGAGGACTAAACGCACTGCAGACAGCATCTGTAGCAGCGGCATTCCCGTTTATAGTCGTAATGCTGTTAGCAATAGTTTCCCTGATGAAAGCCTTGAAGGAAGAAAAATAGTGGAATAAGGTTGTTTATAACTAAAAGAGGAGCCTCAGGGTAATATTCCTGCCCGGCTCCTTTTATATGTGAATAAGACTACTTCTTATTTTTCTGTTGAAGTCATCAGCTTCAAGACTACCTTTGAAGCATTTACAAAATCTGAGATGTTAAGTCTCTCATCTATTGTATGTGCAAGATCTATGCCCACACCGATATTCAATGCTTTTATTCCGTTAAGATTATATACGTTGGCATCACTTCCACCTCCGGAGGGTACATTTTCTACAGGAATGCCGAGGGATTCGCACGTGGCTGAAACTTCTTTAAGGTGTTCATCCTCAGGGTCTATAACATATGAATAATATGTATTTTCTATGCGGTACTCCAATTCTGCACCATATTTATTGCAGGATTTTTTCAGGCATTCCACCATATGTTCTGTCTGTTTATTAAGTTTTTCTGTGGACCGACTTCTTGCTTCAGCAATTATTTCAACAAGAGATGAAACTATATTTGTGGGACCCTCTGCCTTAAATGTTCCGATATTTGCGGTTGTTTCATTGTCAATTCTCAGCAGCTTCATTTCGGATACAGCCTCTGCGGCAACCATTATGGCGCTGACGCCTTTCTCCGGATGAGCACCGGCATGTGCTGCCTTCCCTATTACTTTTGCAAATACCTTCGTCTGGCCGGGTGCTTCAACTATAATTTCTCCGGGACTTCCGCCGCTGTCAAGTATTACTCCTGCTTTAGATTTAAGTTTTGAAAATTCAACCTCTTTAGCTCCGTTTATTCCGCCTTCCTCGCATATTGAAAACACAATTTCTATTGGTCTGTGCGGCATATTGCTTTCTTTCAGCGTTCTTACAGCTTCTAAGATTGCAACTACTCCTGCCTTGTCATCTCCGCCCAATATTGTATTTCCCCTGCTTTTAACATATTCTCCATCTATGTAAGGCTCAATTCCCACTCCCGGCACTACAGTGTCCATGTGCGCGCTGAAAAGCATTGATTCGCCGTTCGACGTTCCGGGTATGAAGCAATAAATATTATTTCCGTTGGAGCTTAATTTTTCCCCTGCCCTGTCGGTGTAAGTCTCCAGACCTAAATCCTTCAGGTCCTTTATGATTCTTTCGCCTATGGCCTTTTCATTTTTAGTTTCGCTGTCGATCCTCACATATTCCATAAAGGTGTTCAGCATACGTTCCTTGTTTACCATACAGTCCTCCTTCATCTATTTATTCCATTATATATCATTATAAAATACAAACAACAAATTTTTGTTAAAATTTAGAAAAACCGAAACCGTATACCTCCTGGACTGTTCTTACTATTACAAAAGATTCTTCATCCAACTTTTTCAGCATGTTTTTCAGGATGTAATATTCTCTTCTCGCAAGTATGGTAACTATAATGTCCTTCTCTTCGTTTGTATATCCGCCCTGTGCTTTGTATATGGTCACGCCTCGGTCAAGCTTTTCAAAAATATAGTTTTTAACAACCTCAGGCTTCCGTGTTATTATTACAACCTCATTTTTAACTGAGAATCCGTCAATGAAGTAGTTTACCACTATCCCGTTCAGAAACCATCCGAAGGCGCCTATTATTCCTGTTTGAATTCCATATGTAAAAAATGCAAGTATAACCACTATTATATCTGCCGCCATGAGCCCCTTTCCCATATCCATGTTAAAATATTTGTTCAGTATTTTAGCTATTATGTCTGTTCCTCCGGTGGAGGCATTGTGATTAAAAACTATGGACAGTCCTATGGCCGAAATAACTATACCGCACATAAGGTTTAAAAGAACCTCGTCGGTTACAGGCTTTGTTGCCGGAAGGAAAAGCTCCATAAGATACATGGATAAAGACATAAAGGACACGGACACTATGGTCTTGCCTCCGAACTCTTTGCCTAAAAAAAAGAAGCTGACTATCAACAGTACAGTATTGAGAATGAAGTTTGTTATTGAGATAGGCAATGAAAGGTAGTTGTGTAAAACAATTGAGAGGCCTGAAATTCCTCCGGTTGCCAGGTTCTCAGGCACCATGAAATAATAAACTCCCAGAGCTACAATAAATGAGCCTAACGCT
Organism: Sedimentibacter sp.; assembly: GCA_031997345.1. Classification (GTDB taxonomy): domain Bacteria; phylum Bacillota; class Clostridia; order Tissierellales; family Sedimentibacteraceae; genus Sedimentibacter. Next base: position 17,654 of record DAMAEI010000014.1, on the reverse strand, counting down.
ATGAATAATGTGTCTTTGATGATGCCTTTTTTGAACATAAAATCCTCCAGATGTGAAATTATATAAATTATATTACAAATTAATTATAATATCAATTTACAAATATACAATAAATATTCAACATGATATAATTATGTAAAATATAATAAGGTATGGACTAATATGGATAGAATTTTGAAATCAGTGAAACAGGTATATTTAAGTGAAAACATAGGATATGTAATGATTTTTGCCGCAGGCTCACTATGGGGAACCATAGGTCTTTTTGTAAAAATGCTGAGCGGTGCAGGGGCATCTTCTTCATTGATTGCATTTATAAGGTTGTTTGTCGGCTCGTGTATTCTGATACCTGTGATGCTTTTTTACGGTGGTTCAGGGATGTTCAAAATAGATAAAAAAGGGCTCATTCATTGCATAGTATTGGGAGTGCTGTCTCAGGCACTTTTTAACTACTGCTACAATACAAGCATAGCAGGTGTGGGCGTTGCAATGGGCTCCATACTTTTATATATGGCGCCTGTATTTGTGTGTATTATGTCCAGGTTTATTTTTAAGGAGAGTATAGGAATGCAGAAGATACTTGCTCTTATTTTAAATATTTTTGGCTGTTTTTTAATGGTTACGGGAGGGAATGTATCTAATTTAAAAATATCTGCAGCAGGAATAGCCTTTGGAGTTGCGGCTGCATTCTTGTACAGTCTGGTAACAATAATAGGGAAAATTACATCGGGCAATATTCACCCTTTTACGGTAGTATTTTACAGCTTTTTATTCGGTTGGATAACATTGGGGATTTTTACGGCTCCATGGAGGTCTGCTTCGGCGGTGTCAGGTGCTGAATTCTGGATTTATGCTTTCGGATACGGTCTTATTCCTACGGTTGGCTCATATCTTCTTTACATGGGGGGGCTGAACAAAAAGACTGAGATTTCAAGAGCGCCTGTAATAGCCTCAATTGAAACGGTGGTTGCAACACTGATAGGTGTGTTGGTATTCAGAGAAAGACTTGGACTAATCAATGTACTTGGCATTGCTTGTCTTCTCATATCTATTGCTGTGATGAATATGAAGCCTAACAAAGAAAACATGTAGAAGGTTCATGCAACCAGCTGTTTTATAATATAAAATTAATTCAAAATTAATTTATATTATGTTAATCTTAAGGCAAAGGTGATATAATATATTAAACCATTTTCAGGGAGAAAAAATGTTTGATATTCAGGAAGAATTAAAAAAGATGCCGGACAACCCCGGAGTTTACCAGATGAAGAACGAATTTGGTGAAATAATATATGTGGGAAAGGCAAAAAACCTAAAAAGAAGAGTAAAGCAGTATTTTCAGTCAAGGAACCATGCTCCGAAGATAGAAGCTATGATAAGAAATATTGCCGAGTTCGAATATATAATAGTGGACAATGAGGTTGAAGCGCTCATACTTGAAGCTAATTTAATCAAGAAGCACAGGCCTAAATACAATACGGTGCTAAGGGATGATAAGCAGTATCCGTATATAAAAATCACAGTACAGGAAAAATATCCGAGAATTTACAAGGTAAGAGAAGTAAAAAGAGACGGCGCGAAGTACTTTGGCCCGTATCCCAGCGCTACGGCCGTAAATGAAATAATTGACGTCATAGGTAATTTATATAAGCTGAGAAAGTGTTCCCTGAGCCTGGACGGCACAAAAAAGAACCAAAGACCGTGCCTCAACTACCATATCAACAGATGTACTGCACCCTGTATGGGGAATGTGGATGCAAAAGAGTACAGAGAGGAAGTGAATAAGGCAATAAGCTTTTTATCCGGCAAAGAGGATGAGCTTATTGAAATCCTCACTAATAAAATGAAGGCAGCATCTGACGACCTTGATTTTGAAATGGCGGCAAAATATAGGGACCAAGTAAACGCTCTCAGAGTAATATCTGAAAAGCAAAAAATCGTATCTGCAAATTCCAGCATTGATCAGGATGTAATAGGAAGTGCTATAGGAATTGAAGAGGCGTGTATTCAGATTTTCTTTATCCGTAACGGAAAAATTACAGGCAGGGAGCACTATCTCCTGACTAATATAGAAAATGAAACACGCCAGCAAATAATAAGCTCATTTTTGTCGCAATTCTATACGGGAACAGTATATATTCCTAAAGAAATATATATCGAAGACGATATTGAAGACAGAGAGATTTTTGAAAAGCTTCTTTCTGAAAAGAGAGGCAATAAGGTCTCTGTCAAAGTCCCTGCAAAGGGAGATAAAAGCATGCTCATAAAAATGATTAAGAAAAATGCTCTTGAAATATTGGAAAAAGGCAGCCAGAGGATACGCAGAAACCTTGATGAAAGCAGAGAGGCTCTTGAGGAGCTTAAAGACATCTTAGATCTTCCGGAAGCTCCATTGAGAATTGAAGCATATGATATATCCAATATTCAGGGCGTGGAATCAGTAGGTTCAATGGTTGTTTTTGAAAACGGAGTTCCGGAAAAGAGCAACTACAGACGCTTCAGAATAAAGACCGTTACAGGCCCCAACGATTACAAAAGCATGGAAGAGGTTCTTGAAAGACGTATAAACAGAGGTCTCGACAAGTCCAGCGGAGGTTTTAATAAAATGCCTGATTTAATGCTGATTGACGGTGGAAAAGGCCAGACAGGAATAGCTGAAGAA
>DAMAEI010000014.1:2922-14982 GCA_031997345.1 Sedimentibacter sp. | reverse complement strand
TTAAATATACCGGTTTGCGGAATGATAAAAGATGACAAGCACACCACGAGAGGATTGATTTATCAGAACAGAGAAATAGAGCTTAAGAAGACGGACAAAGTTTACCGCTTAATATTTCGCATTCAGGAGGAGGCTCACAGGTTCGCCATCGAATACCACCGGAATTTACGGGATAAGACGCTGTTTAAGTCTGAGCTTGACAATATTGAGAACATAGGGGAAAAAAGAAAACTGAACTTGCTTAAGAGCTTTGGTTCGGTTGAAAATATCAGGAGCAAAAGTGTTGAAGAATTAGCGGATGCTGAGGGAATGAATATAAAGGCCGCCCAGTCGGTATATAACTATTTTAGAAATAACAAAGATAATAACAAAGGATCAGAGGGGTAATTATGCAGTACGTTAAACTTGAAGATTTAGTTAGCTATATGAATTTAGAGGCTGTTTATTATCCGGAGGATGTGCAGTCAAGAATTTATACTCCGGAAATAATAAGACCCGGTCTCCAGCTTGCGGGATATTTTGATTGGTTTTCTTTTGAAAGAGTACAGGTCATGGGTAAAGCTGAAATGTTTTATCTTAAAACGCTTGATGATGATGTGAGGATGCAGAGGCTGGACAAGTTTTTCAGCTTTCCCATACCGGCACTTATAATTGCAAACGAAATGGCTGTTGATGAGGATATTATTTATTATGCGAAAAAATACAATCGACCGTTGTTTACATCTGTCCAGAAAACAGATAAGCTGCAGAATGTGCTGATTAACTTTTTGGAAGAAGAGTTGGCGGAGGAGACAATTATACATGGAGTATGTCTTGAGGTTTTCGGAGTAGGTGTGCTCATAAAAGGAAAAAGCGGAATAGGAAAAAGCGAAACATCACTGGAGCTTGTAAACAGAGGGCACAGACTGGTTGCGGATGATGCTGTTATTATAAAGAAGCTTGACAACAGGCTTAAAGCAACATGCCCGGAGCTCACACAGCACCTGATGGAAATAAGGGGTATAGGCATACTGGATATAAAGCATTTGTTTGGCGTAGGATCCATAAGGATTGAGCAATTCGTGGAAATAGTAATTGAGCTGGAGCTGTGGGATGAAAATAAGGAATATGACAGAATAGGAACGGACGAAGATTACACGGATATATTGGGCATAAAGGTTCCTACGGTTGTAATTCCAGTGAGGCCGGGAAGAAATATGTCTGCCATAATAGAAGTGGCAGCTAAAAACTACAGGCAGAAGCTTCTTGGTTACAATCCGCTTGAGACATACAACAAAAGGTTTCGTAATCTCACGAGATAGTCTGAAGTAGTTTGAAACTTTATTAATTAAACTTGCAAAAATAAAGAGCTTTTTCGTGAGTTAATTTTCAGAAAAGATGTATTAAAATCCTTAAGATGTTTATATTATCAATAAATACATAATTGAAAATGGAGCTTAGCAAATAGGTTGTATTGACTCTATACAATTTTTATTGTTGCATTTATTTTTGCTTTGGGATATAATCTATTGTGTATGAATTACAACATTATTTTTTAATGTATACATTATAAACTAATAATTATATAGGAGGATATATAATGTCAAAAGTTATGAAAACTATGGACGGAAATACCGCTGCAGCGTATGTCTCATATGCTTTTACGGATGTTGCGGCTATTTTCCCGATAACACCTTCTTCTACTATGGCCGAACTTGCTGATGAGTGGGCGGCACATGGACAAAAGAACATTTTCGGACAAACTGTAAGAGTTGTTGAAATGCAGTCAGAGGGTGGAGCTGCCGGAGCTGTTCACGGATCATTGCAGGCGGGCGCTTTAACAACTACATATACTGCTTCGCAGGGATTATTGCTTATGATTCCTAACATGTATAAAATAGCGGGAGAATTATTGCCGGCAGTATTCCATGTTTCAGCAAGAGCTATTGCAGGACACGCATTATCAATATTCGGTGATCATTCAGACGTTATGGCTGCAAGACAGACAGGATTTGCGCTGTTAGCTTCAAGCAGTGTTCAGGAAGCAATGGATTTAGGCGGAGTTGCTCACTTGGCAACACTTAAAACAAGAGTGCCTTTTGTACATTTCTTCGATGGTTTCAGAACATCTCACGAAGTACAAAAAATCGAAGTTATAGACTATGAAGATTTGGCAAAATTAGTTGACAAGGATGCTATAAATGAATTCAGAGCAAGAGCATTGAATCCAGAACATCCTGTAACAAGAGGAACAGCACAGAACCCAGATATATTCTTCCAGGCAAGAGAAGCTTCAAACAAATTCTATGAATCTGTTCCTGACGCAGTTGCTGATTACATGAAAGAAATTGAAAAAATAACAGGAAGAGAATACAAGCCGTTTAACTATTACGGAGCACCTGATGCTGAAAATATAATAGTTGCTATGGGTTCAGTTACTGAAACAGCAGAAGAAGTAATTGATTACTTAAATGCTAAGGGAGAAAAAGTAGGTATAGTTATAGTACATCTTTACAGACCTTTCTCTTCAAAATATTTCTTTGATGTTATGCCTAAGACTGTTAAAAAAATAGCAGTGCTTGACAGATGCAAAGAGCATGGTTCAGTAGGAGAGCCGTTGTACCTGGACGTTAAGTCATTATTCTACGACAGAGAGCAACAGCCTGTTATAGTTGGCGGAAGATACGGTCTTGGTTCAAAAGACACTACTCCTGCACAGATATTTGCAGTATACAACAACTTAAAGCAAGACAAACCGAAAACAGGCTTCACAATCGGTATCGTTGACGATGTTACATTTACTTCTCTTGAAACTCCTGAGGTTGTAAATACATCAGCTCCTGGAACAGTTAGATGTAAATTCTGGGGTCTTGGTTCAGACGGTACAGTAGGAGCTAATAAAGACGCAATAAAAATTATCGGAGACCATACTAATATGTATGCTCAAGGATATTTCTCATATGACTCAAAGAAATCAGGCGGTGTTACTGTATCGCACTTAAGATTCGGTAAATCACCAATCAGATCAACTTATTTAATAGATGAGGCTGACTTCGTTTCATTGTCACAGCAATCATATGTTGCAAAATATGATGTTTTGTCAGGTCTTAAGAAGGGCGGTACATTCCTGTTAAATACAATCTGGTCAAAAGATGAATTAGAAGCTAACCTTCCTGCTAAGTATAAGAAATACATGGCAGAAAGAGAAATTAACTTCTACACAATCAATGCTACTCAGATTGCTAATGATTTAGGTCTTGGCAACAGAACAAACATGGTTATTCAGTCTGCATTCTTCAAATTGGCTAATGTTATCCCTGTAGAAGATGCTGTTGAATACCTGAACCAGGCTATAATCAAATCATACGGTAAAAAAGGCGATGCTATAGTTGATATGAACCAGGCAGCTGTTCAAAAAGGTATTTCTGAATTAGTTAAGGTAGAAATTCCTGAATCATGGAAGAATGCTGTTGATTCAGATGCAAATAGCGGATTGGCAATACCATACAGAGAAGATGAAAAACCTGAATTCGTTAAGAATGTTGTTGACGTTATGAACAGACAGGAAGGCGATGCATTACCTGTAAGCACATTTGTCGGCAGAGAAGACGGAACATTCCCACAGGGAACAGCCGAATACGAAAAAAGAGGTATAGCTGTTGAAGTTCCGAAATGGTTACCTGAGCATTGTATACAGTGTAATCAGTGTGCATTCGTATGTCCTCACGCAGTTATCAGACCTACATTATTAAATGAAGAAGAAAAAGCAAAGGCTCCTGATTCATTCGAAACAGTCACTGCAATAGGCAAAGGCTTGGAAGGACTGGAATACAGACTTCAAATAAGCCCGTTGGATTGTACAGGATGCGGAAACTGTGCAGATATCTGCCCAGGCAAGAAAGGAAACAAGGCTCTTGTAATGACTCCAATCGCGGAAGAAGTTCCTGCAGGAGTTCCTAACTGGAAGTATGCAATTGAAAATGTAACTATAAAAGATGGCTTAATGGATAAAATGTCTGTTAAAGGAAGCCAGTTCTGCCAGCCTTACCTTGAATTCTCAGGTGCATGCGCAGGCTGCGGAGAGACAGCATACGTCAAGACTATTACTCAGCTGTTCGGCGACAGAATGATGATTGCCAACGCTACAGGTTGTACATCAATCTGGGGAGCTTCAGCGCCTGCAACACCATACAGAAAAGACGCAAACGGCAGAGGACCTTCATGGGCTAACTCACTGTTTGAAGACAATGCTGAGTATGGCTTTGGTATGGCAACAGGAGTTAGACAGATTAGAGATTCAATCCAGATATCAATGGAAAGCTTATTGGAAAAAGGCGCTCCTCAGGAGTTGAAGGATGCATTTGCAGAGTGGATTTCAACAAGAGAAAACGGCGAATTATCAAGAGCCGCATCAGATAAGGTTTTAGCGTTGCTCAACGGATTTGCTCCATGTGCTGAATGTGCAGAAGATATTAAGAATATATTAGATAAAAAAGATTACCTTGTTAAGAAATCTCAGTGGATAATCGGTGGAGACGGCTGGGCATATGATATCGGATACGGCGGATTAGACCACGTACTGGCATCAGGTGAAGACGTAAATGTTCTTGTACTTGATACAGAAGTTTACTCAAATACAGGCGGTCAGTCTTCAAAAGCAACTCCTACAGCTTCTGTTGCTAAGTTTGCTGCATCAGGTAAGAGAGTTAAGAAGAAAGATCTTGGTATGATAGCTTCAACATACGGATACGTATATGTTGCACAGGTTGCTATCGGTGCTGATAAGAACCAGTTCCTGAAAGCATTGAAAGAAGCTGAAAGCTATGATGGACCATCATTGATCATCGCTTACGCTCCATGCATCAACCACGGTATCAAGGTAGGAATGGGCAAGACTGTAGACAGAGAAAAGAAAGCTGTTGAAGCAGGATACTGGCATCTGTACAGATTCAATCCTCTTCTGAAAGAAGAAGGCAAGAATCCGTTCATATTAGATTCCAAGGCTCCTTCAGCATCCTTCAGAGAATTCCTTGAAGGTGAAGTAAGATACTCATCATTGAAGACTTCATTCCCAGAGGTTGCAGAGCAACTATTTGCTAAGGCAGAAAAAGATGCTAAGGATAGATATGACGGCTACGTGAGAATGACTCAGATGAATTACTAAAATTAAAAGCTGGGCAGCTCCGAAAGGAGCTGCTTTTGTATTCAATTTGTAATATCCACACATTCCAATAGGTGGTAAAATAATGGAAAAGATAAATTATTTGACTAAGAATAGGAGATGAATTATGCTTAAAAGAAAAATCAGTTTATTAATTGCAGTACTTATGCTATTTTCAATGCTTACGGGATGTAGTGTAAACGAGCTTGGCTATCTGAACTTGTCAGGTGAAATAAACAATCTCAAGCAGTATGGATTTAAAACTTCAACACAAGTTGAAATTTCCAAGATGATTACAGGAGGAGAGAAGAATTCTAAAATTGACCTGGAAATCAGCGGAGATGCAAATATTGAAGACCTTAACGCAATGTATCTGAACATGGATATTAAGGTTAAGATTGACGGAAAAGGAAACAATGAGCCGGTTAAGCTGATAATTGCAGATAATACGATTTATGTTTCAAAGAATGTAATAACAGAAGCTTTAAGGCTTCAAGAGGAATTTGGCGAAGATGAGTACAGCCCACTGGTTGTTGAAAAGCTGCTCCAGGAGCTGAAGGATACAGATTACATAGTTATTTCCGAAATGGATGATGTTTACGGAAGTTTTTCCTACAAGGAAGACTACACGGTGCTTGTAGAAAGTGCAAAAGAATATTTAAAAAGTGCATTTAAGGGATTTGATTCCAAGCTTATAACAAAGACAAGCAACGGATATACAGTTGAACTCACAGCTGAAAGTGCAGTTACATTTGTTGAGAGACTTGTTAAGTATATAAGCGAAAATAAGAAATTAGTATTTGACGAAACAATCAAGTATCTTGAAAAAATATATGCTGCCATAGAAATTGAAGGAATGGAAGGTTCTGTGGAAGCAGCTGAGGTAATGGCAGAGTTCGAGGGAATGAGAGAAGATTTTTATGCAGGAATAGACGAAGTTGCGGCATATCTGGAAAAAGGTGAGCAAAAAGAGATTGTCGAAATGCTTGACAGAAGCTATATTAAGAACGAACTATACAAAAAAGGCAGTGTATACGGGCAGAACATAGAGGGTGAATTGGTATTTGACGGTATCATTGCAGGAAATATTAAGTCTAAATCTGAAATGACAGCAAAGACAATTAAGATTGGATCTGTGGCAGGCAAGACAATAACAATTGAAGAGCTCGAAGACCTCTACAATGTATTGGAAAACAAATATAACCCTGTTGAAACGATTGAAGTAAGCTGGTACAGCTGGTATGAGCCGGGAGACGAAGCTGAAGTGAGCAAGTACAGAGCAGACGGTAAATACAGCTGGGGTTATCAGTCATATGTTATATTAGAAGAAAGAGTATATCTTCCTTTGAGATACATCGGTGAAACATTTGGCGAGGATGTACAGTGGGATAATGAGGGAAGAAAAGCATATGTTGTCAGAGGAAGCGAAAAAATAGACATGACCGGTGTATTGGTTGACGGCAAGACTATGGTGAAGGTAAGAGATTTTGAAAAACTTGGCTACAAGATAGACTTTGTTCAGGACGAAGATTGGTCAATGGCAACAATTGAGAAAAACAAATAAATATAAAATAAACTGCGGCAATGCCGCAAGTAAAAAACCGCATTTATGCGGTTTTTTGTTGTTTTAAAAATTATTTTTTTATACGGCAGCATAAATTAAACTTTTATTATAGGAGTCATAGTGACACTCATGATGTTACTCAAAGGTAACAAATATGACCTATGTAATCTTAGTATATGTGTTAATGCTAATTTTGTTATATATAGAGCATAAAAATATTAACATAGTTTGCAAAAGAACAAAGGTAAATTGAAAAATTGCGCATATTTTAGTTACTATTTATGAATATTGTGATATAATCTAAATATTATTTTTGAAAGGAAAGAGGGAAAAGGCTGAGATGAAATACTTGATACAAGTTACGATTATTTTGGTAATAACATTTTTAGGTGAGGTCCTGTATAAGCTTCTGCCGTTGCCCATACCTGCAAGCATTTACGGTCTTTTGATTCTACTTGCAGGGCTGATTACCGGAATTATAAAGATAGAGCAGGTGAAGCCGTCGGGAAGCTTTTTGCTTGATATAATGCCTGTAATGTTCGTACCTGCAGGAGTGGGAATGATGGACATATGGGGTGATGTCTCAAGCATGCTGCTGCCGTTGGTGTTTATTTCATTGTTTACCACGGTTCTTGTTATGGCTGCGACAGGCAAGACGTCCGATTATATATTAATGAAAGGCAGTGAGAAGAGTAAATGAAAGAGGTTATGAGCAATTCACTTTATTTTGGCATTTCTGTAACTCTTTTGGGATATTTCGCGGGCTTATTCCTCAGCAGAAAGCTTAAGCTGAAAATTCTGAATCCAATGCTTGTTTCAATAGTCTTGACAATTATAACACTTCTTGCATTTGATGTTAAATACAGCGATTATATACAAAGCGGAAAATATATAAGTTATCTGCTTACACCCGCTACGGTGTGCCTTGCTATACCTCTGTACGAAAAAATTGATTTGCTGAAAAAGAACTTAAAGGCAATAACCGCAGGGATATTGGCGGGAGTTTTCACAAGCCTGTTTAGTGTGCTTGCGTTATCAATACTTTTCAGTCTGCCTCATGAAATATACGCAAGTATCCTTCCGAAATCAATCACAACTGCCATAGGAATTGCAATTTCAGAGGAAATTGGAGGAATGCAGGTAATTACGGTTGCGGTAATTATAGTTACGGGAATTTTCGGGAATGTTGCCGGCGAAGGTATATGCAGGCTTTTAAGGATTAGGAATCCTATATCTGTTGGGCTTTCCTTCGGAACAGCAGCTCATGCCTTGGGAACATCCAAAGCCCTTGAAATTGGAGAAGCAGAGGGAGCTATGAGCGGATTATCCATTGCCATATCAGGCTTTATTACGGCAATTCTTGCTCCGATGTTTGTGAATTTTCTGTAATTGACGCGGTAATTTGCCAATGCCGTAATAATATGAGCATTTTTGTTATTGATTATAAAAGAAAATTACAATATAATTAGGGTTATAAACCGATGAAGAGGTTAAAAAATGATAAATATAAAAATAAAAGAAGCTGCTGAAGTTTTAAAGGGGTTATGCACAGGTAAATTTGATTCTGAAGGATACATATGCGGCGTAAGTATAGATTCGCGAAAAGTATTAGAAAACAGTCTGTTTGTTCCTATAAAAGGTGCTACCGTAAACGGTCACAGCTACATTGACGATGCAATTAAAAACGGGGCTGCAGCAACGCTGTGGAATAAGGATGAACCTAATCCGCCATCAGACATTGCGGTAATATTAGTGGACGATACAGTGAAAGCTCTACAGGATCTGGCTTTTTATTACAGAAACAGTTTGAAGGTTAAAATTGTGGGTGTTACAGGAAGCAATGGAAAGACATCAACTAAGGACATTACTGCAGGCATACTGTCACAAAAATATAAAACTCAAAAAACCATGGGCAACTACAATACGGAAATAGGCGTTCCGTATACACTTTTAAGCCTCGATGAGGACTGTGAGGCGGCAGTTATTGAAATGGGAATGGAAAAAGGCGGAGAAATAGATTTTCTCACACGTCTTGTTCAGCCTGATGTGGGAATAATCACAAGCGTCGGTCTTGTGCACATAGATAATTTTGAATCAATAGACGAAATAGCAAAAGAGAAGCTTGATATAGTAAACGGGATAAAGGACGGAGGGCTGTTTGTATACTTCGGTGATGATCAGCTTATTGAAGAAACCGCAGTAAGAGCTGAGATACGGGACAGCATAAGAAGGCAGACCTTTGGGGAAAACAGGGATAACAGCCTGTACATCACGGAGTTCAGCGAAAGTCTCGAGGGGATAACATTCAGGGTAAGTGACGAAAGATTTGAGGAGCTTCATGCTGACATGCTGGGGAGACACCAGGCACTGAATGCCATGGCGGCAATCCTTGCAGCCGAAGAGCTCGGCATGACTCCCGAGGAAATACGTCAAGGGCTTTTGAAAATAGAAAAAACGGGTTTAAGAAACGAGATTATAAAAATAAATAAATGCACCATTCTCAATGATTGCTACAAGTCAAATCCTGTGAGCATAAAGGCTGCACTTGAAATATTTGAAATGATAGAGGCTGACAGAAAAATAGTGGTGCTTGGAGATATGCTGGGCTACAGGGAAATGAGCCACGACATGCATTACAACGTGGGAAAGGACTTGGTTTCACACAGTATTGACGAGCTCGTAACAATAGGACAGGAAGCAAGATATATGGCTCAGGGTGCAAGAGACAATTCCGCTGCAGTGAGCATTCTTGAGTTCGACACAAAGGAAGAAGCCACAGAATATCTGAAAAAATATATTAACGAGGATTGTGGGATTTTAATAAAGGGTTCGAGATTTTTAAAGCTTGAATATATAGCAAATACACTGAAAGCTCTGGAGGTAAATCATGAAGACTAAGCTGGCAATACTGTTCGGGGGCAAATCCGATGAATATTCTATTTCATTGCATTCTGCCGCAGCAATAATCAAGAATGTACCTGATGAATTGTTTGAAGTAACATTAGTGGGAATAACTCAGGAAGGCAAGTGGCTGCTGTATGAGGGAAGTGCTGACAGCATTAATGACGATACCTGGCGCAGAGGAAGACTCAGTCCCGTATTGTTAAATATGGGTGATGATTTCAAGGGACTGGTTAAGTTGAATTCTGACGGAACATTTGAAAGAGTTGAGATAGACTGTATATTCCCTGTTCTACATGGAAGAAACGGAGAGGACGGAACCATACAGGGACTTTGTCAGATGGCGGGGATTCCTTTTGTGGGATGCGATATGACTTCATCTGCCGTGTGTATGGATAAGCACTTTACACATGTTATATGTGAGAATGCAGGAATAAAGATGGCTCCTTACATATCTGCTGTAAACAGCAGCAGGCTCAATGTTAAAAAGCTCTATGATGAAGCTTTTGAAAAGTTTTCTGTGCCCATGTTCATAAAGCCGGCAAACAATGGCTCATCCATAGGCATCAGCAAAATCAGGAACTATGAGGAATTTGAAAAGGGAATAATGGAAGCCTTCCAGTCAGACAGAAAAATTATAATCGAAAAAATGATTGAAGGGTTTGAAATAGGCTGCGCGGTAGTTGGTAACGAGGAGCTGATAATCGGAGAAGTGGATGAAATAGACACAAAAAATGACTTCTTTGACTATGTTGAAAAATACAGCCAGCATAATTCAAAGATACACTGTCCTGCACGGATTAGCGATGAATTGAAAAATCAGGCAAAGCAAATTGCGGGAAAAACATATTGCGCTTTGGGATGCAAAGGGTTGTCGAGAGTTGATATGTTTGTTACTCCCGATAACGAGATATATCTGAATGAAATAAATACCATACCAGGACTTACGGATCTCAGCAGGTATCCGTCTATGCTGAAAAAAATAGGCATAGAATACAAGGATTTGATTGTGAAGCTGGTTGAGCTGGCAATGGAAGAATAAAAGAGTAATATAAATAAAAAAAGCGCGTATGCGCTTTTTTTATTTATATTATTTCAGTCCCAATATTACTCTTGCTTCGTCAGGAGTTGCAACTTCACGTCCGAATTCTCTTGAAATGCGTGCAAGTCTTTCAACTAACTGAGCATTTGATGTAGCTAATTGTCCTTTTGAATAATAAACATTGTCTTCAAAACCTGTTCTTGCGTGTCCACCCAGCGTTATAGCAGCTATGTTAAGAGGAAGCTGGTACCTTCCAACGCCTGCCACTGTCCATGTGGAACCTTCAGGTATGGAGTCTATCATGAACATTAAGTCTCTCAGTTCTCCGCCCATTGCTCCGGGTACTCCCAAAACAAAGTCGAAATGCATTGGTCCGTTGATTATTCCTTTTTTAGCAAAGCGTATTGCAGTGTCAACCATTCCTTTTTCAAAGCACTCAAGCTCTGGCTTAACTCCCAGCTCATTCATGCGCTTTGCAAATATTCTGATGTTTTCTTCTGTGTTCATGAACACATCATCACCAAAGTTGCATGTACCCATGCTCAGTGTAGCCATTTCGGGCTTCAGCTCTATTGGCTGCATTCTCTGCTCAGGTGTGTGCCATACGGCTCCGCCTGTCGAAGGCATCTCTCGCGTGGATGTGTACCATTGATGCTCCTGCTAAGTAGCATTGATATGCCGCTTCTGCAATTTCATCCGGTGTAAGAGGAAGATTCGGCTGCTGTGCTCTTGTTACTTCTGCGCCTGTAAGGCAGGCGGTAATGATTAATTTTTCCATAGTGACCTCCAAAATTATAATTTTTTGCCTAATATTATTTTACAATATCATAGGGATATAGTCAATTATAATCAGCTGAGTATTCCCTTCATTACGATAGTTTTTACCTGAGTGAGCTCCTCCAATGTGGCGCTTACACCCTCCCTGCCTATGCCGCTCATCTTGTATCCACCGAAGGCAATATCAGGATGCCTGTATCTTCCGTTGCCGTTCAGTACAACAGTGCCGCACTCAAGCTTGTATGCAGTCTTCATAGCCTTGCTTGTATCCTTTGTGATTATGCCTCCGTTGAGTCCGTAAACAGAAGCATTATGTATTTCAACAGCCTCCTCAAGGGTATCAAAGCCTATAACGGGGAATACAGGTCCAAACACCTCCATATCCCGCGCAATATCCATATCTGCAGTTACATCCGCCAGCACTGTGGGTTCAAAGAATGTCTTGTTTAATATATTTCCTCCAAGCGCACATTTAGCTCCCTGCTTCAATGTGTGCTCAACCTGCTCTTTAACTCTGACAGCGGCAGCTTCGTTAATGAGGCAGCCCATATCCGAGGACGAGTCCATAGGGTCAACGATTTTTAATCGGTTCAGTCTTTCAATAAGCTGTCTGGTAAATTCATCCTTAATTGAATT
>DAMAEI010000014.1:0-2912 GCA_031997345.1 Sedimentibacter sp. | reverse complement strand
GCCTACAAGGTATTTTCCAACTACAGATCCGCTCCCGGTTACAATTTGCAGAGCATCTCCCGGTACGCCGCATTCAACAAGAAGCTCAGTTATCCTTATGAGGGTGAGAGGGTTGTCTGAAGGCGGCTTCACAATTACAGAGTTCCCTGTCGCAAGGGCTGGAGCAACCTTGTATGCATAGGTTGAGGCCGGAAAATTAAAGGGGATAATGCATACTATTGTTCCAAGTGACTCTCTGCGTGTAAATATTACGTCCTTTTCTCCTCCGGGCTGGCTGTCCGGCAGGGTTATGCCATACATGTGGTTGGCAGCTTCTAAAAAGCGTCTGAATATAACGGGAACAAGAGCAACCTCGAGCTTTGCTTCCTTGATATTCTTTCCTGTTTCTATGCAGAGAAGCTCCGCTAGCTCATCAATGTGTGAGCTGAATTTATCAATGAAATTCAACAGAATTTTTGAGCGTTCATGGAGGGGTGTACTTCCCCAGATTTTTTTTCCGTTTCGGGAGTGCTTCAGCACCAGATCAAGGTCTTTTGACGATGAATCCGGAACTGTATCTATTAATTCTCCGTTGGCAGGATTAAATATATTTATTGTCTTTCCCCCAAGAGAATCTTTTTTTTGTCCTCCAATAAGCATTTTCATAAATATCACCATTCCTTCCATATATATTTCAATTATGTCATAAATTTAATACAAATGCAAATCCATTATGGTACAAGCAGAAATCTTCCAATAATTACAATTTGAAAAATATAAAAAAATTTATAAAAAGGGTAGAAAACAACTCCTATTTATAGTATAACTTTATAGTAGAAATAATATAACATATAGGTCATAACTTAAAGATATATCAAATAAAACGGGAGATAAAAGATGGACAGAGAATTAGCTTTGAATATAGTCAGAGTAACGGAGGCTGCTGCGCTGGGCTGCGGCAAATATATGGGCAGAGGAAATAAGGAAATAGCTGACCAGGCTGCAGTTGACGGAATGAGAAGCATGTTTCAGGTTCTTGATATAGCAGGAACAGTTGTTATAGGAGAGGGAGAACTCGATGAAGCTCCGATGCTTTATATAGGTGAAAAAATAGGGACATGGGAGAAAGGAGCGCCTGAAATAGATATTGCGGTTGACCCTCTTGACGGAACGAAGCTGGTTGCCAAGGGATTGCCCGGAGCGCTGGCTGTTGTTGCCGTGGCTCCTAAGGGATGTCTGCTGCATGCTCCTGATATGTATATGGACAAGATAGCAGCAGGGCCAAAGGCTAAGGGATGCATTGACATTACAGCATCCATAGAAAAAAATCTGTACAACGTGGCAAAGTCGCTTTGTAAAGATATTACCGAACTTACTTTAATAATACAGGACAGAGAAAGACACCAGGATTTAATTGACAGAGCAAGAGGTATAGGCGCAAGAATAAAGCTTTTCGGTGACGGTGACGTTGCGGCTGCCATTGCAACATGCTTCAGTGAATCCGGAGTGGATATGTTCATAGGAAAGGGAGGTGCTCCCGAAGGTGTTATATCCGCTGCGGCAATCAAGTGCCTGGGAGGGGAATTCCAGGGTATTTTAAGACCGGAAAATGAAGAGGAAAAAAGAAGATGTATAGAAATGGCGGGAGACTGCTGGAGCAGAGTGCTTACAATGGAGGACCTGGCAAAGGGGGAAGATATTATCTTTGCCGCAACAGGTGTATCTGACGGTGAGCTTCTGAAGGGCGTGAGGTACATGGCAAACAACAGGGCAAGAACCTCATCAATGGTAACACGTTCAAAATCCGGAACCATCAGATTTATAGATACAACCCATCATCTTGATAAAAAACCCGGATATGCATTTGTATAATAAAAAAACCCCTGGCGGCTTCATGAATTGGAGTTTCCGGGGGTTTATAAGTACATTATATTTACCTTTTTACCTGCCTTTTTCAATTCATCAGCCAAACCATCAAGGATGTTCTGCTTGATATTGTATCCCATGGGAAAGTTTGGATTCTGGTGCGCGGGATTGATTGCCCTTCCTATATAAAAGTTTATGTGTGTCCCTATGTCTGTGAGCATCTTTGTCAGAAGGGAGCATCCATCATAGCTGTCGCCATCCGGTAAAGTTTCATAGCTAGATTCATTCAGCTTTTTAATATTTTTCAGCGTCTTTCCCAGAGTAAGAACTCCCTCTGTCACAAGGTCGAAGCCTTCCATGTATGCAATTGGAGGAACATCCTCCTTCATGGAATCCATATCCACATCAAGCTCCTTTCCAAGCTCACGCTCAGCTATAAGCGCAGTTGTGCCGCCGCAGATTATTTTTATATTTTCACTTGTATCCATGATTTCCGCAAGTGTTTTGTCAAGAGACTTATCGGCGGGAGGGCCTATGAACATGTCGATTATCTCAGGCCTTCTCACCTTCACCGTCAATATGGTTGTATCGTCTCCGGGCTTATTGTTGTAAAGGTTGTTGCATACACCTATGAAATTTCCGTTGATTAGCTGTGACGATTTGTTTACATAGTTCAGGTTTTTCAGGTACTCATTTATTTCATTCCACGACCAGCCTAAATTCAGCATCTGACCTATGCCTGCATGTATTGCTCCGTCGCTCACAACACAGAGAGTATCCCCTTCTTTGAGTGAAATATATGATTCATATATTTTTTTGGAGCCTATAATTCTTTCGGTTTTATCCACAGGCAGCATCCTCTTCTGAGAGTAATAAAAATAAGGAGGATTGTCATATTCGGCAATATATGCATTGTTGTCTCTATCAATTTTAATGATGGTAAAGGTTGAATAAGCAAGCTTTCTTACCTTGCATTCCGGAAGAGTATTTATGACGGTTTCAATGGTGTCATCGATGGATGCACCATTTTTCAGCATTGTTACTGCAATTTTAGTGGTCATGGTAGC
>DAMAEI010000013.1:53826-58250 GCA_031997345.1 Sedimentibacter sp. | reverse complement strand
ATGCGTCTCCATGGCTGAGCATGTGCAATGTGGGAGATGTTCACAGCCTGCCGGTTTCTCACGGTGAAGGAAGATTTGTCGCAAATGAAGAATGGATTAAGAGGCTGAAGCAGTCAGGGCAGATTGTCACACAGTATGTGGACGAGGATAATAATCCTTCCTATGACGGCATATACAATGTGAACGGCTCCGCTGAGGCAATAGAGGGAATTACAAGTCCAGACGGCAGAGTGTTTGGAAAGATGGCGCATTCCGAGCGTCTGGACAGAGATTTGTATAAAAACATTACGGGAGACAAGGATCAGATGATTTTTGAATCCGGCGTAAAATATTTCAAGTAATGATATGGAGGAAGCATGAAGGTTGCAATAATCATGGGAAGCGATTCGGATTTCCCAATAGTTGAAAAGGGCTACAACATATTGAAGGAATTTGGAATTGATGTAACAGTGAGAGTTATTTCTGCTCACAGAACTCCGGATGAGGCAATAGGCTTTGCAAAAAATGCCGAGGCCGAGGGCTATGAATTAATTATAGGAGCTGCAGGCAAGGCTGCTCATTTGCCGGGTGTGCTGGCAGGCTGTACACCTTTGCCTGTTATAGGACTTGACGGAATGGATGCGCTTCTGGCAATAGTTCAGATGCCTCCCGGAGTGCCTGTTGCAACGGTTGCCATAAACGGAGCGGACAATGCCGCACTTCTGGCAGTTCAGATTTTGTCCGTGAAATATGAAGAACTGAGAGAAAAGTTTAAAAATTATAAGAAGCAGATGGCTGAAAAGGTTTTTGAAAAAGATAAAAAATTAAACGAAAAATTAAAAAGTATTTAAGAGGAGGATGAAAATGAAAAAATTAGAAATGGTTTATGAAGGAAAAGCTAAAAAGGTTTATAAAACCAATGATCCAAAGCAATATATAGTTGAATACAAGGACGATGCAACAGCGTTCAACGGAGAGAAAAAAGGAACAATCACCGGAAAGGGAGCTGTAAATAATAAAATGTCTGCAGCACTGTTTGCACTTCTGGAAAAAGAAGGTGTTCCCACTCATCAGCTTGAGCTTCTGAATGATAGAGAATCACTTGTGAAGGCTGTTGTAATTCTTCCCTTGGAGGTTATAGTAAGAAATGTGGTCGCAGGTTCTCTGGCACAAAGGCTAGGGCTTGAGGAGGGAGTTCCCATGAAGGAGACAGTTCTTGAGTTTTCATACAAAAATGACGCTCTCGGCGACCCAATGATTAACGATTATCACATCAGAGCAATGGAATTTGCCACGGATGAACAGCTTGACGCTGTAAAGGCATATGCTCTCAAGGTAAATGATGTGCTGAAAAGCTTCTTCCTGGAAATAAATATTAAGTTAATAGATTTTAAACTTGAATTCGGCATTTATGATGGAAAGGTAATACTTGCAGACGAAATTTCCCCGGATACATGCAGGCTGTGGGATGCGGAAACAAACAAGAAGCTGGACAAGGACAGGTTCAGAAGAGACATGGGTGGAGTGGAAGAGGTTTACCAGGAAGTTCTGTCAAGAATCAGCAGCAAACAAAATTAATTACCGGGAGATATTATGTATTTTGAACTAACAGATGATGACAAGCTTCACGAAGAATGCGGAGTTGTTGGTGTATATACTGAAAATCCGGATATAGCGTCACAGCTGATTTATTACGGATTATTTGCACTGCAGCACAGGGGGCAGGAGAGCGCGGGGATTGCGGTTCAGACAGAGAACAGAATGGAATACCACAAGGATATGGGACTGGTGGCGGATGTTATATCTCAGGACGTTGTTGACAGAATGTCCGGCAGGCTTGCAATCGGACATGTGAGATATTCCACAACAGGCGATAGCGAAAAACAGAATGCACAGCCTTTGGTTGTAAGATACAGAGAGGGCTCTATTGCCCTCGCCCATGACGGGAATCTGGTAAATGCAGATTCCATGAGAAACATACTTGAAGACAATGGCGTAATATTCCAGACCTCCACTGATTCCGAAGTTGTTGCCAACATGGTGGCGAGACATTACAAGGGAGGAATAGTAAAGTCTATACAAAATGTTACGGAAATCGTAAAGGGAGCCTATGCCTTTGTATTCATGACGGAAAAGGAGCTTATAGGAGTGCGCGACTATTACGGCTTAAGACCTCTCTGCCTTGGAAAGAGGCAGGACGGCTACCTGCTGGCATCGGAGAGCTGTGCCATAAGTGCCATGGGAGGCGAATTTATAAGGGATATTGAGCCGGGAGAAATAGTGGTTATAAATGAAAACGGCGTGGAAAGCATAAAGGGCAGCAAGTATGCTCAGAAAAAGCTGTGCATTTTTGAGCATGTGTATTTTGCAAGGCCGGACAGCAACCTGGACGGTGTGAACGTATATGGGACAAGATATAATTCGGGAAGGATTCTTGCACAGGAAGCACCTGTGAAGGCTGACTTAGTGTTTTCTGTTCCGGATTCGGGAACTCCCGCAGCTATGGGATATGCTACGGAATTAGGAATACCCTTTGGTCTCGGGCTCATTAAAAACAGATATGCGAAACGCACATTTATTGAGCCTAAACAGGAGCTGAGGGAGCAGGGAGTTAAAACAAAGCTGAGCGTCCTTAAGGAATTAGTGAAGGATAAAATTGTGGTCATGATTGACGACAGCATCGTGAGAGGAACCACCACAAAGCAGATTGTCAGAATGGTGAAGGAAGCCGGAGCAAAAGAGGTGCATGTTCGGGTGGCATCGCCTCCCGTGACACATTCATGTTTTTTCGGAATCAATACGCCGGATAAAACTAAATTGATAGGAGCAAATAAGACAGTTGAAGAAATAAAGGAATTTATCAGCGCAGACAGCATTCATTATCTGAGCCTTGAGGGGCTTGTGAAGGCAACGTGCTCTGAAAACAGCTTCTGTCTTGCATGCTTCAACGGCGATTACCCAATGGAAGTTCCCAATCAGGAGGTATAGAATGTCTGATAATTTAACATACAAAGATTCTGGTGTGGATATCCATGCCGGCTATAAAACGGTTAGACTGATTAAAGATCATGTGAAAAAAACATATACCAAGGGAGTTTTGTCCGATATCGGAGGCTTCGGAGGAATGTTTCAAATCAATAAGGACGACTATGAAGAGCCTGTTCTTGTTTCCGGAACGGACGGAGTGGGAACAAAGCTCATGATTGCGTTTAAAACAGGAATTCACGGCACAATAGGCGAGGATGCCGTTGCCATGTGTGTGAACGACGTTATTTGCCAGGGCGCTAAGCCTCTGTTTTTCCTTGATTACATTGCAACGGGAAAGTTAGAGCCTGAAAAGGCTGCGGAAATCGTGAAGGGCGTTGCGAACGGATGTATAAAGGCAGGAGCTGCTCTCATAGGCGGTGAAACTGCGGAAATGCCGGGCTTGTACGGTGAAGGTGAATATGATATAGCAGGCTTCTGCGTAGGTATAGTGGACAAGAAAAAAATTATTGACGGCTCTAAAATAACAGATGGGGACGTACTTATAGGAATTCCGTCAAGCGGAGTTCATTCAAACGGCTATTCCCTTGTAAGAAAGGTATTTTTTGACCATAGCAATTATAGCACAGACGAATATATAGATGAGCTGGGAAGCACGCTGGGAGAGGCGCTCATGGTTCCTACAAGAATATATGCCACACTTATTTCAGATTTAATTTCTAAATTTGAAATAAAGGGCATGGCCAATATAACAGGGGGCGGCTTCTATGAAAATATACCGAGAATTTTCCCCGAGGGCATAACAGCTGATATAGATGGTGATGCTATTAATGTGCTGCCAATATTCAAGCTCATTCAGAGGGAAGGCAACATACAAGATGATGAAATGTATTCCACATTCAACATGGGCATAGGTATAGTTCTTGCTGTGGACGCCGGAAATGCTCAGGAGATTATGGAATATATGGAGAGCCAGGGTGAAAAACCGGTTATTATGGGAAGGACAGCAAGGAGAGAAGGCGGGCTTAAAATATGCCGAGGTTAAAAATAGGTGTATTGGTATCAGGCTCGGGAACAAATTTACAGTCACTGATAGACGGCACAAAGAGCGGTGAAATAAACGGAGAAATCGCTGTTGTTATTTCTGATAAGGAGGACGCCTACGGTTTAGAAAGAGCACGAATGAACGGTATAGATGCCGTATTTGTAGATGCTAAGCGGTATGAAAACCGGACTGCCTTCAATGACGAAATAGTAAGTGTGCTTAAAAAGCACGGTGTTGTCCTAGTGGTTCTTGCGGGATATTTAAAAATACTTTCGCCCGAATTCATAAGTGAATACAGAAATAAAATAATCAACATACATCCGTCATTGATACCATCATTTTGTGGTAAGGGCTATTACGGCCTGAAGGTTCACGAGTCTGTAATAGAATACGGAGCCAAAATAACAGATGCCAC
>DAMAEI010000013.1:49754-53816 GCA_031997345.1 Sedimentibacter sp. | reverse complement strand
GTGGATGAGGAGGCAGATGCAGGACCTATAATACTGCAGGAGGCCGTTGAGGTATACTGGGACGACACACCGGAGGTATTGCAGCAAAGAGTGCTGAAGATAGAACATAGACTTTTGCCTGCTGCAGTCAAATATTATTGTGACGGAAGAATCGAAACTGATGGAAGAAAAGTTAAAATAAGGGAGGAATAGTTGAATAAATGAGAGCCTTAATAAGCGTATCTGATAAAACAGGAATTGTAGAATTTGCTAAGGAGCTTCAGGAGCTGGGAGTTGAAATAATTTCAACGGGAGGAACACACAAGGCGCTGAGTGATGCCGGAATAAAGGTAATCGGTATTTCAGAGATTACAGGATTTCCCGAGTGTCTGGACGGAAGGGTAAAAACTCTGCACCCTAAAATTCATGCCGGACTTCTGGCAGTGCGGTCTAATCCGGAGCATATGAACAGCCTGAGGGAGCTCAATGTTGAAACAATTGATATTGTAGCTGTGAATTTATATCCATTCAAACAGACTATTCTTAAAGAAAATGTTTCAAGGCACGAAGCAATTGAAAATATAGATATAGGCGGGCCAACAATGCTGCGTTCCGCTGCAAAGAATTACCAGGATGTTGCCGTAGTAGTTGACCCTGCTGATTATGGCAGAATAATTGAGGAATTGAAAGCATGCAATGAAGTGTCTCCTGATACTAAGCTTTATCTGTGCTCAAAGGTGTTTGAGCATACTGCTCACTACGATGCACTCATAGCCTCTTATATTAAAAAAGAGAGAGGCGACCTAAGCTTACCGGAAACAATTACCCTTACCTATGAAAAGGTACAGGATATGCGTTACGGAGAAAATCCTCATCAGAGAGCAGCATTTTACAAGGAAGTTGCAGGAGGAAAGGGAATGCTTTCATCTGCTGTGCAGCTTCATGGAAAGGAGCTTTCGTTCAACAATATAAACGATACAAACGGAGCTCTGGAGCTTTTAAAGGAGTTTGAAGAGCCTGCTGTTGTGGCATGTAAACACTCAAATCCGTGCGGTGTAGGCATCAGTGGCGATATATACGATGCATTCATGAAGGCATACAGGGCAGACCCCACATCTATATTCGGAGGAATAGTGGTTTTTAACAGGGAAATTGACGAGAAGACAGCTGAGGAAATAAATAATATTTTTCTTGAAATAGTTGTGGCGCCTTCATATTCCCAAGAAGCTCTGGACATACTCAGGTCCAAGAAAAATATCAGGCTTCTGCTTCTGAAGGACATTGAAAAGAAGCAGGATGAAAATGCTTACGACATTAAAAAGGTGGCAGGCGGTATGCTTGTTCAGACCATAGATTCAAAGCTTTTGCCGGATGACGGTTTACTGAGAACGGTGACAAAGAAACAGCCTTCGGAGCAGGAAATGAAGGATTTGATAATTGCGTGGAAAATTGTGAAGCATACAAAATCAAATGCCATAACAATTGTTAAGGACGGGCAATCCGTGGGAATAGGGCCGGGGCAGGTTAACCGCATATGGGCATGCAGGCAGGCAATTGAGCATGCGCTGGAATTCCTGGGCAAGGACAGCTTAAAGGGAGCGGCACTTGCTTCTGATGCATTTTTCCCGTTTCCGGACTGTGTGCAGGAGGCTGCAAGAGCCGGAATAACGGCAATAATTCAGCCGGGAGGCTCCCTGAATGACGGAGCTTCAATAGAAGAATGCGATAAACACAATATGTCCATGATATTTACTGACATGAGACATTTCAAACATTAGGAGGCGCTATGAATATTTTGGTGGTCGGAAGCGGAGCCAGAGAGCACGCTATTTGCTGGAAATTGAAGCAAAGCCCCATGGTGGATAAAATTTATTGCGCTCCGGGCAACGGAGGTATTTCACAGGTTGCTGAATGCATAAATATTGGCGTTGATAATCTTTTTGGCTTGGCTGAATTTGCTGTTTCAGAAAATATAGATTTGACGGTTATAGGGCCGGAGGTTCCTTTAGTTATGGGACTTGCAGATATACTCGAAGAAAAGGGCATAAAAACATTCGGGCCCTGCAGCAAGGGAGCACGTCTGGAAGGAAGTAAGTCATATTCTAAAGAATTCATGCGAAAATACGGCATACCATCAGCAATGTACCGCTCTTGTACAAGCTCAAAAGAAGCAAAGGCTGCACTGGATAATTTCACTGTCCCCTTGGTGGTCAAGGCCGACGGACTGGCAGCGGGCAAGGGAGTTATTATTTGCCAGACAAAAGAAGAAGCTGAAAAAGCAATAGACGACATAATGAATGACAGGCAGTTCGGCGATGCAGGCAACACTGTGGTAATTGAAGAGTTTCTTGAAGGTACAGAAGCATCACTTCTTTGCTTTGTGGACGGAAAAACCATTATTCCAATGGAAAGTGCAAGAGACTACAAAAGGGCGCGGGACAATGACATGGGCCTTAACACCGGAGGAATGGGATGCTTTTCTCCTAATAGTATATACGCTGATGAATTAAAGGAATATATCAGTGAAAACATATTAAAAACAACGTTGAATGGCCTTAAATCAGAGAATATTGATTTCAGGGGAGTGCTGTTCATAGGACTGATGGTAAGCGACAATCAAGCAAAGGTATTGGAATACAACACCCGATTTGGAGATCCTGAAACAGAGGTTGTGCTTCCACGGCTGGAATCAGATTTGGCACATATTATGCTCAAATGTACGGAGGGCAGCTTAAGGGAAGAAGACTTGCAGTGGAAGGAAGAAAAATGCGTTACAGTTGTTCTTGCATCTGGAGGATATCCCGAGTACTATGAAAAAGGCAAGGAAATAACAGGCTTAGACAACCTCGATGATGATGTAATAGTGTTCCACGGGGGAACAAGAACTGAGAACGGGAAAATAATCACTGACGGCGGCAGAGTTCTCGCAGTTACGGCAATGGGTAAATCAATAGACGAGGCAAGAGAAAAGGTTTATAAAAACATTCCTAAAATCTATTTTGAAAAAATGGAGTACAGGACAGATATAGCGAAATAATTAATCATGGCGAGCGCCCGGATGAATATATTAATAATATATAATAGCCGAGGAGGTCGCCATGTTTATATATGTTGTACAAAATGGGGATGTTTTATGGGAAATAGCCGATAAATTCAATTCCGATATCAATAAAATAGTTGAAGCAAACGGATTGCCGGATCCGAACAGGCTTTTGGTGGGGCAGTCACTTCTGATACCTGAAGAACAAGCTACTCACACTGTGAAACCGGGAGATACCGCATGGAAAATAGCCCAGAGTCATGGAGTATCGGTGCAGGATTTGTTGTGGGAAAATAGAATTCTCAATCCCGAAAACCTGTATGTAGGTCAGGTTCTGAGAATCCCCGAGAAGCCGAGACCTGAAATTGAAGTCAACGCATTTACATACACACTGGGACAGGATGCGGTACCCATTGTGAATGGGGTGGGAGATGTACTGACATACCTGACTCCATTCGCATACATTGTGCAGGAGGACGGCAGCCTGACTCCCATAGACGACGAAGCAGCCATTGGTGAGGCCATAGCTCATGGTATTGTTCCTATGATGTCAATTGTTAATTTCACTACAAATATTCCCGGAGAAGATGTTGCATACAAGGTTCTAAACAATCCTGAGGCAGTTGCCAATCTTCAGAACAATATAATAAAAACAATGAAGGACAAGGACTACAGAGGGTTGAACATTGATTTTGAATATGTGCTCCCTGAGGATAGGGAGGCATACAATAATTTTCTGGAAAGTACCGTAAATAAACTTCATGAAGAAGGGTTTTTCGTCTCTACATCTCTGGCACCCAAAGTTAGCTCAGAGCAGAAAGGATTGCTGTATGAAGCACACGACTATCCGTTTCATGGCAAGGTTGCCGATTTTGTTGTCCTTATGACATATGAATGGGGCTGGAGGGGCGGACAGCCAAGAGCCATTTCTCCTGTAAATGAAATGCGGAAAGTGCTTGATTATGCGGTTACAGTTATACCAAGGGATAAAATACTCATGGGGTTTCAGATATATGCCAGAGACTGGACTCTGCCATTTCAGC
>DAMAEI010000013.1:39311-49744 GCA_031997345.1 Sedimentibacter sp. | reverse complement strand
CCGAAACAATAAGCGTCGAAGAGGCAATGAATCGGGCATATGCGCACAATGCCCAGATACAGTATGATTATGTAGCTCAATCTCCGTTTTTCAGATACAGTGATGAAGCGGGCAACGCTCATGAGGTTTGGTTCGAGGATGCAAGAAGCGCACAGGCTAAGTTCGATTTAGTCAAGGAATACGGCCTGAGGGGGTTAAGCTACTGGGGTCTGGGATATCCGTTCACCCAGAACTGGACGCTGCTGGCGGATACATTTGATATAGCTAAGCTGTAGAGCAAATCTGATTGCTTATAAATTTTTCCCTATATCTTTTTATTAATTGTGATATAATTATCTCAAACGTGTTTAAGAGTTATTTCTACTTTGAATCTACAAGAGGAAAATACGATACAAAGGGTTGATGAAATAGCAGTAAATCTATTATTTGCTATAATATTTCAACTGCATAAGATAAGGAGGCGCAAATGATAGAAGATTCTGAGCTGTTGAGATTTGTTACAGACCATTTAGAAGAGGGCATAATTCTTGTGGATGACGAAAAGAGAATTTCCCTGTTTAATGAGAAAGCAAAAAGAATAACAGGAATTATTTTTGACAGATATGCTTTTCATGAAGGTGGAAAGGTATTAAAGGATGATATTGTAATAATTGCAGATATGGGGATAGGAAATGATGACGGTAATTTATCGCCTGAAGATTTAAAAAAAATCAATATAACAAATAAAGACATACAGTCAAAAGACTGTTTAATTGCTATAGGAGTTTTTGAAAACAACAAAATAAAACCTGTATACAAATATATTAGGGGAACAAATTTGAATCAAGAATTTTCTTTGGATACAAACTATTTAGGTTTTAGTATACAGATCAATGTTGATGTTACAAAAAAGAACATTCAAATTAAAGTCAATGAAAATACCTTCTGTGTTACCTTTTTTGAATGTTTTGGGCATATGGTTATTATTGACGGAAAAACAGGTAAGATAAAATTTTTTCAAGAAAAAGGATATACGATAAAAAAAGAATCTATAAAAGAAATTTTAAGCGGCAAAGTATATCTTTCAAAAGGAGATAATAAAGAATCAATTGAAGTTTTGGGGAAAAAAATAGAGGACATATTTGAAAAAGGAAAGCTGTTGCAGTACTTGGAAGAAGTTTTGTCCGGTCAAAAAAATGAAATCGGCAATGATTTTTGTGAAATCAATAAAAGATTAGTTTTGTGTTCAATAAAAGCAATTCAAGAAAAAGATAAAATAGTGGGCGCTATGATAAGAATACAAGATGCCTCTGAACTTGAGAAATTATTAGATGATAGAAATCAAATACTGATGGAAATAGAAAAGAGTTATGCAAACCGCACTATTTCTTATGGATATACATCTGAAAATCTTTTTCAAGAGTTTGTGGGAAACAGCCATTCGATTAACCAGCTAAAGTATTTGGCGCATAAGGCATCAACCACTAAATTCAATGTAATTATCACAGGTGAAAGTGGAACGGGCAAATCATTGATTGCCAGACTCATTCATGAAAAAAACAACAAAAATTCTCCGTTTGTGGAGGTCAACTGTAATGCAATAGCTCCAACACTTTTTGAAAGTGAATTGTTTGGGTATGTGGGAGGTGCTTTTACCGGAGCGCTGTCCTCAGGGCGCTCTGGTTTTTTTG
Source organism: Sedimentibacter sp. (assembly GCA_031997345.1). GTDB lineage: Bacteria > Bacillota > Clostridia > Tissierellales > Sedimentibacteraceae > Sedimentibacter. The sequence continues at coordinate 48,074 of DAMAEI010000013.1, read as the reverse complement.
AAAATGCAAACGGAGGTACGATTTTTTTAGATGAAATAGGAGATTTGCCGTTAGAAATACAGGTGAAACTTCTTCATGTACTACAAAACAAAATAATTTACAGGGTTGGTTCGTCTAAGCCCATACCAATAGATGTAAGAGTTATTGCAGCAACAAATAAGAAACTTGAAGAAGAAGTGCTAAATGGGACCTTCAGACAGGACTTATATTATAGAATAAATGTTTTTCCAATACATATGCCACCGCTTAGGGAACATAAATCTGATTTATATACATTGATTAATAGAATTTTAAATAAAATTTGCACAAGATATGACATAGAACTCAAACAATTTTCAGGAGAGGCTTTAGATAAATTGATTAGATATGATTGGCCCGGAAATGTTCGTGAATTAGAGAATGTGATTGAACGTGCCGTAACTTTATGTGATGCAAATTGGATATATCCTGAGCATATTAATATAAAAGAATTTGTAGCAAAGGGAATTTCTATGAGAGAACAAATAGAGGAAGCTGAAAAGAGAATAATAAAGGATGCCCTTATTATAGCTAATGGTAATAAAGCAAAGGCAATGCAGGATCTGGATGTATCAAAATCAGTTTTTTATGAAAAACTCAAAAAATATTTTATACAAAGTTAGAAGATAGTTTTTAAATAACATAAATACATTGTAAGTCATATTGTTATTTTTCCTAAAAACAGTACTAATTGTCCTGTATTAAGAAAAGCGAATGTTTATAGAAAAAAATAAGTGTAATATTGCAGATATTTCTTGACTTATTATTGGCATGATGTTTGCAGTGTAGAATTTAAAAAACTAAAAAAGGAAGAGGCATATGAATATAATAGATTTTCACTGTGATACTTTGTTGAACTTTTATAGGGATAAAAATATGGAATTGCGGGATAATCCCAGCCATATAAGTATTAAAAAAATGCAAGCGGGAGGGGCATTAGCGCAGTTTTTTGCCATCTATATTTCAAGAAATGAAATGAAGACAATGGATCCATATGATATATTTCACGAAGTTTACTTGGTATATAAAAAAGAATTGGAAAAAAACAACGCCACCATAAGCCCTGTTTATAATTGGAATAATTTTGAGAAAAATAGGATAGAGGGTAAAATTTCTTCAATTTTATCAGTCGAAGACGGAGTGGTGCTTGCCGATAAAATTGAACGATTAAATGAAATATACAATATGGGGGTAAGGCTCATAACCCTCACATGGAATTATGAAAACTCCATAGGCTTTCCATGCAGCAAGGATGAAAAGCTACATATGTTAGGACTTAAACCGTTTGGGTTAGAAGTGGTTTGTGAAATGAATAAGCTTGGAATGATTGTTGACGTGTCCCATTTGTCAGAGGGTGGTTTTTTTGATGTTGCTGAGCATTCTAAGAAGCCATTTGTCGCTTCTCACTCATGTGCAAGAGCATTGAGCGGTCACCAAAGAAATTTGACGGACAAGCAACTCAAGGTTTTAGGTGAAAAGGGTGGAGTAGTGGGAGTGAACTTTTGCGCAGAGTTTTTAAGGGAAGGCTCAACCTACTCTAGCATTGATGATATTGTGTTGCATACAGTTTATATGGCTGACAAATCAGGAATAGAAAGTATAGCGCTTGGCTCAGATTTTGATGGCATAGATGATGAATTAGAAATGAAAGACTATTCGGGATATCCCATTCTTATAAATGCTTTAGAAAAACATTTCAAAAGCGATGAGATAGATAAAATTTGCCATCTTAACGCTATGAGAATAATGAAGGAGTGCATATCTTAGGCAATATTCAGCGTTAAGATATGAGACATAAGAATACAATAAACAGCAAGGGATGGTTTAAGCCATCCCTTGCTGTTTATTGTATCAAGCGTCCTATTACCTGTTTTTAATTATTGCGAAAATTAAAGCTAGCGCCTGAGTAAGATATGCCAGTGTGAAAAGAGCGAGACATGAATACAAAACAGAAAAGATTTTTTTGTACTTGCCATGACCCGGAAGTGTGGTAAACTTTTTTTCTAATAAAATATCTTTTGATTTTAATATTTTGTAAAATCCATCAACACCCACAGGTGAAACAACACCTAATCGAAAGAACGGAAGAAAGAAGCAAGGTTTTTTTTGAGGGCTGGTGTAAAGAGAAATCCCTCTTTTTCCTAAAACAGCTTTTTGAATATCTTTGAGCTCCACGTTATTTTCTCTTCTCATGATTTTGTTGGTATAAACAATATTATTCTCATCATACTCGGCAATAAAATACTTATACCCAAAGAAAAAGAAAATAGTTATCAATAAATATACAAAGTGAATAAACAATGCAACCATCAAATTATAGGTGGTTGGATAGTTATTAATATTAAAATAAATCACTTCAATAAATACTATAGATCTTGCAATAAGCAGTAAAGCAAGAGTAATCAAAAAAACCTGTTTAGACATTGAGGTATAATAGTACTTAATTTTTTCCATAAATATATACATTCCTTTCGCAACACTCAAGGCACAAAAAACGTAATGAAAATTATTGCTTAAGTGTAAGTCATCAATTAAATCAATTTTATAGATATACCATTAAAAAGTAAAGAGCGAATTTGAAAAGTTTTTCCTGAATCAAGGAAATGGGGTTCTGTAATTAGAACATATTATTGCATGCACAATCAAAGGATTTTATTATAATAAATAATTTGTTTGAAATATGAGGTGATTTCTATAAAGCTAAACAAAAAAACAGTGTAGAATTTTGGCATATAAATTGCTATAAATAAGTAAACACAAAATAAAGGAGAAAAATGAAATGATACATTTTATTTGGGTTGGCTTAGTTGCCATAGCAGTTGTTGCCGGAATATTTACAGGCAATATTGTTGCAGTACAAGATGCTTTATTTAATTTTGCAGGTATTGCGGTAGACATTGTAATAGGCTTAGTGGGAGTCATGGTTTTTTTTACAGGGTTTATGGCTTTGATGGAAAAAGCAGGTTTGTGTGAAAAACTAGGAAAACTTATAGGACCGGTAATGAGAGTTTTATTCCCTGATGTACCGGCAGAGCATCCTGCAATGAGTTCTATGGCTTTGTATTTTGCAGCAAATATCTTAGGTATTGGAAATGCTGCGACACCTTTTGGATTAAAGGCTATGGCAGATTTACAAACACTTAACAAAACAAAAAATATTGCAACAGATGCACAGTGTATGCTTCTTGCTATCAGTACAACTTCAATCACATTGATACCTGTAACAGTATTAGCGCTTCGTTCAGCTATACAAGTAGAGGGAAACACTGAAGTAGTTGGACCGGTTATTTTGGCAACAACCATATCAACTATAGTTGGAATAGGAGCAACACTTTTATTAAATAAAACAAAAAAATACAATCTTGAAAACATCATTGCAAGAGAAATAGCGGCAGGAACGTTGGAAATTAACGAAGACTATGTTGGTAAAGATCCAATAAAGCTTTAATTAAGGGAGGAAAATTTGATGACTTATGTACTAAATATTATTTCAATGTATGCTATACCATTGGTGTTATTATTTATTCCGGTTTACGCACTTATTAAGGGAGTTAAGGTATATTCTGTTTTTACAGAAGGAGCGAAAGACGGTTTGAAAGTATCTGTTACAATCGTTCCATACTTGGTTTGTATGCTTTGTGCAATTGGAATGTTCCGCGCATCAGGAGCAATGGATTGGCTAGTAAGGTTAATTAATCCCATTACAGAACTAATTGGTTTGCCGGGAGAGGTATTGCCAATGGGAATTATGCGTTCATTCTCAGGCGGTGGAGCAGAGGGCATGATGAGTGAACTTTTAGCAACATACGGAACTCAGAGTCAAATAGGAAGAATTGCGTCTGTTGCACTTGGATCAACAGAAACAACATTTTATATAGTTGCAGTTTATTTTGGATGCGTTGGCATAACAAATGTAAGACATTCAGTTATTGCAGGATTGTTAGGAGATTTAGCATCACTTATAGCTGCTACAGTTATAGTTAATGTTATGTGGTTTTAGATTTAACATTGCAGACAATTTTAGAAAAAATAGTATTGTAATTGCTCTAATAATGTATATTGTATAAGATCTTTTAATAGTTATGTGAAAACAATAACTTTATTTAAATTAATATTGACAAGCCTTTTTAGTTATGCTAATATCAAGCTAAGGGGAGCTTAATGAATTAGGCTGAGATAGAACTACTCCAATGTTCAAAACCCTAAAACAGAAAAACTGTTTGGAACCTGATCCAGGTAATGCTGGCGGAGGGATTGTACATATTGCAAGGATGTAGCTTTTATGAACTTCTGTACCCCTCCGTAAACCGGAGGGGTTTTTGTATGCAGTGATTCTCAAAGTATGCGACCGGAGGGAGCTGATACTTTGGTGAATGAGACTGCGAATACTATTAAAGGAGGCTTTTTTATGAAAGCAAGTGTAGCTATTCAAGTTTTACCACATGTTCAATCAGACCAGGAGGTTATACGCATTGTTGACGAAGTAATCGCTTATATCAAGAGTACAGGATTGAACTATTATGTAGGTCCCAGTGAGACCTCCATTGAAGGAGAATACGAAGAGTTGATGGACATAGTTAAAAACTGTCAGCTTATTGCGGTAAAGGCAGGAGCGCCAAAGGTATCCTCTTATGTAAAAATAAGTTTTGCTCCGGATGGTGGTGTGCTGACTATTGCCCAGAAAGTTACAAAGCACCATCAATAAAATATCGCCTGTTTTGGCGATAGCTGCCATATTGATTATATGGCAGTCTTTGTCATTTACGGGCATTGTACCTAAGTACATGCTGCCATCTCCACTTGATGTTGTCTCGGCATTTATTAAGGACTTTCCGCTATTAATGATGCATGCCCAAACAACATTGACAGAAGCATTTTTGGGTATGGCGGCTGGAACAGTCCTAGGATTTGTAATTGCCGTGCTGATGGACAGGTTTCATCTTTTTTATAAATCTGTATATCCCATAATCGTATTGACACAGACAGTGCCCACAGTTGCAATAGCACCTCTTCTGGTCTTGTGGATGGGATACGGTATATTACCGAAAATAACATTGATTGTTATAATTACATTTTTTCCAGTTACAGTTAGCCTTCTTGAGGGCTTCCGCTCGGCTGACCAGGATGCGTTGAATTTATTGAAGGCAATGGGCGCAAACAGGCTTCAATGCTTTACACATATTAAGCTGCCAAGCGCTTTGGGGCAGTTTTTCTCAGGACTTAAAATATCAGTGTCCTATTCGGTGGTGGGCGCCGTGGTGTCTGAATGGCTGGGAGGCTTTGCGGGACTGGGAGTTTATATGACGAGAGTACGAAAGTCATATTCTTTTGACAAAATGTTCGCGGTAATATTTTTCATCTCTCTCATAAGTCTCATGTTGATGCTTTTGGTGTCATATGTAAGAAAAGCTGCAATGCCCTGGGAGAAAACAGAAAAAGGACAGAACTGAATATAAAGTACAGAAAGGAAAAATAAATGAAAAACAGAAAAAGAAATTTATTAATAATATCAGTTTTAATTTTGTCGTTGTTTACGCTTGCTGCCTGCAATGCAGGAGATGCTGCGAAAACAGACAAGACAAAGCTCAGAATAGTGCTGGATTGGACGCCAAATACCAACCACACGGGATTATATGTTGCACAGACAAAGGGCTTCTTTGCAGAGCAAGGACTTGAAGTGGATATACTGCAGCCTCCTGAGGACGGAGCAGTACCGCTGGTTGGAGGCGGAGGTGCTGAATTCGGAATAAGCTTCCAGGATACATTAGCTCCAAACAACGCATCAGAAAATCCAATGCCTGTTACTGCGGTAGCTTCTGTAGTACAGCACAACACCTCAGGTATAATATCATTGAAGAAAAGTGGTATAGACTCTCCCTCAAAAATGACGGGACATACATATGCCACATGGGATATGCCTATAGAGCAGGCCATAATCAAAAAAGTCGTAACCGATGACGGCGGAAAGTTCGAGGACATTAATATGGTTCCAAGTACTGTTGCAGATGTTGTTACAGCCTTGCAGACCGATATAGATGCAGTGTGGGTGTTCTATGCATGGGATGGGATTGCGGCAAAAGTAAAGGGCCTGGAAACAAATTATTTTAACTTTGCTGATTATGGAAAAGAGCTTGATTACTACAGTCCCGTTATAATAGTTAACAACGAATATGCGGATAAGAATCCGGAAATTGTTAAAAAGGCATTAGCGGCAATAAAAAAAGGATATGAGTATGCAATAGAAAACCCTGAGGCTGCAGCCGAGATTTTATTGGAAGCCGCACCCGAGCTTAATGGTGAAATAGTTAAAGAAAGCCAGAAATGGCTGGCAGGACAATATATTGCCGATGCCGGCACATGGGGGTACATAGACTCTGAAAGATGGGACGGATTCTATGGATGGCTATATGAAAATAATTTAGTGGAAAATGAAATTCCCAGGGGAGCAGGCTTTACCAATGAATATCTCCCTAAATAAGATTTCAACAAGAGGTAATAATGGAAAGACTGACTGCAAACAACATAACTGTAAGCTACAAGGGATGTAAAGTAATAGATGATATTTCGGTAGAATTGAATAAGGGAGAAATAGTCAGTATTTTAGGAGTGAGCGGCGTGGGAAAAACAACATTGTTCAATGCAATAGCAGGTCTGATAAAGACGGATGCTGGTACTATAATGCTTGACGGAAGCAATATAACTGGCACAACTGGAAATGTAAGCTACATGCTGCAGAAGGACTTGCTCCTGCCTTATAAAACGATAATCGACAATGTGTCTCTGCCATTGGTCATAAGAGGCGAGAAAAAAACCAGGGCAAGAGATATTGCTTCCGGGCACTTCCATGAATTCGGGCTGGATGGAACTCAGGATAAATATCCCAATCAATTATCAGGAGGAATGAGACAGAGAGCTGCTTTGCTTCGCACATATCTGTTTTCTGACAAGGTCGCACTGCTGGATGAACCGTTTAGCGCTCTGGACAGCATAACCAAAAGCAGTATGCATCAGTGGTATCTCAGGGTAATGGAGCAGATAAAGCTGTCTACATTTCTCATAACGCATGACATAGATGAAGCCATTTTGCTATCCGACAGAATATATATTATGGCAGGCACACCTGGTAAAATAACTGAGGAAATAACAATAGTAAATCCTGAACCCAGAAATGAAGATTTTGAAGTAAGTGAAAGGTTTATGGAATACAAGAAGTACATTTTAGAGAAGTTGAAAGGGTAGGTGATAAAATGGCTATTTTTGATAATTTTGCTGCGGATTATGATTCATGGTACACAGATAAAAAGGGAAGCTTTGTGGACAGGGTGGAAACAGATCTGGTATTTAAAATGACAGAAATTAAAAAAGGTATGAAAATACTTGATGTGGGCTGCGGAACCGGCAACTTCAGCATAAAGCTTGCAGGCATGGGGTGCGATGTAACCGGTGTTGACATTTCCAATGAGATGCTTAATCGAGCGAGAGAAAAAGCTTCAGGAATGAATTTTGATATTGAATTTATCAATGTGGATTTGAACAATCTGCCATTTGAAGATGATACATTTGATGGGGTTATTTCAATGACTGCCTTTGAATTTGTGGAGGATGCTTCAAAGGCGCTGAATGAATTACTCAGGGTGGTTAAAAAAGATGGAAGAGTGTCAATCGGGACCATTGCCGGAGGAAGCAGCTGGAGCGAGCTGTATCTTTCCGAGCCATTCCGTGAGAATTCGGTATTTAAGTATGCTAAGTTCAGGACAATAGATGAAATCAGACAATGGAACAAGGAAAAGCTTGAAAATACAGGAGAGTGTCTGTTTGTTCCACCACTTGCAAATGACGATGATTTTAATTATGAAAACGAAAATAATTTATCCAAAGCATCCGTAGGAGGTTTCGTATGTGCAGTATGGAAAAAATAGCATCATGTCAGCTTGCGTTCACTCCCATTGTAAGCGATGACTATATGGGTGATGTGAACAGAGTCCTTGAAATTATAAGCAATTCGGGTCTTGAAAATGAGGTAGGCGTTCTTTCTACATTCGTAAGAGGGGAAAAAAACAGAGTACTGAAATTAATTGCTGATATATATGAAGAGATGGATGGTATAACAAATTTTTCAATAGATATAAAAATATCCAATATATGCGGCTGCGGAAAATAAATCCCGCAGCCACCAATGAAGACTGCCGCTGCTGCTATAGGGCAGTTTTTTTATTTAATGCCGGCAATCTTACAATATTTATCAGTGGCACAAGGTAGAGGTAGACAGCATAGAGAATGCTTGTAGGAGCTGCTGACAATGTTGCAAGGGGAACAGCTATGGCAATGCTCCAGGGGAAAAGCTCCGGGGTCATTACGGCAGTGTTTTCTAAATCGATTGCAAGGTCTTCATCAGTTAGGCCTTTTTCCTTGTACAGTTTGTTCATGAGCTGATGGGTAAGCAATATTGGCAGTGTCTGGTTGCAGCAGAAAGCGGACATTATGAGTGAAGCAATGGCTGTTGTCAGATACAGTCCAGCCTTGTTGCTCATTTTCTTCAATATCTCCTGAATTTCGTTGAGCATTCCGGTTTCTTCGAAAATTCCGGAAAATGATGAAGCGGTCATAATTATAAGGGAAACACCGAACATCGAAAGCAGACCTCCACCGGATATGATTCCTGAAAGTATGCTGTCAGATTGCATCTGAAAACCGAATATCATCGTATGCAATACATCCTTTAGCTTCATCTTCTGAATAAGGAGA
>DAMAEI010000013.1:37531-39301 GCA_031997345.1 Sedimentibacter sp. | reverse complement strand
GCTGCTATACTGAAAGACATGGAGATTTTCACGTTTTTCCTGAGAAGTGCCAGGGCAAAGATAATTAAAGCAGGAAGGATGGTGACATAGCTTAAACTAAAATGAGCCTCAATTTCATTGAGCAGAGTCCTGTCTGTTATTGAAATAGGGTTGTTTTTAGACAGATAAATATAAAATATAACCGTTGCTGCAAAAGGAATGGCCCCTGTTATCATCATTCTTTTAACATTGCCGTACAAGTCTGTCCCTGTTACAGTTGCCACGAGATTTGCGCTTGAAGAAGTTGGAGAGCATCTGTCCCCGAAAAATGCACCTGATATAATTGCACCTGCTGCAGCGTTTATATTGACGCCGCCGCCTCTGGCAAGGACTATGAGTACAACTCCTATGGTGCCTACAGTTCCGAAGCTTGTACCGAGGGCAAAGGAAACAGTACACGAAAGGAGAAATGCAAACAAAATAAAGTAGTTGGGATTCATAATGAGGGTTCCGTAATAAACAAAGAAAGAAATTGTTCCGCTTGCCCGCCAGATGCCGGTAATAATTCCTATGAGTGCAAATATGGGGATTAGTGTAAAGGATTTTTTCACACCCCTGAGTAGCATCAGCACAACGGATTTTATTTTATATCCCCTGTGCAATGCAGTAATGGAGAAAGATATTGTACCTATTGCCAATGCAGCTAAAACAGATATATTTCTTGAAAGACAAAATATAAGCGAAAACAAAAAAATTAAAACAGATATCAGAAAGTCCATGTAAGCTCCTTTTATATAAACTAATATTATTATATAGCTTTGTAAAGAAAAAACAAGACCCCGTCCAGCACAACGGGGTCTTATTTCATACTTTATATTAGGAGATTAATCCGGTAATAGTAATTTCGTTTTAATTGGATTTTCTGCCGTTAGAATCCCTGTTGAGAGAGCAGCAATCCAATGGCTTGCCTTTGAAAGTTTCTTGATTTGATTTAGCTAAATTATCAAGGAATTTTTTTATCCATTTAATCATCGCAATACCTCAACTGATATTTTCTATATTATAGTTTGCAGATATGAAGATTTTATGAAGAAAATATATGTTTTTTTAAAACAAATCTTCACACTATCTTCACAGAAATAAATTAAAATAATTGAATATAAAAAAGAGGTGAGTGCATGAGCTGCTGTGGAGGACCGAGAACATTGCTGTTTTTGCACTGCTGATTTATTTTTTAAAATAATATATGGAAGGTGAAGCATGAGTACTAAAAAGGAAAGAATAAGGGTTTGTGATATGACCTGTACATCCTGTGAGGCTAGGGTTGAAAGAGCTCTGCTTAATACGGAGGGTATTATAACTGTTAAAGCAAGCTTCAGCGGGCAGTATTCGGAAGTAGAATATGATGATGAAATATGCGGCAGGGATAAAATAAAGGAAGCAATCAGAAATGCGGGATACAGCACAGAAAAATCCGGTGATTATAAATTTTTCGGGTTTATTATTATTGTGGCTGCTGTTATTCTCTTAGGCTTCAACACTGCGGGATTTGATATGGAAGAAATGCTCTCCGGTGCATCTTATATGGTATTGTTCATAGTAGGTATACTTACATCTGTTCATTGTGTAGGTATGTGCGGAGGAATAATGCTTTCGCAGACTGTTTCAGCAGGAGTCGGCACGAAGTTTGATTCCTTGAAGCCTTCTATTGCCTACAATGCAGGCAGGGTCATATCCTATACAGTTCTCGGCGGGATAATAGGAGCGGTGGGATCAGTGTTTTCTCTTTCT
>DAMAEI010000013.1:24203-37521 GCA_031997345.1 Sedimentibacter sp. | reverse complement strand
TTCTTTTCAGTCAAAGGCAGCCGTACAGATAGCAGCTGGACTGTTCATGATTATGATGGGACTCAACATGTCTGGCTTCAGCCTATTCAGAAAGATTCAGATACCAATGCCGAAATCTTTCTGCAGCCTTAAAAACAAATCATCCTCACCGTTTTTGGTGGGATTGCTTAACGGGTTCATGCCCTGCGGGCCTTTGCAGACCATGCAGATATTTGCCTTAGGAACCGGAAGCCCGGTTAAGGGAGCTTTGTCAATGCTTGCATTTTCTCTTGGAACGGTGCCGTTGATGCTTGCTTTCGGTATTCTGTCAGGGTTGCTCAGCAAGGGATATACGAAGAAAATACTTAAGCTCAGCGGAGTTATGATAATCGTACTGGGAATCATAATGGGCAACAGGGGGCTTTCGATTTTAGGAATAAATCTTAATCCGATGACGGCACTGGCCTTAAGCAGAACGGACGCAGACGGTAAAAGTGTCAATGAAAATGTTGCAAAGGCAGAAATTAAGGATGGAGTGCAGATAATAAACATGACGGTTAGCAACAGAGGTTTTACTCCTAATGCATTTTATGTCCAGAAAGATATTCCTGTTAAATGGATTATTGACGGCAAGGAAATAAACTCATGCAACAACGCAATAATAATACCTTCCTTGAAAAAAGAGATAAAGGTAAACAGAGGCGAAAATATTTTAGAGTTCACGCCTGGCGACAAGGATATGAACTTTAGCTGCTGGATGGGTATGATAGGCGGAGTAATCAAGGTGGTCGATAAGCTGGATTCTGTGGATATTTCTGTACCTGACCCAACACTTCCGGCACCATCGACGGGTGGAAGCTGCTGTGCAGGTCAGGCAGAGCAGGGAATCTCAGGTGCAGGGCCAAGCATTTATGGGGACGATATCTCCAAGGTTCCGACAGAAACATTGATAGGCAAGACAAATAACAATAGGATTACCGTAAGGGGACTGGGATATGAATTACAGCCGCTGGTTTCGGTTGTGAGCAGCAGCGGAACGACGGTAATTAAATTTGATTTTGCATATTTTGACAATGCAGAGGGTAGCTATGCTATAGTTGACGGAAATACCGGAGAGCCTGTTATGATGTTTGACGTTGAGAAGGGAGACAATGAAGTTGATTTCAAGCCCGGAGGATCAGAGCTTTACGGTATAGCAAAAGGAAATGGGTTGATGGGAATAATCACCACTGTTGATGACGTGGAAACTGTGGATTTGGATCTTATAAGAGAAAAATTAATAGCTAAATAAGCCCGACTGCTGCGTTGCCTTTCTTTTTCTATTCATACAGTTGACAATACAATTCATACAATTTATATTATAATTATTATGAATAATGGAGTTGCCATGAAAAATATTTTAATTATAGAAGATGATGAAAGAGTTTCAGAGGTAATAAAAGCATATTTGGCAAGAGAGGGATACAATGTTTTTTTAACATCTCACGGTATGAGAGGAATTGAGAGTGCTGAGGAGAATGATATTAATTTAGTCATCCTCGACCTCATGCTGCCTGATATAGGCGGAGAAGAGGTGTGCAGAGAAATAAGGAAGAGCTCGGACGTGCATATATTCATGTTGACGGCTAAGGGTTCTCTGTCTGATAAAATCGAAGGACTGAACATTGGAGCCGACGAATACCTTGTTAAACCATTCAGTCCCAGAGAGCTTACCGCAAGAGTCAATGCTTTGTTCAGAAGGCTTGGTAAGGACAGTGGCGGTACGGATTCCATTTACGATGACGGTAATCTGGAAATTAACTATAGCAGTCGCACCGTTAAAGTAAAGGGAGAGGAAGTACCCTTCACGCCGAATGAGTTCAATATTTTATATATATTGGTATCAAACAAGGGGATTGCACTTTCCAGGGAACAGCTGATCGATAAAATATTTGGATTTGATTTCACCGGCTATGACAGAACTGTGGACGTGCATATTAAAAATATACGTAAAAAAATTGAAGAGGACACCAGGAACCCCAAGTATATAATGACCGTGACCAAGGTAGGATATAAATTCGGTGGTGAGAACTGATGAACACAATACGGAAAAAAATAAGCATGCTGCTCATTGTCTGCTCTTTAGCTGCCATTCTGCTTATAATGCTATTTGTTAATTTTACAATCAACAATATTTTTAAAGAATATATGACGGATGTGCAGAATAAAAGGTATGAAAGAATTGTTGACTACCTGGAGAAAAAATATGAGCATGACGGTCGGTGGAATGAAAATTCAGGCATTGAGCTGATGCATGATGCATACATGAGCAATTATAATCTTACTCTGTACGATAAAAATGATGTTCCTGTGTGGGGGATGAATCCTATGGATATCAGAAACAAAATCCATCTGGAAAATATGAAGGTGCAGGACAACGGTGTATATTCTGCAAAGAGATTTGAGCTGAAGTATGAGGGTGAAATTGTGGGATATGTTGAAGTAGGGCAATACGCACCTCTTTTAATGGCGGAAGAGGATGTTCTTTTCAAATCCTCAATTAACAAAAGCATCGCTGCCAGCGGAATAATCACACTTCTGATAATTATTGCCGCCAGCCTTTATCTGTCAAAGCAGTTTTCTGCTCCCATAAAAGAGGTATCCAATATGTCTGTGAATTTGTCTAGGGGCGAATTTAAAGAAAAATTGAACACAAAGACAGATATTGAGGAAATAGTCCGTCTGAAGGACAGTATCAACAGTCTGGCCGAAAAGCTTAATAATCAGGATATGCTCAGACGTAGGCTCATATCTGATATGAATCATGAGATAAGGACCCCTCTGAATGTTCTTCAAAATAATTTTGAAGCCATGATTGACGGAGTGTTTCCTATTACCCATGAAGGGTTAGTGAGGCTGAATGACGAAATAATACGCTTTGGAAAACTCCTGAATAATCTTGAAAAACTCAAGGAATTTGAGACCGAAAGCCTGAAGTTGAATTTTAAGTCCATAAACCTTTTGAATATGCTGAAGGACATGTATAACGATTTTGTGGTAGAGGCACAAGTGAAAGGCATATCTCTTAAGTTTATAAAGGGAGAAGGGAGCGAGTTTTTCATCTCGGGGGACGCAGACAGGCTTAAGCAGGTGTTTATTAACATAATCGACAACGCATTGAAATTCACCGATAGTAACGGTGTGGTTTTTATTTATATGCACGGAGATAATGAAAAAATATATGTGGAAGTAAAGGATAACGGAATAGGTATTAAGGAAGAGGATATTCCGTTCATATATGAGCACCTGTACAGAGGAGACAAAAGCAGACACGAAGTAGAAGGCAGCGGCATAGGCCTCACCATTGCTAAAAATATACTTAACCTGCATTCAGCATCCATAGATGTTGAATCTGAAGAAGGAAAGGGAACAAAATTCATAATAACTTTCAATGAATTACAAAATTAACTTGAAAAAAACAGAATTGTGGTTTAAAATTAAACAGAGTGGAATGATAGTGAACCATATAAAGTATTAGCATTGCATAACTATTCCTAAATGGAACAATATTATTCCATTCCGGAATAGTTTATTTTTTTATATTTTTAAGATATATTGAAATTCAGCTGAAATTCTGACTTTCATGTTGGCACGTTTAATGCATTTGTAAAGAGAGGAGCAATTATGAGGGAGAGAAAAATTAAACTTACGGCTGTGGAGGACAGACCGCATATAACATATGAAGCATTGTCTGTGCTGCATAAATATGATGTGGGATTAATTTGGATGGAGGTGTATGCATTTGTCGCCTACATAAAATTAATGCCTGTAGAAGACGAAGTATGGGAAAAGATCAAGAAAGAGCTTAAGGACCTGAAAGGGTGGGCAACTTTAGAGGAGGTTGAGCTGTTCCCTTTTGAAGAAAAGGATACGGAAATGAAAAATGTCCTTGATGTTATTCCTCACGGTGTTACTCTCTTGAGCAAAAACGGGGATATTAAATATTTCAACAATTATGCCTCTGACAGAATATTCAGCACAGGTGGCAAGAACATAACAGGAATGAGCATAAATAAATATCTTGACTGCAGCAGCATGATGGCATCGCTGAAAAGAAGCAAAATGAAAAAGGCAATCATCAAGGAAAAAATGGTCCTGGGAAACCAGATGTATGAAGTTAATCTTCAGTCTGTTGCCAATGAAGAGGGTGTTCTAAGCAGCTATCTCTTATCATTTTACGACATTGATGCAAACGTTTATAACAGATATGACAATCCTATAACATTCAGTGACATAATCGCCGAAAGCAGCAAGATGTTGGAGGCTATCGGTCAGGGAAAGCTTTACTCCAAATCTGACTCCTCGGTTCTCATAACAGGAGAAAGCGGCACGGGAAAAGAACTTTTTGCAAGAGCTATACACAATGAAAGTAAAAGAAAAATGAAACCTTTTGTGGCAATAAATTGTGCTGCAATTCCGGACCAGCTTCTTGAAAGTGAGCTTTTCGGATACGAAGGAGGAGCATTTACAGGAGGAAGGAAAGAAGGAAAGGAAGGTATCTTTGAAATCGCAAATGGCGGAACGGTGTTTCTTGACGAAATCGGAGATATGGCTCCCCATCTTCAGGCAAAGCTCCTCAGAGTGTTGCAGGAGAAAAGGGTGCGAAGAGTGGGAGGTACGGACGAGATAAATGTTGATGTGAAGCTCATATCTGCCACAAATCAGAATATTGATGAAATGGTGAAGAACAGGGAATTTCGCATTGAGCTGTTGTTCAGAATCAATATTTTCAGCATACATATTCCGGCCCTTCGGGAAAGGAAGGAGGATATACCGGTGCTGTATGAATATTTTGCGGGAAACCACGCCAAAAGATACAGCAAGGAAATTGAAGGCATAGACAGAGAAGCAATGAAAAAGCTCATAGGCTATAACTGGCCCGGCAACGTCAGAGAGTTTCAGAATGTTCTTGAAAGGGCAGTGGCTCTTTCAACGACAAAGTACATTATGCCTAAGGATATATTCCTGAATTATGATATAGTTCCGCATGAAAATTCAGATATAAATTCTCTGAAGGATTACCTTGAATACCTGGAAAAAAAGAAAATTGTAGAAAGCCTCAGACAGAGCAGGAGTATAAGAGAGGCGGCGAAAAACCTCAATGTAACACACACGCTTTTAATAAACAGGATGAAAAAATATGGAATTGATATAAAGCAAATAGCAAATTATTAAAAAAGGAGTATTTATTATTTATGGATAACGAAAATCTGAAGGAAATGAAATTTGCGACAAAGGCTGTGCACGGAGGCTACAGGAAAAATGAGTATGGAGCCCTAGCAACGCCTATTTACCAGACGTCCACATTCATATTTGATTCCGCTGAGCAGGGCGGAAGAAGATTTGCTCTGGAAGAAGAAGGATATATATACACAAGACTTGGAAACCCCACATGTACGCAGGTTGAGGATAAGCTTGCATGTCTGGAAAATGCCGAGGCTGCAGTTTCTATGTCTTCCGGAATGGGAGCCATAACATCAGTCATATGGGTAGCGGTAAACAGCGGGGACCACATCGTTGCTGCCAAGACGCTCTACGGCTGTACCTTTGCATTTCTCACCCACGGGTTATCCCGATTCGGTGTTGAAACAACATTTGTGGATACATCGGACCCTGAAAATGTAAGAAAGGCAATGAGGCCAAACACAAAGGTTGTTTATCTGGAAAGCCCCGCGAATCCCAATATGCTTATTTCAGATATAGGGGAAATTTCGCAGATAGCCCATGAAAGGTCAGGCTGCATAGTTGTGGTTGACAATACATACTGTACTCCCTACATTCAGAGACCCATAGAGCTGGGAGCAGATGTGGTGGTGCATTCCGCAACGAAGTATTTAAACGGACATGGAGATGTCATCGCAGGGTTTGCAGCAGGAAAGAGAGAGTTCATAAACAAGGTGAGATTAGTAGGAATCAAGGATATGACGGGCTCAGTGCTAAGCCCATTTGACGCATATTTAATTAACAGGGGAATGAAGACTCTTGAAATAAGAATGGAGAAGCATTGTGCTAACGCACAGAAAGTGGCGGAGTTTCTGGAGGGACATCCAGCTGTGGAAGGTGTGTCATATCCCGGCTTAAACAGCTTTCCTCAGAAGGGGCTTGCAGAAAGGCAGATGAAGCTGCCGGGAGCCATGATAGCCTTTGAGGTAAAGGGAGGACTGGAAAGCGGAAGAAAGCTGATGAATACGCTGAAGCTCTGCACACTTGCGGTCAGCCTGGGAGATACCGAAACACTGATACAGCATCCGGCTTCCATGACTCATTCACCATATACGCCTGAGGAAAGAGCGATTGCAGGAATTTCCGAGGGACTGGTAAGACTTTCGGTGGGGCTTGAAGACCCGGAGGATATAATAAGCGATTTGAAGCAGGCATTGGATAAGTTAATTTAATTAGTTACCCGGTTTCCACATTAAGTTGAAACCGGGTTTTTGTATACCCTAATCCCATTTTTTCGACCGTAGGGAGAAAAAAATTGTGGGTGAGTCAAACGCGATGAGTTCCAGATTTGCATGAGCGATAGCGAATTAGCAAATCTGTGAACGAAACTGCGACTCCCAAAGTATGCGACCGGAGGGAGCGGATACTTTGGTGAACGAGACTGCGATAATTAGATTGACAATTACTGCAATTATACTTAGAATTAAATATATGGGATATTTCTCCGAGCTTGTTAATCTAAGGCTATGCTATGAATAACAAGACGATAGGGTCAGGATGGAAACATTCGGGCCTCCCGTTTGGAAAGGAGGACTTGATGGCTGTTCTCTTTTCTTATGACCTGCCAGTTGGCTGGTTGAACGCAGATTCACAATTATGGTGAGACTGCGATATTTCACTGAGAGAGGAGTTTTTTTATGAACACAAAAATGAAAAGTTTGTTGATTTTAATGCTTTCTGTTGTGATGATTTTATCACTGGCAGCATGTCAACAAAAACCGGCTGAAAAGCCTGCAGAAACACCTGCTGAAAAGCCTGCGGAGGAAGCGCAGAAGCCTGAAGAAAAACCTCAGGAGGAAAGAAGCATAATATTGGCAACCACAACAAGCACAGAAGATTCGGGCTTGCTTGATTACCTGCTTCCGATTTTCAAAGAAAAAACCGGAATAACGGTAAACGTTGTAGCCAAGGGTACGGGTGCAGCACTTGAGCTTGCTAAAAACGGAGATGCGGATGGCGTCCTGGTACATGCAAAGGCTCAGGAAGAGCAGTTCGTGGCGGATGGATTCGCAAAGGAAAGATTTGATGTTATGTACAATGACTTCATAATAGTGGGACCTGCAAAGGACCCTGCCGGATTAGCCGCAAAAGCACCAAATGACCCCATAGAGGCGTTCAGACTGATGGCTGAAAACAAGGCTGTATTCATTTCAAGAGGAGATGAATCAGGCACTCACACAAAGGAAAAATCATACTGGAAGGAAGCCGGGATAACTCCTGAAGGCGAATGGTATGTTGAGGCAGGAGCAGGTATGGGAGCAGTGCTGCAGATGGCCGAAGAAAAGGAAGGCTACACTCTGTCAGACAGAGCTACATATTTGTCTATGAAGGATAAGCTGGATCTTGTAATTGTTACAGAGAAGAATGATAAAATGTACAACCAATACGGTGTAATGATGGTAAATCCTGAAAAATATCCTATAAAGGAAGCTGAGGTTCAGGAGTTCATGGATTGGATATTGTCTGCTGAAGGTCAGGGACATATAGCTGAATTTGGTGTTAAAGAATTCGGACAACCTTTATTCGTGCCAAATGCGAAAAAATAAGGTGGAGTATGTTTGAATTTATTAAAGATTTCTTTGCATCATACAGCGATATTTTCCCTGTAATAATGCTTTCTCTGAGGGTGTCGATTACATCTGCACTGATTGCGTCGGTATTCGGACTTACCTTGGGTATAGTTGTTGCTTTAAATGAATTCAAATTTAAAAATCAGCTCATGAGGGTGGTTAACACCCTTATGAGTCTGCCTCCGGTGTTGATGGGGCTTTTAGTATATATGCTGATTTCAAGGAAAGGACCATTCGGAAGCTACGGAATTCTTTTTACTCCTGCGGCAATGATAATATCTCAGTCACTTCTTGTACTGCCCATAATTTTCGGCCTTACTTCTTCATCCGTTGCTGATGCCGCCAAGGATATAGAGCTTACATGTATAACTCTCGGAGCAAATAAAAGAGACACTGTAATCACAATTATCAGCGAATGCAGGATGCAGCTTCTGTCTGTTGTTACCGCAGGCTTCGGAAGAGCAATTTCCGAGGTTGGCGCAGTTATGATGGTGGGAGGAAATATAAGAGGCAAGACAAGGGTGATGACAACTTATATTGCGCTTGAAACAGGCAAGGGAAATTTCAATGAAGCTGTAATTATCGGTATAGTTCTCCTGCTTATATCCTTTGTAATCAATTCTGCTTTATACAGAATTCAAAGGAGGGAATAATATTGATAATTACATTGGAAAATGCATTCAAGGATTACGGAAACACACGTGTGCTGGATGTGGAAAAATTTAAATTTAATGAAGGAATATATGTAGTATTAGGCTCAAACGGAAGCGGGAAAAGTACAATACTCAGCTGCATATCCGGAATAAATAGCCTCAGCGGCGGCAGCATCATGTATGATGGTAAAGGCTTTGACGGTATAGTAAGGAATTCAATTTCCATGCTTGTTCAAAAACCTTATTTGTTCCGTAAGACATCCTATGACAACATAGCAAGCGGATTGAAATTTAAAAGGATGGACAGGGATGAAATAAGCACGAAGGTAGAAAAATATCTTCATTACTTTGATGTTGAGAGCTTATTGGAGAAAAAATCAAGCTGGCTTTCAGGAGGAGAAAGGGCGAAGATTGCTCTGCTTAGGACAGCGGTTCTTGAAACTGAGATTACATTGCTGGACGAACCAACTGCCGGAATGGATATGGAGAGCTCCATAAAGGCCGAAAAGCTCATAAAGGACATGGCATCTGGCGGAAGGACGGTAATAATAGTTACCCATGATGTTTATCAGGCAAAAAGAATTGCCGATTATGTACTTTTCATGGATAAGGGAAAGATAATAGAAGAGGGACGAGCAGATGATGTTCTCAACAATCCGAAAAACCCTCTCATAAAACAAATATTGAACATATAAGTATAACTTGAAAATTTTTTTCATTCAAGTTATACTTTTGTATATATGGACTATTCAGAGACATTTTTTGAAAAGGCCAATCAAAAATAATGCAATTTAAACGGAGGCCCCTATGATAAGAACCGGAATTTTAACAATAAGTGACAAAGGCTCAAGAGGAGAAAGAATCGACGGAACAGGACCCGCAATACAGGAGGCACTAAATGCGGATACCTACCATGTTGATTATTATAAAATAATACCGGATGAAATGGATTTAATATGTCAGGAGCTTATTTACATGTGTGACGAGCTGAACCTGGACCTGATACTTACTAATGGCGGAACAGGATTTTCAAAGAGAGACGTTACACCCGAGGCAACAATGAAGGTTGTTAAGAGGCCAACACCGGGCATACCTGAAGCTATGAGACAGATGTCTCTTTCCATAACACCGAAGGCAATGCTTTCAAGAGCAACGGCAGGCATAAGGGATAACACATTGATTATAAATCTTCCGGGAAGTCCCAAGGGCGCAGTAGAAAATCTTAACTTCGTACTGCCGGCGCTTCCTCACGGAATTGAAATATTACAGGGCACAGGAGGAGAATGTGCCAGATAAGGAGCAGCTATGGATATGTTTAACGTGCTGACTGTAAAAGACACTTCAAAATTAATAGATGAAAACTTCAGCTTTGCAATAGAAAGCGAAAAAGTTACTTTGCCCCATGCAACGGGAAGAATATTGAAAAATGACATAATTGCAGATGAGAATGTTCCCGGCTTCAGAAGGTCCACGGTTGACGGCTATGCGGTGAATTCCAGAGATTTATTCGGAGCAAGTGAATCGATACAGTCCCTTCTCGATTTAAAGGGCGAAGTATTTATGGGACAGGAAGCCTTAGGGATAATTTCAGTTCCAGGACAGTGCTACTATGTGCCTACGGGAGGTATGCTTCCCGTAGGGTCCGATTCCGTAGTTATGATTGAATACTCGGAAAAATTGGACGACACCACCATATTGGTTTCAAAGTCCCCCTCGCCGGGAGAAAATGTGGTTGAAGTCGGTGAAGATATAAGAAAAGGTGAGGTTGTAATAAAAAAAGGAACCCGTCTGAGGGCATATGAGATAGGCGTGCTTTCAAGCCTCGGGTTTTATGAGGTGGATGTTTGTAAAAAGCCTAGGATAGGAATAATTTCTACCGGCGACGAGGTGGTGCATCCATCTGAAAATATATCTCAGGGACAAATAAGAGACATAAATACTTATCTGCTTAACTCCCTGGCGGAAGAAAACGGGTGTGTGCCGGTTGCTTACGGGCTGGTAAGGGATGAATATGAGCTTCTTAAGAGTATCGTTGAAAAGGCTGTGAATGAATGTGATATCGTCCTGATTTCTGGAGGAAGCTCCGTGGGAAAAAGGGACAACACTCCAAAGGTGATTAATGATTTGGAGGACGGAGAGCTTTTGGTTCACGGAATATCTGTGAAGCCCGGAAAGCCTACAATTATCGGGAAAGCAAAGGAAAAAATTATATTCGGTCTTCCCGGGCACCCACTTGCATGTGCAGTGATTTTTCAGATAATGGTTAAGTATTATATAGACAGGCTTACGGGACACAAAGAAACTTCCTATCCCATAAGCTGCAGGTTTAAAATAAATTACCACAAGGCGAAGGGAAGGGAAGAATTTCTTCCGGTTAAAATTGAGGAGCGGGGAACAGAGCTTATAGCTTCTCCCGTATTCGGAAAGTCGGGACTTATTACAAGCTTTTCCAAGGCGTGGGGCTATATAAGAATAGGAAG
The DNA here is from genome assembly GCA_031997345.1 of Sedimentibacter sp. Taxonomy (GTDB): domain Bacteria; phylum Bacillota; class Clostridia; order Tissierellales; family Sedimentibacteraceae; genus Sedimentibacter. The sequence goes on along the minus strand of DAMAEI010000013.1, from coordinate 26,577 downwards.
AAACGAAGAAGGTATCAGAGAAGGTCAGATTGTAAGCGTGTATAAATTTTAGGAGATGTGAAATGCAGAACGTATATCTTTCTAATTTTGAATTAGATGAAGCTTTAAAAATTTATATGGATAAACTAGGTGCTCTGAACACTGAAACAGAGATTGTAGATACGTGGGACGCAAGAGGCAGAGTAACAGTAAATGCAGTATTTGCGGTTCTGTCATCACCTCATTACAATTCATCCGCAATGGACGGGATTGCCTGTAAAAGCGAAAAGACCTTCGATGCCTCCGAAAGAAATCATGTGGTGCTCACAGAGGGCACAGATTACATGGTGGTTGATACAGGCGACCCCATACTCAGGGATTTCGACTGCGTGATAATGGTTGAAGATTTAATAAATATAAATGAAAAACAGGTTGAGATATACCAAAGTGCCGTACCATGGCAGAACATCAGGCCACTGGGAGAGGATATAGTTGAAAACCAACTCATAGTCCCATCCAGGCATCAAATAAGGCCTGTTGACATAGGAGCCCTCATAGCAGGAGGAATCAACAGTGTGGAGGTTTATAAAAAACCAAGGGTTGGCATCATACCCACTGGCACCGAAATAGTTGAACCGGGAACCGAGCTGAAGGTAGGGGACATAATAGACTTTAACTCAAGAACATTTGCTGCGCAGGTAAGCGAGTGGGGAGGAGAAGCCAGGAGATACAGAATAGTAAGGGATGATTTTGAGCTCATTAAGGAGGCTGTTTCAAAGGCAAACGAGGAAAATGACATAGTTTTAATAAATGCAGGCTCCTCCGCAGGGCGTGAGGATTATACATCCTCTGTTGTCAGCGAATTAGGTGAGCTTGTGATTCACGGGGTGGCTATAAAACCAGGAAAACCCGTAATGATGGGAATTATAAATGGAAAACCCGTCATAGGAATTCCGGGATTTCCGGTGTCCGCATACTTTGTTATGGAAGAAATTGTGAAGCCTGTAATTTATGGATTTCAGGGTCTTGAAACGGAGGCTGACAAAGTGGTGGATGCGGTACTGACGAGAAGATGCATGTCATCGCTTAAATACCACGAGTTTGTAAGAGTGAAGTTAGGCTATATAGCAGGAAGATTTGTGGCTACGCCTCTTGCAAGAGGAGCGGGTGCCACAATGTCACTGGTAAATGCCGATGGTGTGCTGGAAATAGATCAGAGCATTGAGGGCATTGAAGCAGGTACGGTGGTGAAGGTTAAGCTCCTGAGCTCAGAGGATAAAATTAAAAATACATTGGTGTGCATAGGCAGCCATGACCCAATAATTGATATAGCGGCAGACTTGCTGCACAGAAAAAATAAAAAATATTTTCTGTCATCATCTAATGTGGGAAGCACCGGAGGCCTCATGGCGCTTAAAACCGGTGAAACTCACATGGCTCCAACACATTTGCTGGACATGGACAGCGGTGTTTACAATACATCGTACCTGAAGAAATATGTTCCTCACAAAAAAATAGCACTGATAAAATGTGTTGGCAGAATTCAGGGCTTCATGGTGAGAAAGGGAAATCCTAAAAATATTGAAAAATTTGAGGACCTTAAAAGAGAAGGCATTAAATTCGTAAACAGGCAGAGAGGCTCGGGAACGAGGCTGCTTTTAGATTATAACCTGAATAAATCAGGTATTTTACCGGACAGTATAAACGGATATTACAGGGAAGAATTCACTCACCTTGCGGTGGCGGCAGCGGTGGAAGCGGGAGATGCTGATGCAGGCCTGGGTGTATTTTCTGCGGCTGCACTGATGGGGCTTGACTTCATACCTGTATGCAATGAAGAATATGACCTTGCAATACCTGAGGAATACATGTCACTGGATATTGTAAAGGAATTCATTGAAACAATTAAATCCGAAGAATTTAGAAAAAAGCTTGACGAACTCGGCGGATATGACTATTCTAATACTGGAACAATTATTACACAAGGAGCAGAACATGCTTGATAAAAAAGGAAGAAATATTGACTACTTAAGGGTGTCGCTTACAGACAGATGCAACCTCAGATGCATTTATTGCATGCCCGAAAGCGGAGTGGAAAAGAAATGCCACGAAGACATACTGCGTTTTGAAGAGGTTGAGAAAATAATCACAGCTTGCGGTGCTCTTGGTATTAAAAAGGTCAGATTTACCGGAGGAGAACCTCTCGTTCTTAAGGGACTTGACAAGCTTATCAGCCATGCTGCTTCCATACCGGGAGTGGAGGACATATCTCTGACAACAAACGGGATATTGCTTGCAGATATGGCGGAGGATTTGAAAAGGGCGGGATTGAACCGCGTGAACATAAGCCTTGATACGCTTAGAGCAGACAGATTCAAAGAAATAACAAGATTAG
>DAMAEI010000013.1:21631-24193 GCA_031997345.1 Sedimentibacter sp. | reverse complement strand
AGGTGATATAAACAAGGTATTTGAAGCGATTGAAAAATGCATCAGCCTTGATATGGTGCCCATAAAGATAAACGCAGTCTTGATGAAGGGTGTAAATGATGATGAAATCGGAGATTTCATAAAGCTCACACTGGATGCTCCGGTACAGGTGCGGTTCATAGAGCTCATGCCCATCGGTGAAGGCATGAAGTATTTTGATGAACGCAGCATGAAGGTGGAGGAAATACTTGAAAGATTTCCTGAACTGGTTCCGGTACAGAGTGACAATGGAGTTGCATCAGTGTACAAGATGCCCGGAGCAGTGGGGACAGTAGGGCTCATAAGTCCTGTAAGCTGCAAATTCTGCAGCGACTGTAACAGGATAAGGCTTACGTCCACAGGCACAATAAAGCCATGTCTTCACTCTGCTGAGGAAATAAATATTAAGCCATATATAGATGACCAGCAAAAATTAATTGAAGTTATAAAAAGTGCCGTATATAATAAACCCGATGAGCATCACCTGGATACAGACAAGAAAAGCGAAACTGACAGAATGATGTTTCAAATAGGAGGATAGCATGGATTTAACTCATATTAACGAACAGGGAAGAGCAAAAATGGTTGACGTGAGCAGCAAGGATGAAACCCTGAGAGAGGCAGTTGCCTGTGGAAATGTATATATGAAGAGAGAAACACTTGATAGAATTCACCAGGGGACAATAAAAAAAGGTGATGTACTGGCTGTTGCACAGGTAGCGGGTGTAATGGCTGCAAAGAAAACCTCCGATATTATTCCCATGTGCCATCCCATAATGATTTCAGGCTGCGACATAAGCTTTTCGCTTGATTTTGACAGAAATAGGGTGGAAATAACGGCAACAGTAAGGAACACAGGTCAGACAGGTGTTGAAATGGAAGCACTCACGGCAGTATCAGCAGCCGGGCTTACAATTTACGACATGTGCAAGGCAATCGACAGAGAAATGATAGTGTCCGACGTGATGCTTATGAAAAAGTCCGGAGGAAAATCAGGAGATTTTGTAAGAGAACATAAATAAAACATAAATAAAAATTATAAATTAACGGAGAATAAAGATGGCGAAAGTATTGGCTGTAAATATAAGTGAAAAAAAAGGAGTTCCAAAGGAGCCTGTAGAGAAGGGATATTTTGAAATTAATCACGGACTTGTGGGAGATGCTCATGCAGGAAACTGGCACAGACAGGTAAGCCTTTTGGGACAGGAAAGCATCGATAAAATAAACGACGGCGGAAAAAACGGATTATGTGTGGGAAAATTTGCAGAAAACCTCACAACAGAAGGCGTGGTGTTGTATGAGCTGCCAATCGGTACAAAGATGAAAATGGGTGAAACTGAAATGGAAGTAACACAGATAGGCAAAGAATGTCACCTTGGCTGTGCAATCAGAGAATTAGTGGGTGACTGCGTAATGCCGAGAGAAGGTATTTTTACAAAAGTTTTAAAACCGGGCTGGATTAAACCGGGAGACGAAATCGAAATTATAAAATAAATCCACAAGGCCAATGCATAAATACGCCGCAATAAACCACAATATATCTGAGGTGATATTATGGCAAAGGCAGGAATGAGAAGACCAGACCCAAAGGATGCCCACGGAACCGAAAGTAACAAGAAGCAGCATTTCAAGAAAAACGAAGTTCCTCCGGTTCCTGAAATTCAGGGAAAGGCCAAATATGGACATGAGAAGGCAAAACAAATAATTATTAATTCAATTCACCATAAAGAATTGGAATAGTACCAAGGGTTAAATAAAGGAGGAATATAATGAAAGCTATAGTTGACAGAGATGCATGCATCAGCTGTGGACTGTGCGAATCAGTCTGTCCTGATGTGTTTGAATTGGATGATGAGGGGATTTCCGTGGTCATACAGGACCCTGTTGATGAAGAAAATGAAGATTGCGCAAGAGAAGCAGAGGACGGATGTCCCACTGACGCAATTCATTTAGAAGATTAATATATTTTAATCAATCTGAGACCTTCTTTCCCGAAGGTCTTTTGTAAAGGCGGGGATATGAATGAAGTACTTAATAGGAATAGATGCCGGGGGCACCAAGTCCGAGCTTGTTGCTTACGATTTAAGCGGTAGCATTGTATTTGAAAAAATAGGCGGAGCGGGTAATCCTGCCGTAAATCTGGAAAATACCGTGAATAATATTATTTCTTTGATAGGCGACTGCACAGAAGAGCTGGGAAAAGAAGAATGCCTGCTTATTTCCATAGGAATGGCTTCTGTAGAGACCGGAAACTATGCCGAATTAATAAAGAAATATGTTGAAGGTGCTTTTGGAATAGAAACTGTGGTGCTGAACGACGCTGAAATGGCGTGCATGGCATATTTCGGAAGTGATGACGGAATACTTGCCATTGCTGGGACAGGCTCTTCATGCTATGTTCAGAAAAATGGAAAGGGTGAAATGGTTGGAGGCTGGGGACATATTTTAGGTGATGAAGGAAGCGGATACCACATTGTTATGGAAGCCTTCAAAAACATAGTTTATAGAATAGACAGGAATATGGAGTTTGATGATTTAAGCGAA
>DAMAEI010000013.1:4392-21621 GCA_031997345.1 Sedimentibacter sp. | reverse complement strand
AAGCGAAAAACTCCTCAAGAAAATAGGCGGTTCCTCTCGCTCAGAAATAATGGAATTTATTTATGGCAATGAAAAAAGCTCTATAGCTGCACTGTTTCCGATTATTGCCCGAGGGGCTGCAGATGGTGACTTGCATTCTGCCGCGATTTTGGATAAGGAAGGAAAAGAGCTTGCGGAGCTTACGCTTACCGCTTACGGTAAAAAAGGGTTCAGCGGTCATGTTACCGTGGGAATCAAGGGCGGAGTGTTTCACAACAGCGCGCTCCTAAAACAGACATACATAAATGAGCTTGAAAAACATCTGAAAAGCTTTAACATAATCGAAGAAAATATTTCCGCAACGAAAGCAGTTCTGTATCTGAAAAGCAGAAAATAAAAAAATGGGTGCAACATTTAATGTTAATTAAATGTTGCGCCATTTAATATTAATCATCTCCGAAAAAATTTCCTATTCCTATACTTCCAAGCAGGCTTCCTTCACCCTTGCTGGATGCTCCGGGATTGGCCTTTTTGCTTGCGGAGAATATTCTGTCTGCCATTCTGCTGAAAGGAAGAGATTGAAGCCATACTGTTCCCGGACCTTTCAATGTGGCAAGGAACAATCCTTCTCCTCCAAACAATGCACTTTTCACATTGCCAACAAATTGTACGTCGTAGTCAACCCCTGAAGTTAGAGCAACAAGACAGCCCGTATCCAGTTTGAGCATCTCTCCGTGAGCCAGCTCCTTCTTGATAATGGTGCCTCCGGCATTTAAAAATGCCAGGCCGTCACCTCTAAGCTTCTGCATTATAAAGCCCTCGCCTCCGAAAAGCCCAACGCCTATCTTTTTTTGAAAAGCAATGCTTATTTCTATGCCCTTGGCAGAGCATAGGTATGAATCTCTCTGACAAATCAGCTCTCCGCCGTACTCCATCAATTCAACAGGAATAATTTTGCCGGGATATGGTGCAGCAAAGGCCAATGCTTTTTTACCGGAACCTTTGTTTGTAAATGCGGATGTAAACAAATTTTCCCCTGTAAGAACGCGCTTGCCTGCTGATGCCAACATTCCCTTTAAACCTTTTGAAGTATCCTTTCCACTTCCGTCCCCAAATACAGTATCCATCTCAATACTTGAATCCATGTACATCATGGCACCCGGTTCCGCAACTATGGTTTCACCGTAATCCAATGAGATTTCAACAAATTGTATGTCGTCCCCAAAAATTTGATAATCTACCTGATGAGCTCTTTCCATATTCCCTCCTGAAAATTTATTTTCATTCTTTAAATTGAGATTACCAAAAAGAGTAGTTCAATGCAACATATTTTTTGTATTGTAACACTTGTAATATTATGATTTTATTAATATAATTAGTAAGATAGAGGTGAATTATGATTTATTTAGATTATGCAGCAAATACGCCTGCAGATGAGCAGGTTATAAATACATTCGGCAGTGTTTCAAGAGAGTTTATAGCGAATCCCAATTCTGTCCATTTTCTGGGCAAGATGGCGGCGGAGCGGTTGAAAGAAAGCACCTTGAAGGTTGCTGAAATATTGGGAGTTTCTGAAAATGAGGTAATATTTACCTCCGGAGCAAGCGAAGCCAACAATACTGCAATAAAAGGGGCAGCAGCTCATTACAGGAAATACGGCAAACATATTATAACGACATTTTTAGAGCATTCCTCTGTGAACGGTGCTGTGAGCTATTTACAGAACAACGGCTATGAGGTTGAATATGCGGAAATTTCACCGCAAGGCATAGTTGACATAGAAAGCCTAAAAAAAATGGTAAGAGATGATACGATTTTAGTTTCTGTGTGCTATGTGGACAGCGAGGTTGGCCTTATACAGCCAATAGACGAAATAGGCAGACTATTGAAGGAATATCCTCATTGCTGCTTCCACGTGGACGCTACGCAGGCAGTTGGGAAAATATCTGTGTCCTTTAAGAATGTGGACCTTGCCACACTGACCCCACATAAGTTTTATGGGCTCAACGGCTGCGGCATATTGATAAAAAAAGAAAAAATAATGCTTGAGCCTCTCGTACACGGAGGATTAAGCACCACGGCATACAGAAGCGGCACTCCTGCTCTTGGAATGATAGCTGCCGCGGAAAAGGCTCTTGATCTGGCATGCAGGAATTCAGAAGAAAGGCTTGTATATGTTAAGTGGCTTAATGACATGCTGAAGAATGGACTAAAAAAATATAAAAGTGTAATGATAAACAGCAATGAAAATTCAATTCCGTTTATTTTAAACATAAGTATAGACAAAGTAAATACGGAAAAATTCAGGGAAGCTCTGGAGGAATATGATATATGCGTTTCCACCAAGTCGGCATGCTGTGCACCGAATACTGCATCAAGGCCGGTGTATGCATTGACAGGGGACAGGAAGAGGGCGCTTTCCACGCTGAGGATAAGCCTAAGCCATCTCACAAGTGAAGCGGAAATAGATTTATTTTTAGATGCATTTGATAAATGTTATAAAAAATTTGTAAAGTAGGTTATTATGGAAAAGTACGAAGAGGTTGAAAGAAGTATTGTAAAAAAATTCAGAAAGCCCATATGGTCCAGATTTATATCTGCCGTAAAAGAATATGAGCTCATTAAGGACGGAGACAGAATAGCAGTGTGTATTTCAGGAGGAAAAGACTCCATGCTCATGGCAAAATGCATGCAGCAGCTTCAAAAATACAGTGAAATAAAATTTGAAACCGAATATGTGGTCATGGACCCAGGCTACAATGAAATAAACAGGCAGCTTATATTGGAAAATGCTGAGCTTTTAAATATTCCGGTTAAAATTTTCAATACTAAGATATATGATATTGTTGCAAATGTTGAGGAAACACCATGCTATCTGTGTGCGAGAATGAGAAGAGGATATTTGTACAGATATGCGATGGAGCTAGGCTGCAACAAAATAGCGTTGGGGCATCACTTTGACGATGTAATTGAAACGGTGCTCATGAGCACGCTGTATGCCGCAGAATTCAAAACAATGATGCCAAAACTTAAAAGCACCAATCATGCAGGTATGGAATTAATCCGACCTATGTACAAGGTTCGCGAAGAGGATGTAATTGCATGGGCAAGATACAATGAACTGCAGTTTATAAGATGCGCCTGCCGTCTGACGGAGAATTGTGTTCTGGGAGATGACGGAATAGGCTCAAAACGCCAGGAGATCAAGGCTCTAATTAAAAAGCTCCGACAGGTGAATTCTCATATAGACACAAATATTTTCAGAAGTATCCATAACGTAAATCTCAATACAGTTATCGGGTATAAAAAGGACGGCGAGCTTCACAGTTTTTTGGATGATTACGAAAATTCTGGGAGCTTGGGCAGCCCAGATGAAAATTGAATTATAGATAAGGAATGACAAATGGAAAAATATAATACTCTGCTATTTGACTTGGATGATACTATTTTAGACTTCAAAAAGGGTGAGAAAATAGCTCTTACCGCGCTGCTTGAAGAAATGCATGCAGGAAATGTCAATGAAGCAATAGACGATTACATCGTTATAAACAAGGGGCTGTGGCGTGAACTGGAAAAGGGAAATGTGGACCGTGAATATGTTCTGAATAACAGATTTTCCATGCTGTTTAGAAAATATAACAAAGATTTGGACGGCATAGAGGTTGAGAACAGATTCAGGTATTATCTGAATATGCAGCACGAATTTGTGGAAGGCGCCGAAGAGCTCTTGGAGAAATTAAGCGGTGAATACAAAATATATATTGTTACAAACGGGGTTTCTCACACTCAGTACAAAAGAATCAAGGATGCGAATTTGGAAAGGTTTTTCACAGAGATATTTGTATCAGAGGATATAGGTTACCAGAAGCCGTCAAAAAAGTATTTTGAGGAGGTTGCAGGGAGAATAGAAGGATTTGAGCCGGAAAGAACACTGATAGTTGGAGATTCGCTCACGGCAGATATAGCAGGAGGAATGGAATTCGGAATTGATACCTGCTGGTTTAACCAAAGTTCTGTTCCAAACACAACATATATAAGTCCCACCTATGAGATAAAAAAATTAAGTGATTTGTATGATATATTAAATTCATGATTTTGGAGGGGAAATTGAATATTCAGAATATAAGGAAAATCGGTGTTGCCGGAGGCGGAATAATGGGGTCCGGTATTGCCCAGACATTGGCACAATATGGATACAAGGTCGTTGTGACGGATATTGACGAGAAATATCTGGAGAATACAAGAAGAATAATAAACATAAATCAGAAGACAATGATAGACGAAGGACTCCTTACCGCAGAACTGGCTGGGGAAACACTGAATAATATTTCATATTCCACTGACAAAAATGTTTTCAGAGATGCGGATATGGTAATTGAAGCAATAATTGAAAAAATAGAAATAAAGCAGGACTTCTGGCAGGAAGTTGAAGGAATTGCAGAGGATAACTGCATATTTGCGACAAATACATCTGGATTGAGCATCAACAGCATATGCAGCAAGGTGCTAAATAAAAAAAGATTTATAGGAATGCACTGGTGGAATCCTTCGCACATTATTCCGCTGATTGAGCTCATAAAGGCCGAAGATACTTCTGATGAAACGGTAAGTGCGCTCGAGGAGCTGGTTGCCGCAATCGGAAAGGAATCCGTAGTGGTGCTGAAGGACGTAAGCGGTTTCATAGGCAACAGAATACAGTTCGCAGTATACAGAGAAGCGCTGAAAATTGTTGAGGAAGGTATTGCAACAGTTGAAGATGTTGACAAGGCTATGAAGTATGGCCCGGGATTCAGATATCCCGTGTTAGGGCCTTTTGAAACAGCTGATTTAGGCGGGCTTGATACGTTTTATTACATTTCGTCATATCTGTTTAACGAACTCAGTGCTGAGAAGGAACCTACACGACTTCAGCGGGAACTGATGGAAGAAAACAGCCTTGGAGTTAAAACAGGGAAGGGCTGGTATGATTATTCCCATGGCAAAGGTGAAGAGGCCATGGCAAAAAGAGACAAAAACCTCTATAAAATGCTGAAAAATATTAAGTAGTGAAAAACTTATGCTTTACATATAGGTGTAAAAGGTGTATTCTAAGAGTAGAAATTAAATAATATCTACATGATAACTATCTTGTTAGGTGAGGTTACTACGTGGAAATACGCTACTGCCCAGAAATGTCTAGAGACACCAATGGGTCAGCAGATATGGTCGAATTAAGGCTTTATCTAATGTAGCTGGTTTTTCCTAAGCCACGCAGAGCTAAAGCTCAACGGTGAGAGCTGGTTTTTTATATGCGTATAATCTCCTTGCCTTGAGTACGGAGATTTTATTTATTTCATTTATTTTGAAAGGATGGTGGCGGTTATGGACTCTGGTCCCATACCCAATTGCGAAATTAATATTAGAGCCGTAGCTGTTATCACGGCAGTACGGCTCCCATAAGGAGGTACTGAAAATGGAAAGAAGAATTGTAGATTTAATCAATGAGAACAAGGTTCAGGATATAAGGAATGAGCTGCTTGAGCTGAATATTGTGGACATTGCCAATGTATTGGAAGAGGTTGATAAACATCAGCTTGTAATGCTATTCAGAATTTTACCGAAGGATGTTGCGGCAGGCGTATTTGCATATATCCCGGTTGAACTCCAGCAGCATCTTGTTGAATCAATAACCGACAAGGAAGTTAAAGGTATAATAGACGAACTGTTTTTGGATGATGCTGTTGACTTTATTGAGGAGATGCCTGCCAATATTGTTAAAAAGGTGTTGAAAAACACAGATGAGGAGCTCAGAAAACTTATTAACCAGCTTTTGAATTATCCTGATTATTCAGCAGGAAGTATAATGACTGTTGAATACGTGGATCTCAAGAAGGAAATGACAGTAAAAGAGGCCATTGAACACATAAAAAAGACAGGCGTTGATAAAGAAACAATAAATACGTGTTATGTAATAGACCAAAACAGGACGCTTGAAGGCGTAGTATCAATAAGAAAGCTGATTCTAAGCGATGATGACCATATTATTGAGGATATTCTGAATGATGATGTAATATCAATAAAAACAACGGATGACCAGGAAAACACTGCCCAGCTATTTAAAAAATATGACTTGACCGCAATGCCGGTTGTTGACAATGAAAACAGGCTTGTGGGAATCATAACGGTGGATGACATAGTTGACATAATCGAGCAGGAAAATACAGAGGATCTTCAGAAGATGGCAGCTATGCAGCCTTCGGAGGAAGAATATTTAAAGACCGGGGTATTCGAGCTTGCCAAGCACAGAATAATGTGGCTGCTCATACTGATGATCTCGGCAACATTTACAGGTAACATAATAAAAAAATTTGAGGATGTACTTCAATCTGTTGTAGTACTGACGGCGTTTATTCCGATGCTCTTGGACACCGGAGGAAATGCCGGTTCGCAATCCTCCACACTTATAATCAGAGGATTAGCTCTTGGTGAAATAAGCATGAGTGATGCTATAAAAGTATTTTGGAAAGAGCTCAGAGTAAGTATTGTTGTGGGTTTGATTCTTGCTTTTGTAAACTTCCTGAGAATTTATTATCTGGAAGGTGTGGATGCGATGATCTCACTGACAGTATGTATTACACTTTTCATGACGGTTGTACTTGCAAAGGTGGTTGGAGGGCTGCTTCCTATAGCTGCTAAAAGTGCAAAGCTTGACCCTGCCATAATGGCAAGCCCATTAATAACAACAATTGTTGACGCCTTTTCATTGTTTATTTATTTCAAAATGGCTCATATGCTTATTGGCATATGATGCTGTATTCCCAGTGACAGAGCTATCGACTGCATATAATTAGTGATATGAAGACTGCTGAAAAATGCAGTCTTTATTTTCTAATAGGATGTAGGATAAAATTCTGTTTGACATCAGCGCTTAAATGTGCTAATATTTTATTCGACAAAAATCTTTAAACTCGGTACAGAGATGCCGGCAAGATTATAATATTCATGGTCAGTTTTGATATGTAAATCTTGCGGTCAGCAGGATTTTTTTTTGCCCATGAAACAAGCATTTCATATTGAGTTTTCTGCGCCATTTGTTAAAAAATAAAATGCGAAGGAGATAATTATGGCAAAGAAAATTAATCAACACGTTGACACAGACTATTCACTGGAGAAGGTTCCGGAAAATGCACGAAAAGGCTTCTGGCCTATGTTTTTCATTATGCTAGGATTTACATTCTTCTCAGCCAGCATGAGCGTTGGTGCAAAATTAGGGAATAATCTGAACTTTACAGACTTTATTTGGTCGGTAATGATTGGTGGAATCATTTTGGCTGTATATACAGGTGTGCTTGCATATATCGGCAGTGATACAGGCTTAAGCCTTGATTTGCTAGCACAGCGTTCATTTGGTAAATACGGCTCTTACATGCCATCCGCCCTTATAAGCTTTACACAGCTTGGATGGTTCGGCGTAGGTGTTGCAATGTTTGCCATTCCTGCTTCAGAGCTTTTGTCAATAAATCCGATTATTTTGGTAATAATTGCAGGTATGTGCATGACTTCCTCCGCCTATTTCGGAATAAAAGGCCTTGAGGTAATAAGCTACATAGCTGTTCCTCTCATTGCTGTTCTCGGAATATATTCAATGGTTACAGCAACTGCAACAGGAGGCGGAATGACGGCTGTGTTTTCAAAAGGAAACGGCTCTATGTCTGTTTTCACAGGTGCCGGCATGGTAGTTGGTTCATTCATAAGCGGCGGTACATCAACACCTAATTTCATACGTTTTGCAAAATCAAATAAAACAGCAGTAATCACTACTGTTATAGCATTCTTCCTTGGAAATACACTCATGTTTGCTTTTGGAGCTGTAGGCGGGGCATTCACGGGAAAAGATGATATATTCTATGTACTTATTGCTCAGGGACTTGCCATACCGGCACTGTTGGTTCTTGGCGCAAATATCTGGACCACAAACGACAATGCACTTTATACATCTGGCCTTGGCCTCTCCAACATCACAAAGTTCAAGAAACGCCCGATGGTGCTGATAGCAGGTATAATCGGTACAGCTGCAGCAATCTGGCTTTACAACAATTTTGTTGGATGGTTATCATTCCTGAATGCGACACTGCCTCCAATCGGTGCAGTCATTGCTCTTGATTTCTATATGCACAGAGAAAGCTACAGTCAGGAATCAGCCGTAGAGCGAAAATTCAACTTAGGCGCCATGGTTGGTGTAGTGGCAGGAGCATTGGCAGGAAACTTCTTTCCATTCGGTATTGCTGCAATCAATGCCATGGTAGTAGCCAGCATGTGCTTCTTGTTCTCGGAGCTGATAATGCAAAAACAATTGAAAAAAATAACTATTGAAGGATAATAAGATGCTGATAAAAAACGTATATATTGAAAATTCACAGGAGCTGTCTCACATCCGTATTATGGATGGTGTGTTTGCCGAAATTTCGGGAAATCTTTCAGCTCAGCTGGGTGAAAAAATCATTGATATGGGAGGCAAGCTGGCGCTTCCTCCGTTTATAGAATCACATGTGCATCTGGACACATGCCTGACAGCTGGAGAGCCTGTATGGAATCTTTCGGGAACATTGTTTGAGGGAATTGAATGCTGGAGCAAGCGCAAGGATAAGCTGTCCAAATCAGATGTGAAGGAACGTGTGAACAGAGCTGTACGTATGCAGGCAGCCAACGGAGTTCAGTATGTGCGTACCCACGTGGATGTTACTGACCCAAAGCTAACAGCCATGGAGGCAATGCTGGAGCTGCGCGATGAACTTAAGGATTTCATGACAATACAGGTGGTCGCATTCCCGCAGGAGGGAATACTCAGCTATCCAAACGGCAAGGAACTTATGGAAGATGCTGTTCGCATGGGTGCAGATGCCGTGGGTGCAATTCCGCATTTTGAATTCACAAGAGAATACAGTGTGGATTCGCTTGATTTTGCCATGGAGCTTGCAGCCAGGTACAATAAGTTAGTGGATGTGCACTGCGATGAAATAGATGATGAGGCATCCAGAGGCCTTGAAACACTGGCAGCCCGCGCATATGAGATGCAGATGTTTGACCGTGTAACAGCAAGCCACACTACGGCAATGCACTCATATAATAACGCATATGTTGTGCGTCTTATGCGCCTTTTAAAAATGAGCCGCATAAATTTTGTTTCCAATCCCCTTGTGAATACTCACCTGCAGGGACGCATGGACACATATCCAAAGCGCCGCGGAGTTACCCGTGTTAAGGAGATACAAGCAGAGGGAATAAATGTTTCATTCGGACATGACGATATCTTCGATCCATGGTATCCGTTAGGAAACGGAAATATGCGTGATGTTGTGTTCATGGGGCTTCATGTGTGCCAGATGATGGGATACGAGGATATAATGAATTCATACAAATTTATTTCAACAAATGCTGCAAAAACTCTGCACCTTGGAGATTCATACGGCATAAGAGTGGGTAATCCCGCAAGCTTTGTCGTATTGGATGCAAAAAATTATTATGATGCTCTGAATTATAACTCTCCTGTATTGTGCTCATACAATAAAGGCCGCCTTGTTGCCAAAGCAGCAGCAGGCACAAAAGATGTTTTGTTTTAAGATTATAAAAGCCTGCCGTTTTCGGCAGGCTTTTTGTATGGGGTTGTGTCAAGAATATAGCTTATAAAACATTAGCGCAATTGCTGAAGTTAAATTAAATATGCGCAAATGTCTAAGATCACATTCCCATTTTCATCGGGTTCGGTGAAACGGGGGCAATTGTACCGTTCAAAAAACCACCCATTTTCAGAAAAATTCCATCCATTTTCAGAAAAAGCAGCCATGGATATGTTAGAGGCTTCCATGCTGTATAGTTCACCTGACTGATCATTGCCGTAGATCCAGCAGACTCCCACATCCCCGGCAGGAATTTCAACCACATCAAATCCGGACGGAACTTCGGTGTCAGGGGCGAAAAATGCACCAATCCAGTATTCAAAGCCGTCGTCAGTCATTCGCATAACCCCAAGGTAGTCCTCGCTTATCCCCGGGATGTTGCCGTACTGATTAAGAATATCAAACCATCCTTCTCTAAACCACTGCTGCCAGTAATCCGCAAATGTGCCGCTTTCGTTTTGGTCCTTGTTGGTGTAGCGCTTGCCTATAAGTTTTACCGGCGGCATACTTTCTTTGTAAACCTTAACAATTTCCATAATGACCTCCATATAATATTTTTTTAGCTGCTTATTAACGAAAAATACTCGATGATATAATAATTATTAACTTATTGTACTATAGAAATCAAATACTAGCAGCAATTTTTTTCTGACACAAGCTGCGAAACAGCAAAAAATATCAGTGGTATCAATTTGATAGCCATCTGCCTGCCAGCATAATGGTAATCCTAGTAGTTATTACATACGCAAGGTTGGTTTTTTACATTCTCCATTTGGAGCAACAGAATTAATTTCATTGTCGCTGGTCATATTTTTCTAATGCTCTGTGGATTTCGTTTTCTGAATACACAATTATTTGCTCCTTTCGGAGCCCTTAGGGAGTCCCGGTTTTTGTCCGCACCCCCGTCTCAAGAAGAGGAAAAATAATAACTCAAAATAGCTCACTCTTCATATAATTTTCAAATTATATGAAGAGTGAGCTATTTTTAATTTGCCAAAAAATTATTTAATTTGGCCCATTATGTTATTTATTTTTTTACATATAGATTTATGGTTACAACTACATGGGTCACATTCAAATGCATTTTTGTTTTTACGTCCACTATTTAAATTTAGTAAAAGAGTAACTAAATTACAGGTTATACAAATATTGAAGCTATTTAATTCATGGAAGTTGCTACATTCTTTATCAATAAATTTATTTAGTTCTTTAGAATTATTTTTAATTAATTTTGATAGTTCCAATTCACCTTTAAATGATACTGATTGAAGTTCTTTAATATGATCCAATATGGAGTCAATTTCACATGAGCTAAAACCAACTGTATTTAATAAGGTTAAGATTTCACTAAGTTTAAATTCAAGAATTCGTTTTTTATCGCATATTACATCTATAAAACTAGTTATTAAACTATCTAGTTCTGAAAGTTCTTCTTCATTTAAACACATCTTTAATGCATGGCTTATTTTTACGCTTTCACCGAAAATTAATTTGGCAAGTCCTTTTTCTTCTTTAAAAATAGAATTAATCAGATTTTTAATTGTGCATAACATTTCTTTTTTAACTTTTATAAAGATATCGAATTCTGAACCTTTAATAAATTTAATGAGACTAATAACTGTTCGTAATTTTCTTAACAGTATCATGTTTTTTTCAACTATTAATTTCATCAGTGTTACAACGAGATTATTGACTTGTTTAATATCATCGAAAGTGCAATAAGATGCAATATTTGTTACACCTTTTCCTAATTTATCTATTAAGTAACCTAACGAAGATTCTTCTGCCCCTATACTTTCTAAAACAGAATTTAAATTGTTTAGAAGTTCAAATTGTTCATTGTAATCTAAACAGCCAATTCCTTCCTTTTGTATAAAGCTAAGTGTTTCTCTTAATTTATTCTCTAAAATATTGTTTTTTTGGATTATGGTTTTCAAAGTTCGTATTATACTTTGAATAACCTCAATAAAATCACAGACAGTTATGCAAGGATTTATTGCATTACATAACAAGTTTGCTTGAGCTTCAAGTAATGATGCAATAGCACACTCTTCTTTGGCTACTGATCCGACAATAGAAACGGCATTACTTGGTATTCCTTCAATAGGAAAATTCATATTATTATTATTATTATCATTTATATTTGACATAGTCATAATTACATTCCTTTATATTTTGTTGCATTTCATAAAAAATTAATGGCCTGTATTATATTTTATACAGGTTGTCTTAATATGTTACATTATATTTTATTAATAAGTATAAAAGGCTCATACCTGAGCCTTTTATAATACATTATAGTGACAGTATGAAATTAATAACTTCTAAGTTCTTTTGTTGTAATATCATGTTCTTTAATGTGATTGATTCTAGTAAAGTTGTAGCACTATCATTTACAGCAACTAAGTTTCCTATGACACCAGGTGTAATTCTAATGATAGCGCTGATTTTTAATGCTTCAGTCCCGATAAGTGTGGCAAGTGCAATTTCTTCATTGGCAATTGATTGTTGAAGATTAGATAATGTTACAGCGAATACTGCCAATTGTGCAGGAGTAAAGCCTAATGCAAGTAATGCAAGTATATCTTCAAGTTTAGCTTCTAAAATCATATTTTTCTGAACTACTATATCTATAACAGATGTGATGGTAGTATTGAATGCTAATAAGCCAGGTATACCTGCTGCGGTAGTAGTTAAAGCTATTGCTCTGCTTAATTTATTTGCTTCACCTTCAATTAAGACAGCAAGTCCATTTTCTTCAACAACTATTGAAGTTATTAGACTATTTATTGCAGCTATTGTTGCTGCTACCTGTGCTGCGGTTGGAGTCGGAAAAGCAGCTGAATTATTAACTATAAATCTAACAAGTCTTCTCAATTTGCTTAAAAGCACAAGATTTTTTTCTGTTATAACGCGCATAAGTGATATTACAATTCGGTCAACAGACTGTAATTGTGCTAAGGTAAGACTTGGGGCTAACAACCTAACTGCATTTCCTAATGCTCTAATCAAATTACCTAATGCATTTTCTTCGTTTGCTATACTACCAAGAATTGCTATTAAATTATCGACAAAAGCTGGAGTAATTGTAAAGTTTTCGCTATCAATATAGTTTAAGGTTTCTGTCAACTTTGCTTCTAAAACTGTATTTTTCAGCAATACGATTTTCATTGTACGTGTAATGCTTCCAGTCAATTCAGTAAAATTAGCAAAAGTTAAAGTAGCGCCAGTTAATAAAGATAATTTATTTGCTTCTTCTTGTATTATAGCTGCAAGCGCATTTTCTTCTGAAGCAATTGAACCTACTACATTAAATGCAGCAGCTGCATTTAAGCCTGGGGTTTGAAGAACGCCAACGTCGTTTTGAACATTATCATCTTTTATACTTTCACTATTTATATTAAATATATTTGCCATGATTTCTCACGTTCCTTTATTTTTATTTTACAGGTAAGTAAATAGCCTGTACAACGACATAATATTCTCATGTCTTTTTTGTGTTCCATATTCTATATGTTAAAAGTCCCCCTCTTTTAAAAAGACTAATCAATTAGAGGTGTCATGTGAGACGAAAGAACATATTATCACACCGTAGCCATAATGGCGGTAAACGCAACAGGTTGCATGACATCAGATTTGTTAAAAGTACCAAGTGAGGTGTTGGATAAAGTAAGTAATAGAATGAACTATAGTAAGTTAAGATAATTCAAGATAAATATTTTCCAACAATCATATTGACATTTTTCGATTTGACACATAAAATAGTCATATCGAAGTTTATAGATTTGAGGTATTAAAATGGAAAAGTA
The DNA here is from genome assembly GCA_031997345.1 of Sedimentibacter sp. Taxonomy (GTDB): domain Bacteria; phylum Bacillota; class Clostridia; order Tissierellales; family Sedimentibacteraceae; genus Sedimentibacter. Next base: position 8,177 of record DAMAEI010000013.1, on the reverse strand, counting down.
TCTGGAACATACTAAAGTATTTAAGGCGCTGGGCGACCCTAAAAGGGCTATGATCGTGGATATGCTCTCTTGTGGTGAACTTTGTGCCTGTATGATTTTAGAGAAGTTTGAAATGTCCCAATCCACGTTGTCCCATCACATGAAGCTTCTGTGTGAGTGCGGGCTTGTCAAAGGCAGAGAGGAAGGCAAATGGACGTACTACTCGCTGGATGCGGATAACATTAGTAAAACCAAGCAGTTTTTTTGTGATATCACATCCGATAAGGAAAATTGTATTTGTAGAGAAAACACAAATTGCTGTAAGGAGTGTGATGAAAATGAGTAAAGAAAAATCCTGTTGCTGCTCATCTGATAGTTGCTGTGCCGGAGAGCCTATAACACAATACGTAAAAGATGATAGATGGGTTACGGGTGAAATTCGTACTTCGAAAGGTAATGTTCCGGTGATTTCTACAATGCTTCAATTTAAAGACAGGCTTGGAGCTTGGAAAGTGCGTTGGAATATAGGGAGAATGGATTATAAAATAAGTCCTGGGATTTATGCTGTTGGAAAACCCGATAAGACATCTCCAGTGATTGTCAGTTCAAATTATAAATTGACATTTGATACTTTGAGAAAAGAACTTTTGGGACTTGATTGCTGGATTCTGATACTCGATACGAAGGGCATTAATGTTTGGTGTGCAGCTGGTAAAGGTACGTTTGGAACGGATGAATTAGTTAGAAGTATATTAAAGACAGGATTGTCCGAGATTGTATCACATAGAACCTTGATTTTACCGCAGTTAGGTGCACCTGGTGTAAGTGCTTATGAAGTAACAAAGCAATCTGGATTTTCAGTTGTTTATGGTCCTGTGCGAGCAAATGATATAAAGAAATTTATTTCTACTGGCTCAACTACACATGAAATGCGCACTGTGAACTTTACAATGTGGGATAGGCTAGTTCTAGCACCTGTGGAATTGATGCAGGCTGCAAAAACTTCATTAATGGTTTTTGGTGTATTGTTTCTGATTAATTTATTTGCTTCACGACCTTTTGGGGTTGACGATTTTATTATTTATGCAGGTGCGGTATTAATGGGAACCGTTGTTACGCCTTTGCTTCTCCCGTTTATTCCCGTAAGGACATTTGCTCTGAAAGGATGGTTACTGGGTCTGTGCTGGACAGTGGGATTTGTTTTATTTAAGGAATGGTTTACTTATGGATATTGGCTCCTTGCCATAGGATATTTACTGGTACTGCCTTCACTTTCATCTTTTTTGGCAATGAATTTCACAGGCTCGTCGACCTATACTTCTTTTTCTGGTGTAATCAAGGAAATGAAGGTAGCAGTGCCGTTAATTGCTCTTTCATCTGTTGTAGGAAGTGTGCTGTTGTTAGTGGCAATATTGTAAGTTTTATAAGGAGTGTAATATGAATAATAAATATCTTAAAAATGTTGTAACTTTAACTTTATCGGCTGAAAAATGTGTAGGTTGTGGGATATGTACAGATGTTTGTCCTCATGGAGTATTTTGTATTGATAGGGAAAAGGCGCAGGTAAAAGATAAGAATCGATGTATGGAGTGCGGAGCTTGCGCGATAAATTGCCCTACAAAAGCTATATCAGTTGATTCTGGAGTAGGATGTGCCGCTGCAGTTATTTGGGGTTGGCTTACCGGCAATGAACCTAGTTGTGATTGTTCAGGAGGTGGAGAATGCTGTTGATAAAAGGAAACGTACCTTGTGAGTAAAATACGTTTATAAAATACTATTAAGGAGGACCACAATGAGTAGTAAAAAAAACAAGGCATAGGCATGGAAAGAGGAGAAGATATATGACAGCACGCAATGTAGATAAAATAAAAACATCTAATAAGCCAAAAGTTGCATTTATATGTGTTCATAATTCTTGTAGAAGTCAAATTGCTGAAGCGTTAGGTAGAAACTTATCAGGTGATATTTTTGAGAGTTATTCAGCAGGAACAGAAACTAAGCCTAGTATTAATCAAGATGCTGTAAGATTAATGAAAAAAATTTATAACATAGATATGGAAAAAACACAGTATTCTAAGTTAATTACTGAACTTCCTGAAGTTGATATAACCATAAAAATGGGATGTAATGTCATATGTCCTTTTGTTGACAGCAAGTATGAAGAAGACTGGGGATTAGATGATCCGACAGACAAAGGTGATAAAGAGTTTGAGGTCGTTATAGCAGAAATTGAAAAAAAGGTAAAAGAACTCGCTTCGAAAATAAAGGCGGGAAGTCTATTGTAATAAAAGTGTTCTAAAGGCAAGCTGAAAAAAATCATTCGGATGTTCCTGTGATAGTGACGAAGATTGTTGTTAGGAGGATACTATGAGCAGTGAAAATAAGTACAAAATAGGATTTTTTCAAAAATATTTAACATTATGGGTTGGGCTATGTATGGCGACAGGGGTTCTTATAGGTAGATTTATGCCAGTAATCCCTGAATTTTTCGGAAAATTTGAATATTCTAATGTTTCGATACCAACTGCAATATTAATTTGGGTAATGATTTATCCTATGATGATGAAGGTGGATTTTCAAAGCATTAAAAATGTAGGCAAAAATCCTAAAGGTCTTTATATTACATGGATTACAAATTGGATCATTAAGCCTTTTACAATGTACGTAATAGCATCATTTTTCTTATTTATTGTATTTAAAAACCTTATTACACCTGAACTTGCGACAGAATATCTCGCCGGTGCAGTATTATTGGGAGCAGCACCATGTACAGCAATGGTTTTTGTATGGAGCACATTGACAAAAGGGAATCCTGCTTATACGGTTGTTCAGGTTGCAACCAATGATTTAATTATATTGGCAGCATTTATTCCGGTTGTTAAATTTCTTTTAGGAGTCAGCAATGTATCTGTTCCATGGGACACATTGGTTTTATCAGTAGTTCTTTTTGTAGTAATTCCATTAACAGGTGGCATATTAACAAGGTTGAATGTTATTAAGAAAGAAGGGCTGGAATACTTTGAAAATGAATTTCTACCTAAATTTGAAGGTGCAACTACTGTAGGATTACTGTTAATGCTTGTGTTGTTATTCTCATTTCAAGGGGATACTATCATAAATAATCCGTTGCATATTTTGCTGATAGCAATTCCTCTTACTATACAGACATTATTAATATTTTTTATTGCATATTCTGCCTGTAAATGGCTTAAGCTTCCTTACAACATAGCAGCGCCGGCCGGGATGATTGGAGCATCAAATTTTTTTGAGCTTTCAGTAGCGGTTGCGATAGCGTTGTTTGGTATGGATTCTCCGGCTGCCCTTGCTACTACTGTAGGAGTTTTAACAGAAGTGCCGACAATGTTGTTTTTAGTTTACATTGCAAATAAAACAACGCATTGGTTTCCTGCAAAATAATTAAAAGAGTAGACATATTCATGCTGTTAAGAACCTAGCAACTTATGCTTTTATAAGTCAGTAATTTTAACAATACCCTAGTTTTTTGAGAAAATAGGATATATAGTCACACTTTTTTAGTTGCAGAATATAATACTATTAAGTTTGTCCGTAGTAAAGAAGGTGAAATTTATGTGGAATAGAAATATAGCTGGCGAAAGAAACAGAAGAAGATGTGATTGTGACTGTGTTTTCGATTGTTTAGAAGAATTACTTGAAGACGAATTTGAAGAAGATAATTGTAATTGCAATTGCAATTGTAACCGAAATCGTAATCGTTGCTGTAGAGACAATGATGATGTTCGTGGTGAAAGAAACAGACGAGATTGTGATTGTGTATTCGATTGCTT
>DAMAEI010000013.1:373-4285 GCA_031997345.1 Sedimentibacter sp. | reverse complement strand
AAGATTCTTTGAATCAATTATTAAAATGTTATAACAAAGGAGACCCTCTTTTTACATAAAATTAAATGCCTCTGTGCGCTTAACTCGCTTTACGCACTCTTTAGTAACGGGTACAAGCAGTGAGCACCAATGTCAGCGTTGATGACTTAGACAATAAGTTACAGAAAATAGAGAAATTTTTAAATGAAATAGCAATGAAGACTTGTCTGATGGAGAAAAAAATGAGCTATATAAAACAATCATTGATAAAATATTGTGGATTAGAGATAATAACGATATATCTATATTTAAATGAGAGGAGCGTGATAATATGATTACCAATGAGATACCCAACAGACTTATAAATGAAAAATCTCCGTATCTTTTACAGCATGCGTACAATCCTGTGGATTGGTTCCCATGGTGCGAAGAGGCGTTTGCTAAAGCTAAAGCAGAAAATAAACCTATTTTTTTGTCTATTGGGTATTCTTAATTGCTGTTATTGGTCAACTTGTCATTGGTGCCATGTCATGGAGGATGAATCCTTTGTGGACGTGGAGGTTGCAGGGATATTGAACAGGAATTTCGTTGCCGTAAAGGTGGACAGAGAAGAAAGACCGGATATTGATGCTGTGTATATGAATGTCACTCAAAGAATGACGGGAGGAGGCGGATGGCCTATGACCGTTATAATGACTCCGGAGCAAAAACCATTTTTTGCGGGAACTTATATTCCTAAGAAACCAAGATACGGAAGTACCGGATTGGTTGAGCTGTTGAATGTAGTTGTTGAGAAATGGGTAAAGAACAAGGAAGAGCTTGTAAGGTCAAGCAATAGGATAACAGATGCTGTAATTGCTGTTGAAGGAAGTAAGAAATCTGATATCAAGCTTTCAAAAAAGGTGTTGCGTGAGGCGAGAGATACTTTAATATCCAACTTTGACAGGAAGTACGGCGGATTTGGAAGAAGTCCTAAATTTCCACAGCCTTCCGGTTTGTTGTTTTTGCTGAATTATTATTGTTCCGAAGATGACGAAGAGTCTCTGAAGGCTGTTGAAAAAACATTGGAGAGCATGTTCAGAGGAGGAATATTCGACCATGTGGGCGGAGGATTCTCACGATATTCCACTGATGAAAAATGGCTTGCTCCGCATTTTGAAAAAATGTTATATGACAATGCCCTTCTCCTGTATACATATATTTATGCTTTCCAGATAACAAAGAGGGAGCTGTATAAAAACATAGCCGAGAAAATTTTTGATTATGTTCTGAGAGAAATGACAGATGAAGAGGGCGGTTTTTATTCGGCGCAGGATGCGGACAGTGAGGGAGAAGAAGGGAAGTATTATGTTTTTACGCCAGGAGAAATAGTTGATGTTATTGGAAAAGAAGACGGAGAATATTTCATTCAATATTACGGGTTAACAGAAAGAGGTAATTTTGAGGGCAAAAATATTCCTAATTTAATTGGCAATGATGATTATTCTCGCAGGGATGAAAGAATAGAGGAAATAAATAAAAAGCTTTATGAATACAGAATGAAAAGAACTGCTCTTCATAAGGATGATAAAATTTTGACTTCTTGGAATGGAATGATGATTGCCGCTCTCGCCAAGGCTTACCAGGTTACCTGTGATGAAAAATACTTAAAAGCGGCGGAAAAGGCGGTTGATTTCATTGAAAAGCACTTAACTGACAGAGATTTAATGAAGGTAATGTATCGTGAAGGTTCATCCATGGGGGTTGGAACTCTTGATGACTATGCTATGTATGTATGGGGACTTACGGAAATGTATGAGGCGGATTTTAACGTTAATTATCTGAAAAGAGCTTTGGAATTAAATAAAAAAATGATAGAGCTGTTCAAGGATGATGCAGGTGGTTTTTTCATGAAAAGTAAAATAGGAGAACAGCTAATTTACAATCCAAAGGAAACATATGACGGTGCAACGCCTTCCGGCAATTCTGTGGCTGCATTGAATCTTTTCAGGCTGGCAAGACTTACGGGAAAGGTTGATATTGAAGATTCTGCTGCTGCGCATATGCAGTATCTGTCAAATAATATGTCAGATTATCCGTCAGGCTATACATTTGCATTGCTTTCAGCATTTTTCGAGATTTATCAGTCTAAAGAAATTGTGTGTCTGGCTGAGAATGATGATGATTTAAAAAAACTGAAAAGAATTTTAAGTGAAAATATTATGATAAATAATACTGTGGTGGTTGTGAAATATACTGCACTAAAAGAGCTGGAATGTACAATCGGCTATATAGGTGATTACAGATTAATTGACGGTAAAACAACATTTTATGTGTGCAGGAATAAAAACTGCTCGTTGCCGTTTACTGATTTCAATAAGCTTAAGGAAGAGATTGGTATGTAAAAAGGTACCATTTCGCAAAGTGAAGTACACCTGCAAATGTTAGACATAAAATAACGTTCGCAGGTGTACCTTTTATTATCAATATATATATGAGTAAAAGCAGCAATAAAATTTGACACTTTTTTTAATAATGTTATAATCAAGAAAAATATGCTAGGGATTTTAGTCATGTTAATTGGAGGAGTATGTATGGTAAATATGTTATTTAGCTTATACAATTTTCACGAAAGTTGGGCAAATGATATAGCAGCAAAATATATAAATGCTGCTGATAAAGTTCTAATCATTACATTTTCATTTGGTGATGGAATATGTAATGATAAAGAATGGCAGGATGCATATAGCAAGAATAATGGAAAATATTACAAAGATGTTATTACGCCGTTTATAAGTTATGGAATAAAAGAAGAAAATATAAATTGGTTGAACTATTTTAAAGATACAAAAGAAAATGCTAAAGTTAAGATAAGAAATAGTAATATTTTATTTTTTACTGGTGGACTACCCGATAAAATGATGTCACGCTTAATGGAATTTGATTTAATTGGTGATATTGAAAGATTTACAGGTGTAATTATCGGCAGTAGTGCAGGGGCTATGATTCAAATAGCTGAGTATCATATCACTCCAGATGATGATTATAATACATTTTCATACAACGCAGGATTTAACATGATTAATGACTTTGACATTGAAGTCCACTATGAAGGAACAGAAGTACAAAATAAATATATAAAAAAGGTACTTGCAGAGAAAAAGGATGTATTATATGCAATTACAAATAGTGGTGGAGTAATCTACGATAATAAAAAAATTACCTTATTAGGAGATACTAAAATATTTAATGGTAAAGAACTATAACATATATAAAGACAATATTCCTGACTTTTCATAAATTTCCTTAAATTTAAATAAATACTCTGATTAACAGCATGTAACAAAACTGATATTAGTTAATGAGGAATAGGATATAATATTGAAAAATAAATGAGTTTATGCATTTTTCAACATAAACTCATCTGTAATTATTTACTATACATTGAATCTGAAAAGAACAATATCTCCATCTTCCATTACATATTCTTTTCCTTCAAGGCGCATGAGGCCTTTTTCTTTTGCTGCCTGCATTGTTCCGCATTCAGAAGCATCCTTGTAGGCAGTTACCTCGGCACGGATGAAGCCTCTCTCAATATCAGAGTGAATTTTGCCTGCAGCCTGAGGTGCCTTTGTTCCTTTAATAATTGTCCACGCCCTTGATTCCATGGGGCCTGTGGTAAAGAAGCTTATGAGACCTAAAAGTTTGTAGCTTGACCTTATGAGCTTATCAAGGCCTGATTCCTCAAGTCCTAACTCCTGAAGAAATTCTTTCTTTTCTTCATCTTCAAGAACAGAAACTTCTTCTTCAATTTTTCCGCAAACGACTATAACTTCGGAATTATCCTGAGCAGCATGCTTTTCAACCTCTTTGACATAATTGTTTGCTGAGGGATCTGCAATGTAATTTTCGTCAACATTTGCAGCATACAGTACGGGCTTTGCCGTAATCAGG
>DAMAEI010000013.1:0-363 GCA_031997345.1 Sedimentibacter sp. | reverse complement strand
TAAGAAGCTTCAACTCTTCTTCTGTATAGTCAAGAAATCTTGCCTGCTTCTCATTTTCCAGTGCAGCCACTATTTTCTGAACTAATTCCAGCTCAGGCTGGAGGGATTTATCGTTTTTAACTATTTTAGTGAGCCTTTCCATTCTCTTGCTCATAACCTCAAGGTCCGCGAGAACAAGCTCCAGCTCAATTATTTCTATATCTCTTTTAGGGTCAACAGTGCTTTCAACGTGTATTACATTTTCATCGTCGAAGCATCTCACTACATGTACAACTGCTTCAACCTCTCTTATATGGGACAGGAATTTGGTTCCCAGGCCCTCACCCTTGCTGGCACCCTTTACAAGGCCGGCAATGTCAAAAA
>DAMAEI010000012.1:62245-62694 GCA_031997345.1 Sedimentibacter sp. | reverse complement strand
CGCTGTGAGGAATGATTCCCGCTATTGCCTTTATGAGGGTTGTTTTTCCGCAGCCGTTGGGACCAATGATGCAGAGGTTTTCGCCCTCTTTCACATTGAGGTTTATATCTGATATAACATCGTAACCGTTGTAACCGGCTGATACATTTTTTAAAGTAAGCATTTAGAATCCCTTTCTTCTGGAGAAATACACATACGCGAAAAACGGTGCGCCTATAAGCGCCGTCACCGCTCCAACAGGCAGTTCGGAAGGTGATATGATTGTGCGGGCTATTAAATCGCACACAACCATGAAGGAGCCCCCGAAAAGCATGGACATAGGGACCACCAGCCTGTGTGATGAACCGAAAATTCTTCTGACCACATGGGGTGCAATCAAATCAATAAAGCCGATGACACCTACAAAGGAAATAGCGCTTCCCGTAAGTGCTGCAGATAATCCTAGCAGC
>DAMAEI010000012.1:61746-62235 GCA_031997345.1 Sedimentibacter sp. | reverse complement strand
GCCCATGGTGAATGCCTGCTCCTCACCAAATGTCATTATGTCCATTTCCTTTGAATAATACATTAAAATAAATACGCCGATTAATACGATGGGGAAAAGTACAAATACGCTGCTCCAACCTTTTAATGCAAAGGAGCCCATCTGCCAGAATGTTAGCTGCTCCACATGGTCACCTGCCATGGCTGTAACAATCATAAGTATGGCGTTTACAAACAGTGAAAAAACCATTCCCACCAAAATTATTGTATTGTTCTCCAGGTTTTCATCCATACGGGATGCAAATTTAACTGCCGCAAAAACAGTCAAAAGTCCGAATATAAGTCCCGCAGCAGGGAGAGTGAACATACCTAGAAACGGTATGCTGAATCCGAAGGCTATTACAAGGGCAGCTCCTAAGGATGCACCTGAAGATACTCCGAGGGTAAATGAAGAAGCCAGGGGATTTTTCAAAATCGACTGCATGACCGTGCCGCTTACGGCAAGGGCTCC
>DAMAEI010000012.1:50318-61736 GCA_031997345.1 Sedimentibacter sp. | reverse complement strand
GCCAGCAATGCTCTAGGCAGCCTCAGATTCCATATGATTGATACAGAAACACTGGGAATATGAGATGGCAGGGATGTGGAGAATACCCTGCCGTAAATTACCGCAAGAATGTCGCCAAAAGGAACGTAAATACTTCCCAGAGCAACACCCAGCAATAAGACCAATATACAAATTAAAAAGGATAAAGCTATTTTAAAAGAATTTCTCATTTTTTATATACTTCCGGATATATTACAGCCGCCATCTGCTCCAAAGCTTTGATAATATTTTGATTGGACAGTGAGCTTGCGTTTCTGTCAATATAGTATACGTCGTCGTTCTTAACAGCAGCCACATTTTCCCAGCCCTTGCGGCTCTTTATTTCTCCTACGGCATTTTCTATATAGTCAACATTTGTAAGGATAATATCGGGATTCTTAGCCACGATTACCTCGTCGGAAACCTGAACCCACTCTTTTTGGTCCGCAAGTATATTTTCAGCGCCTAAGAGCTCAATCATTTCATTCAGAAATACACCGTTTCCGAAGCTGTATAGAGTAGGTGCTCCCGCAATTTCAAAATAGACTGTTTTCTTATCTGCAATGGATGCTCCTGTTTTTCTGAATTCTTCTATTTTAACCTTCATGCCGTCCACAATTTCCTGACCCTTTGCATCTACCTTGAGGGAATCGGCAATAAACATGATATCTCCGTATATTCCATCGATGCTGTTGCTTGAAGGGATGTAAGCAACTGTGATTCCTAAGTCCTTAAGGGGTTTAAATGGGTCCTTTCCCTCGCTGAGACTCATTCCGGTGGCATATATTATGTCTGGTTCCAATGCCACAAGCTGCTCAATGTCGGGATTCATTATATCAAAATAAGGAATTCCCTCGGGAACGCCTTCGATTCCTTCAGAGTATTTATCAACGGCTACAAGCTTATCGCCAAATCCCAAGGCAACTATCATTTCAGCATTTGATGGAGATATAGATATAATCCTGTTGATTTCTGACGGTATTTTGATTTCATTTCCTGCTCTGTCAGTAGGGGGAAGAGAAGAGGTCTGAGGTTCCTGAGGCTTTTGCGGCTGGCTGGTGCATGCCGCAAGAGCAAGCATAACTGTAAGAGCTATGATAATAATATTAATTTTTCTTTTCATTTTATTTGTTTTAATCATTTAATTCCTCCATGGATTAAGAATAAAAAAACGTTCCGATGTAATCGAAACGTAAATTCCACAAATTGGTTTGCCATGGCCTTTTTACCTGAAAGGCATAGCAGTTGCGGATTTACGCACAATATAGGCAGGTTTTCCGACTCAGAGGTCACAGCAGATTTTAACCTTCCCGGATATTAATCCAGTGGTTGTCAAAGACTTAAAAATCGCTCACTCATTACGGCAGCAGGACTGTTCGGGATTTTCACCCAATTCCCTTTTAACGCAAGGCGCACCAATACAGATGTTCAATTAGCTACAGTATAGTACAAATATATTAGGATGTCAATACTTCCGAAGAACCGAGAGTGTTGTAAAAATCAACAAGAGTGTTACTGTAAGCTATGTAATTGTAATTGTTTGGTAACGGCAATTTATAAAAGAAGTTTATATGGATATTGATAAATGTAAGGAATTTTGGTAAAGTAGTAATATCGGCTAACAGACATGTGCTTAGGCAATAATAATTAGCATAAAGAAAGGGCATAACATGCAGAATAAACTATCTTTTTCATCTAATGTACTTATAGGTTCAATGCTATTTGGATTATTTTTCGGTGCGGGAAACTTAATTTTTCCTGTACACATGGGACAGGAAGCGGGAGCAAATATCCTGCCGGCAACAATAGGGTTTTTGGTAACAGGGGTAGGACTTCCTTTTTTAGGCGTGGTGGCTATGGGTATTTCTAAGAGTGAGGGACTATTTGACTTGTCAAGCAGAGTTCATCCTGTTTATGGATATATAATGACAATACTTTTATATCTTACCATAGGACCTTTTTTCGCATTGCCCAGGACAGGGACAGTGTCCTTTGAGATAGGTCTTGCTCCATATATAACAGATGAATATCGTGCAATTGCTTTAGCAATATTTACCGTAATATTTTTTGGAGTTGCCTTGTTTTTTTCTATGCGTCCCAGCAAAATATTAGTCTGGGTTGGGAAAATTTTAAATCCTTTGTTTTTAGTATTCTTGGGAATTTTAATTACAATGGGCTTCACAAAACCAATGGGAAGTGTGGAAACCGCACAAGTATATGGAATGTATGGGTCTGCATCATTTTTCAAAGGGTTCACCGAAGGCTACAATACCATGGATGCCCTTGCTTCATTGGCATTTGCAATAATTGTTATCAGAAGCATAAAGGATCTTGGAGTTAAAGAATCAGGCAATATTGCAATACATACGGTAAAGGCCGGAATGGTGAGCATAGTGCTTATGTCGGTAATATACGCAAGCCTTGCATACTTGGGTACAACAAGTGTATCTGAATTTGAAATGTCTTCAAACGGTGGTATTGCACTGGCACAGATTTCTCGGCACTATTTCGGAGATTTCGGAAGTATTTTACTTGCACTTATTATAACCATAGGATGTTTAAAAACAGCTATCGGCTTGATTACCGCCTGCTCGGAAACATTTAAGGGAATGTTTCCAAAAACATTCAGCTACAAAACATATGTAATTATATTTACTGTATTTGCATGCTTTGTGGCAAATATAGGACTGACACAGCTAATTGAGCTTTCAATTCCCATACTGATGTTCTTATACCCCTTAGCAATAGCGATAATAGTGCTGGGATTGATATCGCCTCTTTTTAAGGACAGACAGTGTGTATATGTGACAACCACTGCATTTACAATTTTCGTAAGTATAGCAGATATGCTGAACGCAATGCCGGAAAATGTAAAAAGCATCAAATTAATAAATAATATTCTATTGTTTTATAAAGACAATCTTCCGCTTTTTGATTTAGGAATGGGTTGGGTTATACCGATGATAACGGGTCTGATTATTGGACTGGTAATTTCTGTGGTTACAAAGCCTGCTATTAAACATAGTTAAGAATTCATATCATACAGAATTGTGAGGAAGCTCTATTGCAAATACGCTTCCTCCTCCTTCTCTATCCTTTGCGTATATTTTACCCGAATGGGAGTTTACTATTTCCTTTGCGATGCTAAGTCCCAGGCCATAGTGCTCCTTCTTGCTTCGGGAAAGATCCTCTCTGAAAAATCTGTCAAATATCTTGCTTTTATTTTCATCCTTTATTCCAATTCCCGTATCTGAAACATATATCGTAAGCTTTTTTTTGCCCAAATAATATCCTAATTCTACATTTCCGCCGGAAGGTGTATAAAACAGTGCATTGTCAAGTATGTCACCCAACGCCTGATACAATCTCTGATAATCTCCGTTTAAAACCGGGATTGGACAGTCGGGTAAGCTTATAGTAAGCTTAAGACCATTTGAAACGGCTAATGAAGTATAATGCTCATACAGGCTTAAAAGCAGTGTCTGAACATCAAATTTTTCTGAATTCAAGGGCAGAGCATTGATATCGGAACCGGCAAGGGTGAGTAAATCATTTACAAGTCGCGACATGCGTGCACATTCGTGCTTTAAGGAGCTGATAAACTTATTAGTATCCTCCTCAGTCTTTGATTTCTCTAATGATGCTATGCTTAATCCCATAACCGTTACAGGAGATCTGAGCTCGTGAGAAGCAGAAGCAACAAATTCTATCTGCTGACGGTGGTTTTTTTCTATTGGTTGTATTGCCTTGCCTGAGAGCCACCAGCTAAAATAAAACATAATCACTGTTAAAAATAATATTGCTATTAAAAACACAAGACGGGTATGTGCCATTGCATCGTAATCCTGCTTTAAATCTCTCAATACTATAACACTTTGCCAGCTTGAATCCATCGGAACCACTGCTAAGGCAGCCTTGTACAATTCCTTGTGCTGCCCGGTAATTTCAAAAAAGATGCTGCTTACATTTATTATTGATTCCGGCTTAGTCTTAGTGTTGAATCCATACTCTGACAGAGCTTTCTCCTGTGCATCAGCAATCAGAATATCTCTGGACGTAATTGTTTTGTATGAGCCTCTGAAAGAAAGCGGATATTTTCCGTCCTCCATATGTATGATGATTTTATTTCCTGCTTCAAGCTGCGAAAGCCATGCGTTATCTATTATTTTATTGTCCCGGATTTTGTAAACTATGGAATTCAGGTTGTTTTTTACTATGGTTTCACTTTGGCTTTTTAATTGTGTTTCCGATAGGCTGAAATAAAACAAACATATGGCTATTAAAATAATTCCCATTCCAAGGGAGCAGATGAAGGTAAATTTCAGCCTCAGTTTTTTTATCATTTTGGAACCTCCAATATGTATCCTATTCCTCTTTTGGTTTTAATATTTAAATTGCTTTTAACCGAATTGAGCCGCTTTCTTAAAAAATGGATGTAGTTATCCAAGTTGCCATCCTCTACGGGGGCATCAGGTCCCCATATTCTTGAAAGCAGTACTGATCTGGGCAGAATTTGGTTTGGATTATTAATAAATATTTCTAACAGCTCGCATTCCTTTTTAGATAAAAGACATGTCTGAGAGCTGCTCTTTAAGTAGCATCTCCTAAGGTCAAGGGAAATATCTGCCAACGACAATATACTTGAACTTTTCCACTGCACAGATCTTCTGCTTACCGCTCTTATTCGTGCAATTAATTCATTGACATCAAAGGGCTTGACTAAGTAGTCGTCGGCGCCTGCATCAAGTCCTTCTATTCGATTTCCTATACCGTCAAGAGCTGTAATCATAATAATATACACACTGATACCCAATGCTCTGACCTTAGACAGCACATCCATACCGTTAACCTCCGGCAGCATTCTGTCCAATAAAATTATATCGTATGCCTCCTGCTTTATAAGGTGTATGCTGTCATAGCCGTTATTGCATATATCAACCACATATCCTTCATGGCACAGGTTAAATTTCAGCAATTCACATAAATCATTATCATCTTCGACAATTAATATTCTCATAGCAAACCTCAACCATTAATTATACCTTCATTATACAATAATAATCTCTAAATAGTCTCTAAAAACCTTTGAGGATATTTAGAGATTTATATAGTATAGTTAAATAAGCATGGTAGTGATAATTCGGGAGGAGTGTAATTGATGAAAAAAATAAAAACTATAATTGTTTATATCTGCATGATTTGTTTCAGCTTAATGCTGCTTTCAGCTTGTGGGTATTCAGAAGGTAAGGTTACAAAGGAAAATGTGTCACAAGCTGCAATGGGCAGGTATGTTGAAAAAAACATAGAGGAATTAAGCTCTGAGGATGGAGGTGGGGTGGCTTACACAGCGGTTAGAAGTGATGGCACTATTGACTTTTATAAATATTACAACGGAGAAAAAGTGCCAAGAGTTTACAGCACCACGGACGGAATTAATTTTGAAAGAAAAGATGTAGAACCATGGCATACAGAAATACGTGACATGGGAAATTACTCTATATCAAACATAGCTTACGACGGTGAAGGAAACATTTATGTTCTCATTTATGATAGCAATACAGACAATGGCATATATAATAAAATTTTCAAGGTAACATCCGGGAATGAAATCCATGAAATAGATATGGAGTGGAAGGAAACGGATAAAGAAGATTTAAAGGTATATGTAGATGATATGACGGTAACCGGGGAAGGCGAATTGATTATAAATCAATCACTAAGGGGTATTTTACACTATACAAATGAAGGGAAATATTTAGGTCAATACGCCTCTTCTTCGGACGGTATATACACTGTTTCGGATGATTATATTTATAATGTTGACATGCGTCAGTTTAAAATCGATGTGTACAATATAGAAACCCATGAAATGACAAGAGAAATTCCTTTGGATGGACTGACATTTAGCTTAGAGCTGTCTCCCGGGAAGGACGGCTCAATATACATAACAGACAGAAGCGGAGTATATAAGATAGTAAAGGACGGGGTAATATTAGAAAAAATAATTGACGGTGAATTAACCTCGCTGAGTATTCCCTCACTGCATTTTTCAGGCATATTAGAGGGTATGAACGGAGAGTTTTATATTCCGTATTCGGACAGCGAGCAGAATACACAGGTTGCAAAATATGAATTTGACGAAAATATGCCTACACTGCCAAGCATGGAGTTAACCGTCTATACTCTGAATGAAAACAATACACTGAGACAAACGGCAGGGGAGCTGCAAAACAAATATCCTGATTTCAAGGTTAATATAAGGGTTGGCCTGGATGGTGACGCCTCCGTAACAAAGACTGACGCCATAAAGCAGTTAAACGGAGAATTATTGGCAGGAAAGGGACCTGATTTGATACTTTTAGACGGAATATCCGTTGAATCATATATACAAAAGGGCGTGCTGGCGGATTTATCAGATATAGTAAATGAATATATGAAGGATGAGAAGCTATTGCCTGCTGTGATAAATACATATGAAAGTGACGGGAAATATCCCGTTATACCCACAAAATTTCATATGTCGGTTATTTGGATAGATGAGGAATACAAGGATTATATGAAAAATTTAGATACATTTATTGAGTTTGTACAAGAAAAAAATGATAAGCCTGTATTTGGTTATTTTGAGCAGAGTGATTTAATAACGACATTTAGTTATACATGCTTTCCTGAATGGATAAACGAAGGAAAAGAAATTAACCGCCAGGAATTAACGAGATTTCTTCAGGATATGAAAATTTTGTATGACAAAAGGGGCGACTTTACCGGAAGTGACGGAAAAGCATTTGCTTGGGCATTTAATAAGGCATACGGATGCTATTCGTTATTAAAAGGGTATCAATCATTTGTTATAGAAAATTTAGCACAGGATAAAAGACAAGGGGGAATTCCTTTGTTTCTGCCGGGACAGATTGAAAAGAGCTTTGTTCCCGTAAATTACATAGGTGTGAACAATAATTCTTCAAATATAGATATTTCTAAAGAATTTGTAAGACTGATGCTGTCGGAAGCAGTTCAGAAGGCACCAATAAATGACGGATTTCCCGTAAATTTAGATGCCTTGGAATACGGTGCCTTAGGAATAGGCAATGAAAATATGTATTATGTGATTAGCGGACCCGGCGAAGAAATTTTAGGGGGAGCACCTCCTTCACGGGAGAAATTAGAGGTTATAAAGGAGCTGTGCTACAAGGTTAAAAATCCTTCTGTACCGGATGAAGTGTTGATTGAGATAATAATTGAAAATTCCAAGGAGTATTTTGAGGGAGAAATAACGGTTGAAGATGCTGTTGAAAAAATCAAGGAAAAATCAAAACTATATTTGTCGGAATAGCAAAAAAGAGTCATTGACAGGCTGGATGTTTATACTTCCAAGCTTGGCGGGGGTCAGTATATTTTACCTGATTCCATTTGCTGATGTGGTAAGAAGGTCTGTGACGGAAGGCATGGGAGCTAAATTTGCAGGCCTAAAAAATTACATCACTGTTTTAGAAAACGAGGCATTTTTGTTTGCGGCAAAGAATACAATTAAATTTATGCTGCTGTGCATCCCGCTGCTGCTTATTTTTTCCCTGTTGTCCGGAGTTATGATTAAAAGTATAAAGGGAAAAGCCAGTATATATAAAACGGCTTTTCTCGTTCCTCTTGCGGTTCCCGTTGCATCAATCGTTTTAATATGGAGATTTCTGTTTCACGAGAACGGATTTTTCAGCATGCTGGCTGTGGGCATTTTTGGAAGTTCCATAGATTTTATGAACACGGACTTGGCTGTATATGTGTTGATTGTAAGCTACTTATGGAAAAATACAGGCTATGATATGATTTTGTGGATAGCAGGGTTATCCGGCATACCGTCAGGTTTGTATGAAGCGGCTTCTGTAGATGGGGCAGGACGGTTCAAACAGTTTTTTTACATAACCTTGCCGAATTTAAGGGGCATGCTTTTTATAATCTTTGTACTTTCGGTAATTAATTCATTTAAGGTTTTCAGAGAGGCATATCTCATAGGAGGTAATTATCCTCATACGAGCATGTATATGCTGCAGCATTTGTTTAACAATTGGTTTGTTGCTTTGGATATAGAAAAATTATGTGCCGGTGCGGTAATTATGTCCATAACTACATCTGTATTAATTATTGTTTTTAAAAATTCCATAGAGGGAGGCAAGTAAATGAGGTTTAAAAATAAAATTACACATATAATTCTTATTTTGTTCAGCCTGCTATTTCTCTTGCCTCTTCTGATGATTTTCTCCGGCTCTTTTGAAAATCAGAGTCAGTTGATAGAAAATCTGGAGCCTGTATTTAACAACAGCAATCTGGAAAACAAAGCAAGGTGGTATGTAATTCCAATGTATCCCACCTTAAAATCGTATGTGGAGATATTGTTGGATTCGCCTGAATTTTTCATTATGTTCTGGAATTCATGCAAGCTGGTGTTTCCCATACTCATGGGACAACTTATTGTTAACACTCCCGCGGCATGGGGATTTGCAAGATATGATTTCAAAGGGAAAAAAATATTGTTTGCTATTTACATAGCATTAATGCTTATGCCCTTTCAGTCTACCATGGTTTCAAACTATATTGTGCTGAATTATTTAAATCTTTTAGATACAAGGGTCGGAATTATTTTGCCTGCAATATTTTCAACATTATCGGTATTTATAATGTATAGATTCTTCAAAGGAATTCCTAAAGCTGTTACAGAAGCTGCAAAGATGGACGGAGCAAACGAATTTCAAATATTTTTAAAAATAGGTATACCCATGGGAGCACCGGGTATTGCTTCCGCAATGGTGTTAGGATTTTTGGAATATTGGAGCATGCTGGAGCAGCCCTTGGCATTTTTAGAGAATAAGGCCTTATGGCCCCTATCTCTTTACATGCCGGCCATAACGCCTGAGGTTACGGGAGCGTACTTGGTATCATCCGTAATAATACTTATTCCGCCGCTTTTGGTATTTTTAACAGGGCAAAAATATTTGGAAAGGGGAATTCAAGCTTCGGGATTAAAGGAATAGGAGGAAACACATGCAAAAAAAATACATAAAAGCACTTATTTCATTTTTTATAATAATTTTTATTCTTACAATTTTATCCCGTGTGGCGGATTCCGTTACCGTAGCTGTGGTAATGGTTCAGATGCCCCGCAGGGGAAGCATAAATCATGAGACTGTAATAGAAGGAAGTATTGAAGCCACGGGAAAAAATAGAATAAAAATACAAGAGGGGTTCAGGATAGACACAATATATGCAGAAAGAGGACAAAGGGTGGCTAAGGGAGATAAGCTGCTATACCTCGACAAGGAAGAAATAGAAAAGCAATTATCCAAGCTGCTGATTGAAATTGAAATTTCAGAGCTTAATAAGCAAAGCCTCGAGCTTCAGACATATGAAAATATATATGAGGAGGAAATTAAAAAAGCACAGATAGCATTGGACAGAGCAATGAATGACAGAGATATAAATATTCAGATAAACGGAGTGGAATTGGAAAGTGACAAGAGAGCTGTGGAGGATGCGGAAAGCTCTCTGAATTTGGCTGTAATACAAAAAGAAAAGCAGGACTCTAAAAATGAAGAATTGCTTAAGAAGAACGAAAATGAAAAGAGACGGTTGGAGCTGGAGCTTCAGCTAAAAAGGAATGAATATAAGAATGTTGAAGAACTGAATAAGGTAGGAAATATTGTGTATGCGGAAGAAGACGGGATAATTGATGAAATTTATGTAAAAGAAGGAGAAAAAACAACAGGCGGTGAAGTAATATCAATTATTGATTCAGGTGCTGAATATATCTTTACAGGTAAAGCAGATGCCGAAAAGGCAAAATATATGAAAGTGGGAGATTCGGTAAGTATTAAACTCAGCGGCAAGACGATATCCATCGACAATGTGGAAATAAAATCAATAATTCCTGAGCCGGAAGACAGCACCGTAAAAATAACAGCTGTGATTCCTGAAAATTCAAACATTTCTCATGGTATGAGTGCAACTGCCAAGCACATATACAGTACTGATGAATATCCCCGTATCATTCCCATAAGTGCACTGCGAAGTGATAATGGCCAATACTATGTATTAGCTGTTGAGGAAAAGAATACAGTTATGGGTAAGGAAAAGATATCTTACAGAGTAAATGTAGAGGTTGCTGATAAAAATGAAAGCCTTGTGGCAATCAGCTCTGTGGGTAATGAAGAAATAATAATAAAAAGTAATAAACCCATATCAGAGGGTGAAAGAGTAAGAGTGGAAAAATGAAAAGGATAATTACGGAATATAAAAAAGAAGCCTTGGCGGTTTTGTTTTTATTCGTTGCATGTATTATGTGGATGTATGCACTTTTCATTAATGAGCAGGTAGCAAGCTATTATTCAGGCTCAAGCTATCGGTTGGAATCAAATCCCATAACCGTTAATGAGTTTAATCGTATAGTTGAAAAGATAAATGAAGGAAAATCAAGCGCAAAAAATATTACAGGCTGGTTTCAAAGCAATGATGAAAAAATAACCGATGAAAGAGACATATCCATAAGCTCCGATGTTATATATGCATTTGGAAATATTCCTCATGAGCTAGGTGCAGTGGCTGAATACAGCTGTGCTCTTTCTTCTGATAAGGCATATGGGCTGTGGAAGTCCTATGATGCAGAAGGTGAATATGTGCTGATAGGCAATGTAAGATACAAGGTTTTATCCGTACTTCACAATATGTCAAACATAGTTATTGTAAATGCTAATGGGCAGTCTGAGTTAAAGGATGCCGAAATCACTGCTCTGGAGGTCGAAAGCAATGAGGATGATTTTTGGTCACCTGAAGTATTTGAATACGAAAACTTTATAGAAAGCGATATTGTAATAAATTATACCGAGATAACGGGCATTTTGAGCTCTGTTGCTTCACTGCCTGCTTATAGCGTTTTTTTAGTTGTCTTGTCAAAATTAATATTTAAAATCATAAAAAACCGAAGGAACACGGCGTATGTTTTTATGTTGTCTGCAATAGGTGTAATCTGGATTATTATCAATGTGAAAGTATTTCAGCTTAGTTTTTACATACCTGAAAGCTTGATACCCGATAAGTGGTCAAATTTTGGATTCTGGGCAAGTAAAATGAATAATTTTAAAGGATATTTGAGGGATATAGCGATGGTGAAGGCTTATTATCCCGATTTATGCATTAAATATATGGCCTATTCTATGCTGATTTACTCCGTTATATCTACAATGATATTTTTGCTCTTTCCTAAAAAACTGGGAAGAGGAACGGAAGGCAAACTAATTGCAACGGAAATGCTCATTGTTCTGATACTATTTTTATCTTTTGCGACAGCCTACGGAAATAATATAGCTGTCAAAGCTCCGAGCCATCAACTACCATTTCAGAGTGGCCACCGTTCAA
>DAMAEI010000012.1:35652-50308 GCA_031997345.1 Sedimentibacter sp. | reverse complement strand
GGTGCTTCCCGGCTACATTTTAATCAACTATGCTGTTGATAACCTTAATATTAAGCATAAGTCTGTGAAGGATGTGATACAATGTCTTCTATAAGTCTGAAAAGTATAACTAAACAATATTATCCTGACAGCTATGCGGTTAAGGATTTAAACTTAGAAATAAAACACAAAGAATTCATAGTGCTGGTTGGACCGTCCGGATGCGGTAAATCAACAACCCTGAGAATGATAGCTGGGCTTGAATGCATAACTGAAGGAAGTATGTACATAGACGGAAGAGAAGTGAATAGAGTTGAAGCAAAAGACAGAAACATAGCCATAGTATTTCAAGATTACGCCTTGTATCCTCACATGAATGTATATAACAATATGGCATTCGGACTTAAGATGAAAAAAATGAAAAAAGATGAAATAAAAGAAAAGATAGAAAAAACCTCTGAAATACTTGATATAAAAAGTCTCCTTTGCAGATATCCATCCCAGCTGTCAGGGGGAGAAAAACAAAGGGTGGCGTTGGGGAGAGCTATGATTAAAGAGCCCAAGGTCTTTTTATTGGATGAGCCTCTGTCTAATTTAGATGCAGGTCTTAAAGCACGGATGAGATTGGAAATTATGTCTCTTCACAAAAAGCTTGATGCCACGTTTGTATATGTTACCCACGACCAGACGGAGGCAATGACAATGTCGGACAGAATAGCCGTTATGAAGGACGGCTTAGTCCTGCAATTTGACACGCCCCACAATGTATACAATAATCCAAATAATATATTTGTGGCAAAATTTATAGGTTCTCCTCAAATGAATGTTTTTGAAGCGTATGTACAGTGCAATGAAAATGGAGTTTCAATTAATAAGGATGGAGAAGTTATTTCTATAAATAATGCAGATGCCGAAAGAATAAAAAAATACAGCAATAAAAAAATACTTGCGGGAGTCAGGCCCGAGCATATAAAAATACATAATTATAATAATTCAGCGGAAAATTGCTTAAGCGCAAAGCTTTATATAAAAGAAAATTTAGGACATGAAATATATTATCACTTTAATTCCGGAAAGGATGAGGTTGATATAATCGTAAGGTCGGTATCTGAAATGGATGTTGTGAACAACCATGATTATAAGCTTTGGCTCAATTCAGAAAAAATGCATTTTTTTGATGTAGAAAACGGAAATAGAATCTGATAAACTTTTCAGCAGTCGTAACGCTAAGGTATAATAAATTAGTTATATTTCTTATCTTGCTTCTTTATTTTTCTTGCGGAAGTTTATAAATTATAGTACAATGAAAAAAGAACATAAGTTCGACAGTAATAAATTATAAATATATGGAGGAAAAAGTAAGCGGTGTCTAATATTAAAAGATATAATGTTAATGAAAAATATGCGTGGTCAGAAATGGTGGAGGCCGGAGATTTTGTGTTTTTGAATTTCTGCGTGGGAAATGTCGGACAATCTGTTGAAGCTCAGGTGCATGGTGCACTTGATGATATGGAAAATCATCTGAAACAGATTGGCTTGACTTTAGAGTCTGTAGTGAAGGTAGACGTATTATTAAGAGATGCTTGGAATATACCTATCATGGAAAATGTATTTAAGGAACGTTTTGACGGTCGGTATCCGGCAAGAAAAACAATACAGACAGATTTTGCGCATATCGGTGGTCCGGAGGGATTACATGTACAAATTGATGCAATTGCATATAAGAAATAGGCTATTTTATTCTAACTAAGTAGAAACAGAGTGAATTGCTGAGGTTGTTGCAAATTTTGCAACGGCTTCAGCAATTCAACGACTTCACAAATGTATAAAAATAATTGTTGACAAAGATGTTTTCTTTTAATAATATGGTAAGTAATTAAATAATTACAATGCAATGAAAAAGAGGAGTAAGTTCATATACTCAGCAGAGAATGAAATCCGCAGGCTGAAAGATTTCGTAAGTCAATTTGAACTGAAGGTAGCTTTGGAGCATTTAATCCGAAACAGCAGTAGGATTAAACGGTTGTCCGTTATAAATTTAAGAGCCAGTAATGGAAATTAGGTGGTACCGCGGGTTTTCTCGTCCTTTTAGGATAAGAAAACCCTTTTTGTATGCCCTAACCCCATTTTTTCGACCAGCTGCGTACTTTAGGCACCTGATATCTCGGCCGAAGAGACAGAACTTCACTTGAGATAATAAGTAGCAATAAAACGGCAAATTACTATATTACAATAATAGAAAGGAATGATACTATGAACAACATACCAAGCAAATATAACCCAAAAGAATTTGAAGAAAAAATTTATGGTATATGGATGGATGAGGACTGCTTCAAGGCAGAGGTTAACAAGGATAAAAAGCCATTTACCATCGTTATGCCGCCACCTAACATAACAGGACAGCTTCACATGGGTCACGCCCTTGACATGACTCTGCAGGATGTACTGACGAGATGGAAAAGGATGGAGGGCTTCGAGGCATTATGGCTTCCGGGGTCTGACCATGCAAGCATAGCAACCGAGGTTAAGGTTGTTGAAAAAATCAAAAAAGAAGAAGGTAAATCTAAGGAAGAGTTAGGCAGAGAGGAATTCCTCAAAAGGGCGTGGAAGTGGAAGGAAGAGTACGGCGGAAAAATAGTTGAGCAGGTTAAAAAGCTAGGGAATTCATGCGATTGGTCAAGAGAGAGATTCACCATGGACGAAGGCTGTAACCAGGCTGTAAAGGAATTTTTCGTAAATCTATACGACAAGGGTCTCATATACAGGGGAAACAGAATTATAAACTGGTGTCCTGACTGCCATACCACATTGTCTGATGCAGAGGTTGAATATGAGGACACACCGGGAAGCTACTACTACGTAAAATATCCGTATGTTGACAATCTCGATGAATACTTTATCGTTGCAACAACCAGACCGGAAACAATATTCGGCGACGTTGCCATAGCAGCGCACCCGGATGATGAAAGATATAAGCACCTAATAGGAAGAAAGGTAACGGTACCTCTTGTTGGAAGGGAAATACCCATCATAGCCGATGAATACCCCGATATGAGCAAGGGAACAGGGGCATTGAAAATAACACCGTGCCATGACCCAAATGACTTTGAAATAGGACTTCGTCACAGCTTGGAGCAGATTAACTGCATGAATGAAGACGGAACTATGAACGAAGAGTCCGGAAAATACAACGGAATGGACCGCTACGAATGCAGGAAGGCATTTGTTAAGGACCTTGAGGACAGCGGCTTCATGCTCAAAACAGAAAAGACAGACCACAACGTAGGAACATGCTACAGATGTCATAATATAATCGAGCCGAGGGTATCGGACCAGTGGTTCGTAAAAATGAAGCCTCTTGCGGAGCCGGCATTACAGGCGGGAACGGACAAGAGAGTTGAGTTTGTACCTGAGCGTTTTACAAAAATATACACTCACTGGCTTGAAAATATCAGAGACTGGTGTATTTCAAGACAGCTTTGGTGGGGACACAGAATTCCGGCATATTACTGCCAGGAATGCGGAGAGCTTATTGTAGCCAAGGATGAGCCTGAAAAGTGTACTAAATGCGGAAGCACGAACCTGAAGCAGGATGAGGATGTCCTTGATACATGGTTCTCATCAGGTCTGTGGCCTTTCTCCACATTGGGATGGCCAAATGAAACAGAGGACTTAAAATATTTCTATCCTACAGATGTACTTGTAACGGGATATGACATAATATTCTTCTGGGTTGTAAGAATGGTATTTTCCGCATTGGAGGAAACTGGGGAATCCCCGTTCAAGCACGTATTTATTCACGGTCTCGTGAGAGATGCTGAAGGAAGAAAGATGAGTAAATCTCTTGGAAACGGAATTGACCCCCTTGAGATTATAGACCAGTTTGGTGCCGATGCATTGAGATTCATGCTCATGACAGGTATTTCACCGGGAAATGACACCCGATTCAACACCGACAAGCTTGAATCAAGCCGTAATTTTGCAAATAAGCTATGGAATGCATCAAGATTTGTACTCATGAATATTCAGGGCGATCTGGTGGATGCACAAACAGCCGAGAAGAATTATGCTCCCGAAGATAAATGGATAATTTCGAGAGTTAATAAGGCAGCAAAGGAAGCTAAGGAAAATCTTGATAAGTTTGAACTTGGTCTTGCCGCACAGAGAGTTTATGATTTTATCTGGAATGAGTACTGCGACTGGTACATTGAAATAGTTAAGCCCAGATTGTACGGAGAAGAGAGTGCAGACAAGGATGCTGCAAGGTTTGTTCTCATTAAGGTACTGAAGGATATGCTTAAGCTTCTGCATCCGTTCATGCCGTTCATAACAGAGGAAATATGGTCATACCTGCCTGGTACGGATACAAGGCTGGTAAAAGCTGCATGGCCTATGTACAAGGAAGAAGAAAATTATGAGGATGCCGAGGCGAACATTGAATTTATCATGGATGCCGTAAGAAGCATCAGAAATATAAGGGCCGAAATGAATGTTGAGCCTTCAAGAAAGGCAAGAGCAATATTCATACCGAGCAAAACGAGCACAGAGGGATATATTCAGTCAGGTGCCCGATACTTTGCAACTCTTGCCAACATAACTGAGGTTAAGATTGTATCCGACAAGCCCATGGCGGGAGAGGATACAGCGTCCTCAGTAATAGACGGAACAGAAATTTATTTACCACTTTCGGATCTGATAGATTATGAAAAAGAGCTGGAAAGACTTGAAAAGGAAAAATCCAGGCTTGAAGGCGAGCTTCAGAGAGTTACATCCAAGCTGAGCAATGAGAAATTCATAAGCAAGGCTCCTGAGAGCGTAGTTGCCGAAGAAAAGGAAAAGCTTGAAAAATATCAGTCCATGATGGATAAGGTGCTTGAAAGGTTAGAACAATTAAAAAATAAATAATAAAAAATAAATGTGAACAGCCTCCTATAAGTATCAATAAGCTGAAGGGAGGCTGTTCTGCTAAGGGAGGAAGTATGAATTATCACGAATTGCTGGAAAGCGCAAGGGAGAAAATAGCACCGCAGTGCAGGGTATGCAAAGAGTGCAACGGAGTTGTATGCAGAGGAGAAATACCGGGCACAGGCGGTAAGGGAAGAGGAGCTGCCTTTAAAATCTGTCTGGACTTTTTATCCTCAGTAAAAATCAAGCTTGATACTATTTATGAAAATAAGGGTCAGGATACGTCTGTTTCATTATTTGGACAAACATTCAAATATCCGTTTTTTGTTGCTCCAATAGGAGGAATGAACCTAAACTACAACGGAGCCATAACCGAAAGGGAGTATGACGAGGCAGTTGTATTCGGTGCAAATAAGGCAGGAACAGCAGCGTTCACGGGAGACGGCGCAAACGACAGTTTTTTTCTGGACAGCCTTCCTGTAATCAAGGAAGCTGGCGGCAAAGCAGTACCAACAATCAAGCCGTGGAAAAATGAAAAGGTATTTGAGAAGGTAAAATTGCTCGAAGAGACCGGAGCTATGGCATTTGCAATGGATATTGACTCTGCGGGACTTATTAACCTGGCGCTTGCAGGAAAGCCTGTATCGGCAAAGAGTGTTGAAGAGCTTTCGGAAATTACTAAATTCACAAAGGTACCCTTCATAGTTAAAGGTGTAATGACTGCCGAAGGAGCAAAAAAGGCACTGGAAGCTGGAGCTTACGGCATTGTTGTTTCTTCTCACGGAGGAAGGGTTCTTGAGCATGCACCTGCAACATGTTCAGTTCTTCCTGAAATAAGAGAGGCAGTTGGTGATAAGTTGAAAATATTTGTTGACGGAGGAATCCGTTCAGGAGCAGATGTATTCAAGGCTATTGCACTGGGAGCAGACGCGGCACTCATAGGAAGACCATATGTTATAGCTGCATTTGGCGGAGGAGCAGAAGGCGTTGAGTTTTACACCGAAAAAATAGGAGCAGAGCTGAGAAATATAATGATTATGTCAGGCTGCAAGGACTTGTGCGATATAACAATAGATAAAATAATACTTTAGGCAGCTGCGAAAGCCTAACAACAAGAAGATTCCTTTGATATTTTTAAAGGAATCTTCTCTTGTTTTTTGTGGAAAGGTTTGCATAAAAATCATTGAAAATTCAGCCTTTTAATCGATATTGCAGTTGTTAATTTCATAATAATGTGATACGATGCATTTGTTATTATATTTTTTATTGGAGATGGAAATGGTAAAACAATATTTTCAGGATTTAAGACTTGAATTCAGAGACTATAGTGCTAAAAAGCTTTCCGGCGACATTCTGGCGGGACTTACGGTGACTGCCGTTGCTCTGCCACTTGCTCTTGCATTCGGTGTGAGCTCTGGGGCGGGAGCGCCTAGCGGAATTATTTCGGCAATTGTAGCAGGGCTTGTAATGGGAGGACTGGCAGGAGCATCGTATCAGGTTTCCGGACCAACGGGTACCATGATAGCAATATTAGCTTCTGTCAATGCCGTGTACGGAGCGGAAGGAATTTTAATAACCGGATTTTTATCGGGAATATTGCTGCTGATTGCGGCAGTTGTTCATTTTGGTAAACTGGTTGTATTCATACCCGGACCGGTTATAACGGGGTTTACATCCGGAATTGCGCTTATCATTGCCATGGGTCAGATTGACAATTTTTTTGGAACGATGTCCGCAGGTAAGACAAATGTGGATAAGCTCTTGTCATATTTTGAGCTGGGATTTCATCCAAATATATATGCAGTAATCATAGGTATTATGGTAATTGCAATAATGGTTTTCTGGCCTAAGAAATGGTCGCGCATGCCTTCTTCATTGGCCGGTCTCATAACGGCATTGGTAATTAACAGTATTGTTAATTTTCCGGTGAAGCTTGTAGGCGAAATTCCAAGTACCGTCTTTCTTGACAACAGACTTTTGCTGAGCTCCTTATCTATAGGAAAAATATTTGCACTCATAAGCCCGGCATTGAGCATTGCAATGCTGTGTATGATTGAAAGCTTGCTTTGCGGTGCATCTGCGGGAAAAATAAAAAACCAGCCGTTGAATGCTGACAGAGAATTGATTGCTCAGGGAATTGGAAACATCGTGATTCCATTCTTCGGAGGTATTCCAGCATCTGCGGTCCTTGCAAGAACAAGTGTTGGTCTGAAGTCAGGGGGACAGACACGGCTTGTTTCCATAGTGCAGTCAATGGGGCTGCTGTTCTCCATGCTCTTTTTAGGAAAATTTATTTCTAAAATACCCATGTCCGCACTGGCAGGTGTGCTGATGGTCACTGCATGGCGCATGAATGAATGGAAGGAAATAAAATTTATATTCGGAAGAAAGTTTGGTACGGCAATACTAGAATTTACAATTACAATGGTTGCCACGGTTATGTTCGACCTTACCATTGCTATTTTAATCGGTGTATTCTTGGGAATGATGATGTTTATAGTTAAAAATACAGAGCTTAAAATTGACGTGAGTCCGGTGGATTTAAAAAGGATAAAGGGTCATGAAGTTTCTGCAGACCATATGAATACAAAAATAATTTATTTGACGGGGCCGCTGTTCTTTGTAACAAGAGAAAAGCTTAAGAATCTTGCAGAGCATGCAGAAAGCTCCGAAAATGTAATTATATCTATGAGGGCTGTTACAACCATTGATGAATCTGCCGTAAGTGAATTCAAGGACGTGGTGGGAAAAATTATTAACGGCGGCACAAGCGTCCTGTTGTGCGGAGTGCAGCCAAGTGTCAGAGAAATGTTTGACCGTTCGGGAATTACTGGGATCATAGGAAACGAAATGATGTTTTGGGACGCAATAGAAGCTCTTAAATATCTGGATATTATACAGACAGAGGAGATAGGCTAGTAGCAGCATAAAACAGTATAAAACAGAAACGGAAGTCTCATACCAATCTGAGGCTTCCGTTTATTATAATTAATCTTCTTCTTTTCTTAATCCTCTTTCGTGCATTTCGCATTTTTTCTCCATGCATTTGCCGTCAACATTGTGAATGCATGTTATTGCGCCGCATTTATTGAAAGTCATTTTTGCAACAACTTCTCTTATATCTTTCACCATCACGCTCATGATAATCCTCCGTATTTGTTTGATGACTTATTATATCACCTAAAATGCAATTTGTAAACTATAAAATGCAAAAAAATATAAAAAACATAAAGGAAAACAGTTACCTTTGCAACTTTATCATTTAACATGTCACAATAAATGCAAGAATTGCAATGTAAGCTAAAAGCAAATAAGGGAAAAATTGCAAGCAAATTAATTTGGGTGTCAAAATAAAAAAGGAATCCATGTTGGATTCCTCAAATTGATGAAATTTATTAAGCAATAATGGCCAGAACGACGAAGTTCAGCAAAAACAGCAGGGTAGATACGAATAATATTGGATGAACATCCTTGAACTGTCCCTTACACACTTTTACCAAGCAGTAAAAAATGAAGCCTGCAGCTATTCCGTAGGAAATGCTGTAACCGAAGCCCATGAACACTGATGCGAAGAACGCCGGTATAGCTTCGTCAAGGTCTTCCCAGTTTATTTTTGTAAATGAGGACATCATCATTACTCCAACTATTATGAGTACAGGTGATGTTGCTGCTGCAGGAACCATTCCTGCAATTGGAGCAATCAATATGCATGCAATGAACAACAGAGCTGTTACAACGCTGGTAAGTCCTGTTCTTCCGCCTGCGCCTATACCTGCGGCACTTTCAACGTATGTTGTAGTGTTTGAAGTTCCGAATATTGCACCTATGGATGTTGCAATTGCATCGGCAAACAGAGCCTTATCCATTTTGGATTTGAAACCTGCACTCGTTTCAAGGGATTTCTGGTCTTCTTCACTGAATATTCCGCTTCTTCTTCCTGTTCCTATGAAGGTTCCTATGGTGTCAAACGTATCCGATAAGCTGAATGCAAATATGGTCATTATAACCAAAGGAATTCTGGAAGGGTCGGAGAACAGAGACTTCATGCCATTTGGACCGAAGGCAGCACCGAATGTTATTCCAAGCTGTGAAAATGATTCTGACAGCCCGCCTGAGCTAAGTGACACATTAGAAAGGTTCACAACTCCGAATGGTATTCCTATGAGCGTTGTTGCAACGATGCTTATGAGTATGGCACCCTTAACCTTTAAAACAAGCATTACCACCAAAAGCACTAGGCCTATGAGTGCAAGCTGTGTAGTTGGATTTGTGAAATCAACAAGTGCAGGGATGATGCCTCCGCCTGTTACCACCGCGAATATGCCGTCATATGTGCCGGCAGCGGCAAAGGGCTGGCCATTTACTGAAATAATATCTTTCGCTTCGGAAGTAAATTGAATTATTTCTGCTCCCTTTACTCCTATGTATGCTATGAATATTCCTATTCCGCCGCTGATTGCATTCTGCAGGCTTTCAGGAATTGCTTTTATAATGCTTTTTCTTATTTTTGTAACGGTTATGAATACATTCAATAATCCGCAGATGAATACAAGAGCCAATGCTTGCTCCCATGTGAATCCAAGAGCAAATACTACTGTGTATGTAAAAAATGCATTTAACCCCATACCCGGCGCCTGTGCGTATGGAACATTGGCAAACAGCCCCATTACAAGTGTTCCTATTGCCGCAGCAATAATTGTTGCTAAAAATACTGCCTGTGACGGCATTCCTGTTGCCGATAAAATCGCCGGATTAACAAATATGATGTAGGACATCGCAAAAAAGGTTGTAAAACCAGCCATAATTTCTGTTGACACATTTGTGCCGTTTTCTTTGAGCTTAAAAAAATTATCCATTATTCCTCCTATATTTTTAAATACTAATAGTCTGCCTGTATAAACTAATAATTATTACAAGGAAACAAAAAAGCGAATAGGAACTATTCGCATCAAATACAGCAGATAATCAATAGTCAAACAATTTACGGTTGTTTGGTAGAAACTTTGGAACCATATTATCCATGATATATTGATGCATTAATATTTATCTTTGACTGTTGTATTATATCGTAATATGACATAATAGGCAATATATTTTTAGCTATAACTAAAACTAAAAAAGGTGTTGACAATGGCTGTACAAAGTGTATATAATGATAAAAATCAAAAGCTTTGAAGGAGACAAAAGTTCCCTTAAACAGCTAAAGAGAGCCGGTGGGTGGTGTGAATCGGTGCTGGCGGGTATAATGATCACTCCTGAGCTTCCGAGCCGAAAGAAGTAGGTGAGGACGTGCTCCCACGTTACAGGGACGGAGTTCAAAAATTTATTTTTCGACTTCAGAGGCGTTTACGCGAAGCAGGGTGGTACCACGGAAAGACCTTTCGTCCCTAAATACATGTCAATGTGTTTAGCGACGAGAGGTTTTTTGTATATGCCTATGTTAAAAGTTGAAATCAGGAGGTTAAAAAATGAGAAGTGATTCAGTAAAAAAAGGTGTTCAGCAGGCACCACACCGCTCGCTGTTCAATGCACTGGGCTACACAAAGGAAGAGTTGGAAAGACCATTGATAGGAATAGTAAGCTCACAAAATGACATTGTTCCGGGACATATGAACCTGGATAAAATCGTTGAAGCTGTCAAGATGGGAGTTTCCATGGCAGGAGGAACACCGGTTGTGTTTCCTGCAATAGCTGTGTGTGATGGAATATCAATGGGACATATGGGTATGAAATATTCTCTTGCAAGCAGGGAGCTCATTGCCGATTCAACAGAGGCAATGGCATTGGCACACGCATTTGACGGACTTGTTATGGTTCCCAACTGCGATAAAAATGTTCCCGGTCTTTTAATGGCTGCAGCAAGGGTGAATATACCTGCCGTGTTCGTTAGCGGAGGTCCCATGCTTGCGGGAAAAATGGGACAGAAGAGGACATGCCTGTCAGATATGTTTGAAGCTGTGGGAGCATATAATGCAGGAAAACTCACATTTGAAGAGGTTGAGGAATATGAGAACAAGGCATGCCCCACATGCGGCTCATGCTCCGGCATGTATACGGCAAACAGCATGAACTGCCTCACAGAAACTCTGGGCATGGGACTGAAGGGAAACGGAACAATTCCGGCAGTGTATTCGGAAAGAATAAGGCTTGCAAAGCATGCAGGCATGAAAATAATGGAGCTTGTTGAAAGAGATATCAAGCCTAAGGACATAATGACTGAGGATGCATTCATGAACGCTTTGGCTGTAGATATGGCATTAGGCTGCAGCACAAACAGCATGCTTCATCTTCCCGCCATAGCACATGAGGCGGGAATAGACTTAAATCTAGATATAGCAAACGAAATAAGCGCCAAAACTCCGAATCTCTGTCATCTGGCTCCCGCGGGAGATACATTTATTGAGGATCTGGATGAGGCAGGCGGCGTATATGCGGTTATGAGCGAGCTTGATAAAATGGGTCTCATTAAAACTGCCGCAATGACATGCACTGGGAAAACCGTCGGGGAGAATATCAATGGATGTGTCAATAAAAATCACGAGGTTATAAGGCCGGTTGAAAATCCGTACAGCAAGACAGGCGGAATTGCAATTTTAAAAGGAAACCTGGCTCCTGATACATGTGTTGTGAAGCGCTCTGCGGTGGCACCTGAAATGCTGGTTCATGAAGGGCCGGCAAGGGTGTTTGACTGTGAAGAGGATGCAATAGAAGCAATCAACGGCGGAAAAATCGTAGCGGGGGACGTAGTGGTTATCCGCTATGAGGGGCCGAAGGGCGGACCGGGAATGAGAGAGATGCTCAACCCAACATCTGCAATAATGGGAAGAGACCTGGGAAGTAGCGTTGCTCTGATTACGGATGGGCGTTTCTCCGGTGCAACCAGAGGGGCATCCATCGGTCATGTTTCTCCGGAAGCGGCGGTTGGAGGAAATATAGCTCTTGTTGAAGAGGGAGATACAATCAAAATAAATATGAATGAAAACACAATAGATTTTGTGGTTTCAGAGGAAGAGCTTGAGAAAAGAAGGGCACAGTGGAAGCCGAGACAGCCGAAAATTACCACAGGCTATCTTGCAAGATATGCCGCGCTGGTTACATCTGGCAACAGAGGAGCGGTGCTTGAAGTAAAATAGAAGAAATAAAGAATGAGGAGATTTTCAAAAGAAGTCTCCTCATTCTGTTATTATTCATAACGCAGAGCATCCACAGGTTTTAATTTTGATGCCTTGTTTGCAGGGTATAATCCGAAAAACACGCCAACTGCCAAGGAAAATACAAATGCTCCCATTATTACCGGCACATTGACTGTATAGCTTATATTCATCATGTTACTTATGACATATGATGCCGCAATTCCCAGGGCGGCGCCTATAACTCCGCCAACACCGCTCATTACAGAGGATTCAATGAGGAATTGAATCAATATGTTGGATCTCCCGGCTCCTATTGCTTTTCTTATGCCGATTTCTCTTGTCCGTTCCGTAACTGTTACAAGCATTATGTTCATTATTCCTATGCCTTTTTTGCGACTGTATTTATACCCACAGCCGCAACAATCAATATAGCTGCAGCAATTACCGCTGATCTAACTTTTTTACTTTTCATAAAATGCTCCTTTTCTCTTCAAACATTATTTTACGATACAAGTTAAATTTTTCAGATGATTTTATTTATTTTCACCACATGATTTTTAAGAATAAATAAATGATATTTATTTTACCTTAATTATTTTATATTTTCGTATGCAGGAGCATGAAATATATAGCTGTTATGAAGCCAGCTCAAACTGGCTGTTGTAAAGCTCGGCGTAGAATCCGCCATTTTCCAGCAATTTTTTATGATTTCCGTTTTCTATGATGTCACCGTCCTTCATAACCAAAATCATGTCGGCATTTTTAATCGTTGACAGACGGTGAGCGATAACAAAGGATGTTCGGCCTTGCGTCAGCTTATCCATTGCTTCCTGTACGAGTTTTTCTGTACGTGTATCCACTGAGCTTGTGGCCTCATCCAGTATCAGAAGCGGTGAATTCTGAATTATAGCACGGGCAATTGTAACAAGCTGCTTTTGTCCTGCAGATAGGTTTGACTTATCATTCAGTATGGTATCATAACCCTTCGGCAGTGTCTGAATAAAGTGATGAAGCCCCACAGATTTACATGCGTCAATTACTTCATTATCAGTGACGCCTTGCTTGCTATATATGATGTTTTCCTTTATAGTTCCTTCAAAGAGCCATGTGTCCTGCAATACCATGCAGAATTGGTCATGTACATTTTCTCTTGTAACTCGGCTTATGGGTGTGCCATCTATATAAATCTCGCCGCCGTCTATTTCATAAAATCTCATAAGAAGATTCACCATGGTGGTTTTTCCTGCGCCTGTAGGCCCAACGATGGCAACTTTTTGCCCCGCTTTTACCTTTGCCGAAAAATTATTGATAATGGTTTTATTCTTGTCATAGCCAAATTTAACATTTTTAAACTCAACATCGCCCTTAATATTTTCTAATTTTTCAAGCTTCTGGCTTTCGTCCGCCAATTCTTCTTCATCTAAAAATTCAAAGACGCGTTCACTTGCCGCTGCTGTTCTCTGAAGCTGCTGCATGGATTGAGCCAGCTGTGATAATGGTTGAGTAAATAGGCGAATGTACATCATAAATGCAACAATTACTCCGAAGGAAATTGTGCCTTTCATTGCCAGTGCCGCGCCGACCACACATACAGCAACATAGCCGAAATTTCCGATGAAATTCATAATGGGCATCATCAGCCCGGACATAAATTGAGATTTCCAGCCGCTGTCATACAGCGAGACATTGATTTCTTCAAAAGTTTTTTTTGCATTTCCTCCGCCGTTATATGCCTTGACAACATTGTGTCCCGAGTAAATTTCCTCGATGTGGCCGTTAATATCTCCAAGTCCCTGCTGCTGTGTCTTGAAATATTTCTGAGACTTTGACATGATTATCATCATTAGAGCAAATCCCACAAGTGTTGACCCGATGGCAACAAGTGCCAGAATCCAGCTGTTATAGAACATCATGACCAGCGAACCTACAAACATGGTAATGGACCTTACCAAATTATCAAGACTCTGATTCAACGTCTGCCCTATGGTATCAACATCATTGGTTACACGGCTGATAACATCGCCGTAGCTTGTTTTATCAAAATATTTGAGTGGCAGATTATTGATTTTCCTTGAGATATCGGTGCGCATGTTTTTAGCTATTTTAGCTGTCACCGTGGCCATTATAAAATTCTCGGTAAAGCTGAACATACCCGATGCCCCATAAAAGAAAACCAGCATCATACCGATATTGAATACGGCATTAAAATCTATTGCACCGAACACAGGGACTCCGTTTATCAGCGAGGGCAGACCCTTTGTAATTTCGTTTGTCATGTCTTTCAATTTATCCGGTCCGACAATTTGAAGCATCGTACCAATGGCTGCAATGACGAGGGCTGTCAATATAACTGGCATATAGATTTTACAGTAGCGTATCAGTTTACCCCATGTTCCTTTAAAATCCTTTGCTTTTTCGCCGCCTCCCATACCGGGATTGCCGCCCATTCCGCCCATAGGGCCTCTGTTATGTGTTCTTGTATTATTCTCACTCATGATGCCAATTCCTCCTCGCTTAATTGAGACATTGCAATTTCTCTATATACTGTACACTCCCGGAGCAATTCCTTATGTGTTCCTTTTCCTACAATTTTACCTTCATCGAGCACAATAATCTGATCCGCGTCCATAATTGTACCG
>DAMAEI010000012.1:30782-35642 GCA_031997345.1 Sedimentibacter sp. | reverse complement strand
AATCAGGCTGGTTACGCCTGATGTTTCTTTTTTCAGCACGCTGCGCAAAATACGGTCCGTCTTGTAGTCAAGGGCTGAAAAGGAATCGTCAAAGACGTATATTTCAGGCTTGCGGCACACTGCACGGGCAATGGCGAGACGTTGCTTCTGACCCCCGGATATATTGGCTCCGCCTTGTGCGATGGATGCCTCGTATTCGCCATCCATTTTTTCAACAAAGTCGGCACCCTGTGCAATCTGCACGGCTCTTTTTATCTCGTCTTCACCATATCCATCGCTGCCGTTATCACCGTAGGCAACATTGGATTTAATTGTGCCTTTGAATAAGACAGCTTTTTGCGGAACATATCCGATTTTATTGAAAAGAGCTTCCGTTTTATAATCCTTCACATTTACACCATCAATTAATATTTCCCCATCCGTTGCGTCAAAGAATCGAGGCACAAGATTGATAAGTGTTGATTTTCCGCTGCCGGTTGAGCCGATAAATGCAACAGTTTCACCTTGCTTTGCTGTAAAATTTATATTTTCAAGCACAGGCTCCGCCGCATCGGGATATTTGAAGCTCACAGACCTGAATTCCACCTGACCCACAATCCCGGGCTTTCCATCTGTCTCAGTACCGTCTAAAATATTCGGCTCTGTATCAAGAACCTCGTTAATACGTTTTGCCGAAACACTGGCACGTGGAAGCATAATGAATATCATTATAAGCATCATGAACGACATAATAACCTGCATTGCATACTGTGAAAATACAACCATATTTGAAAATACAGTCAATTTATCCATTGCGCCTGCAGCGTCAATCAAGTACGCTCCCACCCAATAAATAGCAAGGGAAAGTCCGCTCATCAGCATGCTCATCACCGGCATCATGATTGCCATTGCACGGTTGGTAAACATCTGCGTGCTCGTGAGATCTTCATTTGCTGTTTCAAATTTGTCTTCCTGGTAACTCTCTGCGTTGTAGGCACGAACAACGCGCAGTCCTGTAAGATTTTCTCTCGTTACACGAGTTATATTATCCGTAAGAGTCTGCATTTTTTTAAATTTCGGTATGGCGAATATCATTAGAAGTGTAACCATCAGTACCGTAATCAGGACGGCTGCACCTGTTACCACTGACCATTCAAAGCCCTTATCCGCAATTTTGGTGATTGCCCATATCGCCGTGATTGGAGCTTTGATAATTAATTGCAGCCCCATGACAATCAGCATTTGAACTTGTGTTATATCGTTTGTTGAACGTGTAATCAGGCTTGATGTAGAAAAACGGTTGATTTCTTCCATGGAAAAAGATTCAACCTTATTAAATAAAAGGCTTCGAAGCCTCTGGGAGAACTGCGCTGCAATTTTTGCCGCGAAAAATCCGACAGTAATTGCAGCTACAAGGCTTCCCAACGCACACAGCAGCATATAGCCGCCGTTCAGCCAGATGTCGCTCATTGCACTGCCAGGTGTCTGTGTCAGCCTTGTTATTTTTGACATGTAGTCAGGAATGTTCAGGTCAAGCCAGACTTGTCCGGTGATAAAAATTAAGCTGATACTTGCCATCAGCCATTCCTTAGGCTTGAGATATTTGAAAATTTTTAACATATAAATTTATTCCTCCAATTACTTATATAGGGTTTAATATAACCTGTGTTTGTAGTTAACTGTATTAGCAATTAGCCTGTATTTATGCGGACAGCAATGTCCGCATAAGTAATGAAGACCTCTTTATTCCTGAGGCAAATATTTTCGTAAAAGCTCGAAGAATTTACTTGTCAGCCGAATGAATTCTTCCGTATCCTCTTCACCCATATCAGTAAATACCTGCGTCATGCTGCTTTTCATTTTCTTCAATTCAGCTTCGGCACGTATGCGCCCGACCTCGGTGATAGTCACAAGAATATTGCGACGATTGTTTTTGTCTATGTTGCGAACAATCTGCCCCTTCTTTTCCAATGCGCCCAGCAATGCTGATATTCTTGCTGTGCTGGCATTTAATGCTGCACTTAGTTCGGAAGGGAGTGCTTCAGCTTTGTGCATTAATAAGAACTGTAATACAAAAAGCTCTCCTTTATTTGCACGATTTACATCATCTATCATATTTTTTTGCTTGTTTGACATAATTTCATTAAAGGTGATAAATGCTTTATCAGCATATGTCAAATTGTTTCCGTCGTTCTTTATCGACATACGATACCTCCAATCTAAGTCTCGCGATAATGAATTTAATGCTGATTACTTTTGTATTTAATACAGGCATAATAACTAACTGTGTTAACAGTATATAGTGTTAATATTTAACTGTCAAGAAAAGTTTGAATTTTTTATTGGAATTAAGCATTATAGTTTTGGAACTAAAGATTATTTATATTTCTTTATTTATTTTTTTGTGATATTCTGAGAAAAAAAGGAGGCAGATATGTATAAGATTTTAATAGTGGAGGATGACAGGGTTATTTCGGAAGCCGTGAAAAATCATATTAAATCATGGGGTTGGGAGGCGGAATGCATCAGAGATTTTGAAAATGTTATTGCATTTTTTGCTTCATATAAGCCACAGTTGATTTTGATGGATATATCTCTGCCGTTTTTTAACGGATATCACTGGTGTAGTGAAATAAGAAGGATATCCAAGGTTCCTATAATATTCATATCATCGGCGTCTGACAACATGAACATTGTTATGGCAATGAATATGGGCGGAGACGACTTCATTGTAAAACCTTTTGACCTGAATGTGCTCACTGCCAAGGTGCATGCAATGCTTAGGCGCACCTATGATTTTGCAGCGTCAACAACACTGATTGAGCATATGGGAGCAATCCTCAATATTAATGATAATTCGCTGACCTATGATGGTGAAAAAATAGAGCTTACAAAAAATGAATTTAAAATTCTGAATATTCTCATGGAAAACAAGGGAAAGATAGTAAGGCGAGATGTACTGATGAACAGGCTGTGGGAAACGGACAGCTACGTTGATGAAAATACCCTTACTGTAAATATTACAAGGCTTCGCAAGAAATTGGAGGCTGCGGGACTGGAGAATTTTATATCAACAAAAAAAGGTATGGGGTATATAGTTGAATGAAGAATGAAAGCTTTAACGTATTTTTGTGGTATTTGCGGCAGCACATGAGAGAATTCCTTGCTTTAATATTGTTTTCCGTTATTTTTGCGGTTGTGTTTTATTTGCACAATATTTCTGTGGAAGCTGTTTTGTATGCCTTTGCCATATGTCTGTTTATGGGAATGCTTTTATTGGCGGCAGATTTTTTTGCATATTTGAAAAGAATCAAATTTCTCCGTAGGATGCAGAGCAGCATTACCATATCCGCGGAGGAGCTTCCCGAATCACGGAATCTCCTTGAAAGAGAGTATACATCTCTTATTAGGCAGCTTCATGAGGACAAGGTAAAAAATATAACTGCATTTGACAATGAAAAAAGCGGGCTCATTGACTACTTTACTATGTGGGTGCATCAGATCAAAACGCCTATTGCGGCAATGAGACTGCTGATGCAGTCGGAGGATGAACCGGGTGAACACATGGAGGAGCTTTCTGTAGAGCTGTTCAAAATTGAGCAGTATGTGGAAATGGTGCTACAGTACCTCCGCTCTGACAGCAGCTCCACCGATTATGTTCTCAGGGAATACAATCTTGATGACATAGTAAGGCAGGCGGTCAGGAAGTATGCGAAGCTGTTTATTCATAAAAAAATAAGACTTGATTACAGAGATTTGAACTGCAGTGTACTGACAGACGAGAAGTGGACTGTATTCGTCATAGAGCAGATATTGTCCAACGGGCTCAAGTATACGGATAAGGGTGAGATATGTATATATATGGAGGAAGACGGAGCAAAGACACTGATTATCGAAGATACGGGTATTGGAATAAAATCTGAGGATTTGCCCAGGGTTTTTGAAAGCGGGTTCACCGGATATAACGGAAGGAAGGATAAGAAGTCCACAGGAATAGGATTATATCTTTGCAAGAGAATTCTAAACAAGCTTTCTCATTCCATAAGTATAGAATCCCAAGCGGGAAAAGGTACGAAGGTTAGAATCTGCTTTGACACGGTTAGGGTTGAAATAGAATAACCTTACAAAAGCGTAAGGTTTGTGGTGCAAATGTAAGCCAAAGCTATGGCAGCATACTTCTTCACTTTGCTATACTTGAACAAAACGGTATAGGAGAAAAAATAATGGCGATTTTAGAAGTAAATAATCTTAAAAAAATTTATACGACACGTCTTGCGGGAAATAATGTTCAAGCGTTATCTAATGTATGCTTTTCTGTTGAGCAGGGTGAATATGTGGCAATCATGGGTGAATCCGGTTCCGGAAAAACTACGCTGCTGAATATACTTGCGGCCCTAGATAAGCCAACCAGCGGTGAGGTGCTTTTAAACGGAAAGAATATAGTTTCCATAGATGAAAGGGAAATTTCCGCATTCAGGCGAAATAATTTGGGTTTTGTATTTCAGGATTTCAATTTGCTGGATACATTCTCGGTCAGGGACAACATATTTCTTCCCTTGGTTCTATCAGGCAAGAAATACGATGAAATGGAAGGGAAGCTCAGACCTATTGCGCACAAGCTTGGCATCGGAGATATTTTAGGAAAGTTTCCATATGAGGTGTCAGGAGGACAGAAGCAGAGGACGGCAGTAGCCAGGGCGTTGATTACCGGACCTAAGCTTATTCTTGCGGATGAGCCAACAGGAGCTCTGGATTCACATGCTGCAGACGGCCTGCTAAAATTATTTGATGAGCTGAACAGAGAAGGACAGACTGTACTGATGGTAACTCACAGCACGAAGGCTGCCAGCCATGCCAAGAGGGTTCTGTTTATAAAGGACG
>DAMAEI010000012.1:24977-30772 GCA_031997345.1 Sedimentibacter sp. | reverse complement strand
CAGGGGTTCCCAGACAACGGAAGAAATGTATCAGAAAATATCGACAACTCTGACATTGATTGCAACGGGCGGTGGTAAAAATGAATAGCCTGTTTTACCCGAAGCTTGCATTTGTAAATATTAAGAAGAACAGCAAGTTTTATTTTCCATACCTGCTCACCTGCGTTTTGACCTCGGGAATGTTTTACATTATGTGCATGATTGCCGGCAGTGAAGGAATAAATTCCATGCCCGGTGCATATGCAGTATCCTTCATTCTCGTGTTTGGTACAATAGTTATCGGCATATTTTCAGCTATATTTTTATTTTATACAAACAGCTTACTCATGAAGCGGCGAAAAAAGGAAATAGGTCTTTATAATATATTAGGTATGGAAAAAAGACATATTTCAATGATATTGCTTTATGAAACACTTATTACAGGTGCTGGTACCATTGTAGCCGGACTGATAACAGGTATTTTATTCAGCAAGCTGATTTTTCTGCTTTTGTATAAAATGATTCAGTTCAAGGTTCCTCTGAGCTTTTATATAAGCGGATTCTCAATGGCAGTTACATGCCTGCTGTTTTTCGGCATATTCTTTTTAACTTTGCTCTTCAATTTGTGGCAGATCAAGCTTACCAATCCCATAGATCTTTTAAAGGGCGGAAGCATGGGAGAGCGTGAACCTAAGTCAAAGCTTGGAATTGCCCTTGTGGGTGCAATTACTCTGGGAGCAGGATACTATATTGCAATAACAACCGAATCCCCTTTAAAGGCAATAAGTTTATTTTTTGTTGCGGTGCTTCTGGTTATAGTGGGAACATACTGTCTGTTTACGTCTGGGAGTATAGTGCTTCTCAAGTTTTTAAGAAAAAACAAGGTTTATTATTATAAAACGAAGAATTTCACATCTGTCTCCGGCATGATTTACAGAATGAAGCAAAATGCGGTGGGGCTTGCTAACATATGCATACTTTCCACAGCCGTCTTGCTGATGCTTTCAACGACGGTGGCGCTGTACGTCAGCATGGATGAACAGCTTGAAACAAGGTATCCTACAGATATATCCCTCGAATTTTTTGATTTTAAGGAAGACATGAGAAGTAAGGCTCTTGAAGCTGTCAACAGTGCCGCAGAGAGTCAGGAAAGAAAAATTTTTGATTTGAAATATTATGACAGTATTTCTGTTACGGCGGTGTTGGAAGGAAATAATTTTAAGACAGAAAATGTGGATTTCAACAATGCATCGAAATTATTTGTTCTTATGTTTATTACGGATGAGGATTACTCAAGGTTGACAGGCAAAAATATAAGCCTGGGGGAAAATGAAGCGGTTGTCTATGGCATTCGTGGAAGGCTCGATGACTCATTTGAGATTTTCGGAGAAAAATATAATATTATCGACTATGCGGACAGCTTTCCGGCAGTAGGAATGGGATATCTTGACGGATTATACGGCTTTGTCGTAAACAGTGATGAATTAGCGAGTATGAGTGAAAGACCATCACAACACGGCAGCAACAGCCTTCAGGGCATAAAATATTCTGTATCTTTCGATATTGACGGTACAAAGGATGAGAAAATAGCATTTGCTGATGTAATTTTTGATGAATTGAGTACAATGAAATACAGCTCCGGTGACAATAATGATGATAATCCAAACTACCGTTTTTATGTAGAAAGCAGACAGAGAGTTGAGGATGAAATTTATGCTTTGGATGGCGGATTTCTGTTTCTGGGAATATTTCTCGGCTTCTTATTCCTGATAGCCACGGTGCTTATTATTTATTACAAGCAAATATCCGAGGGCTACGACGACAGAGAGCGCTATAATATAATGCAAAAAGTAGGAATGAGTCATAAGGAGGTTAAGGATTCTATCAAAAGTCAGATAGTCAAGGTGTTCTTCCTTCCGCTGATAATGGCTATAATACACATAGCAGCTGCATTTAAGATGGTTACAAGGCTCTTGGCAATTTTTAACCTGACAAATG
This sequence comes from Sedimentibacter sp., assembly GCA_031997345.1. Taxonomy (GTDB): domain Bacteria; phylum Bacillota; class Clostridia; order Tissierellales; family Sedimentibacteraceae; genus Sedimentibacter. Next base: position 28,795 of record DAMAEI010000012.1, on the reverse strand, counting down.
TATTACTTTTTGCAAGATGCACTGCGGCGACCATAGTGGTCTTTGCTATTATATACGGAATCGTATATTCGTTGACAGCAAGAGTTTATTATAAAATTGTAAAATAATATCGCAGTCTCGCTTACCAAAGTATTTGCTCCCTGCGGTAGGGCATACATAATACCGCCTCCCGTATGCGTACGAGAGGCGGTATTTATAATGGATGTAGTGTAATGTTAATGATTAATATAGTTAAGTACCCGCTGATGGGTCATTAATATGAGGCATCAGCATATGTTATATTAGTTTGTAAACATTTGTGTCCAATATGGTGTTCCGTTTGAGTTTGTAACATAGCCAACGCCTATTTTTGAAAAGTTTGTTGACATTATGTTTGCTTTGTGTCCCGGTGAATTCATCCATGCTGTTACAACAGCTTCAGGAGTTCTTTGTCCTGATGCAATGTTTTCGCCCCATGCTGACCAGTTGATTCCTGATTTTCTAAGCATGTCCCCTGCACTTCCGTAGGTAGGTGACTGATGTGCAAAATAATTGTTATCCGCCATATCCTTTGACTTCGTTCTTGCAACGTTGGAAATGTTTGAATCCAGTGTCAATGATGAAAGACCTGCTTTTTGTCTTTCTACGTTTACAAGTTCTACTACTTTTTGTTCATATGACGAAACTGCTGTGTTGCTGCTGCCTGTTCCCTTAACCGGAGGAGCCGGTGTTTCTGTTACTTCTTTATCAGGCTGTGTTGTAGCCGTATTATCTTTATTCACTTCAGTCTTATTGATTTTCTTATTCAATAAAGACTGCCAGTCGATTGTGTTTCCGTTTACGGTAACCTTATCTTTAGCTTTCAAATTTTCACATTGGCTTGCATATTTTTGCAGCAAGTTGTTGAAATCATATTTGTTAGCTACCTTTGTACAATTTGTTTCTGCGGCAAAGGCCGGTGTTGCTGAAAGTGCCAATGCTGCGGATAACGTTAATGCTAATACTTTTTTCTTCATAATTTCACTCCTATATAGTTTTTAGATTTTTGAGAAGCAATTGCTTCTTTGGAAATTTTAGAACTTGTTAATGAGCTTTCCGTCATGTTGAAATTATAGCACCGAAAAAATAGCATTAAAACCCACAATAATTTCTCCCTTTGCCAAATGTGTCAAGTATATTACACAATTTTGAAAAAAGAAAAGATAATTACAATAATATTACAAATATAAATTGATATTAAATAAACACTTAAGAAAGTATTAATTAGATTGGGATATTATATGGATTTCTTCAAAAATTTGCACATATGTAACTTATATTGGTATCAGAATAACATCTTGACAATATTATAAATTTATATTATCATTCCTTTAAACATATATTATCATGCTATGAAGGAAACTAAGTAACATTTTGGTTACAAAGAAGAGAGCGGATCGGCAGGTGAAAGACCCGCAGAACAAAATGTGAAATACACTTCCGGAGCAACCGCAGGAAACTGTGGCGGACACCGACCGATACAACGGACAGAGGCATATTGCGAATTAAGGTGGTACCACGGGTTATCTCGTCCTTTAGGAAAGAGATAGCTTTTTTTGTTTTGTATGCCCTTTATGACCTAACCCAATTTCTTCGACTGTGAGGAAAAAGAAGTTGATGGTAGGTCAAACGCACAAAATTCCTAATTTATGCGACGCAGGAGCAAACGAATTAGCAAATTTGTGAACGCAGACTGCGTTACCTTAAACACGTGGAGTTTCTGCCGATGAGACAGAAAACTATGAAAATAAACTTACGGAGGATTTTTATGAAACAAAATGTTTTTGATGTATTGAGAGAAAGAGGTTATATAGAGCAATGCACTCACGAGGAGGAAATACGTGACTTGCTTGGAAAGGAACCGGTAACATTCTATATAGGTTTTGACCCAACGGCTGACAGCCTTCACATAGGCCATTACATACAGATAATGGTTATGTCAATAATGCAGCAGCACGGTCACAGGCCAATAGCTCTGTTGGGCGGTGGAACAACGATGATAGGTGATCCAAGTGACAGAACAGGAATGCGTAACATAATGACACAGGAAATCATCTCTCAAAATGCTGAGAATTTTAAAAAGGTATTTGAAAAGTTCCTGGATTTTTCAGATGGAAAAGCAATAATGGACAACAACGCTGAATGGCTGCTTCCATTAAATTATCTGGAGTTTATGCGAGACGTCGGAGTTCATTTCTCAGTTAACAGAATGCTTGCGGCAGACTGCTATAAGAACAGGATGGAGCAAGGGCTCACATTCTTTGAATTCGGATACATGCTCATGCAGTCATACGATTTCTATGTGCTTAACCAGAAATACGACTGTAAGATGCAGTTTGGCGGAAATGACCAGTGGTCAAACATAATCGGAGGAATAGAACTAACAAGAAAGAAAACCGGAAAACAGGTTTATGGCATGACATTCTCCCTCCTTACAAACAGTGAAGGAAATAAGATGGGCAAGACTGAAAAGGGAGCACTGTGGTTGGACAGAAACAAAACATCACCATACGAATTCTACCAATACTGGAGAAACATCGGTGATGCCGATGTTGAAAAATGCCTTGCACTCCTGACATTCCTCCCAATGGATGAAGTAAGAAGACTGGGCGCTCTGAAGGACGCAGAAATAAACAAGGCTAAAGAAGTACTTGCATACGAGGTTACAAAGCTTATTCACTCCGAGGAAGATGCAATAAAAGCTCAGGAAGCTGCCAGAGCACTGTTTGGAGGCGGAGCAGACTCGGAAAATATGCCAACAACAGAGCTGTCTAAATCAGAACTTGGAGAAGGAATGAATGTAATAGACCTTATGGTAAAAACAGGCCTTATTAAGACAAAGAGTGAAGGCAGAAGACTAATAGAGCAGTCAGGAGTAGCCGTAAATGACAACATCATATCCGATGTAGCGTCATCAGTTTCAGAAAGTGACTTCACCGACGGAAAGCTCATCATAAAAAAAGGCAAGAAAGTATTCCACAAGGTTAAATTAGTGTAGTATATAAAGGGTGCTACAACCTCAACAGAAAAGGCAGATAAGAAGTGAGATATTGCTTCGTATTTGCTTTTTTATTTTTAACACTTAAACAATAAAAATTTATTAATACTTTAAGGAAATTATGGTAAAATATTATTAATTATATACAGACAGGAGTGATTATGTGTTAAGCAAGCAATTAATCGAGGATACATTAAATGCCGCCTTGTCCACCGGCGGAGATTTTGCGGAAATATTTGCAGAGGACAGGACAAACAACGGTATTGTCATGATAGGAGGCAAGGTTGAAAGCACAATGTCCGGCAGAGATTACGGTATTGGTGTAAGAATTTTCAAGGGCTTCAACAGTGTTTACGCATATACGAACAAATCAGACAGGGATACGCTCATAACCACGGCTAAGAAGGCCGCGGCGGCAATTGAGGGGATAAAGACAGACATAACATTTAATCTTGAAAAGTCAGATGTAAAAAATGTAAATAGGATACAAATTGACCCGAATTCGGTTGAGAAAACAAAAAAGGTGCAGCTTATGCGCAGGGCATATGATACAGCTTTCAACTACAGCGATTTGATAACTCAGGTTACGGTAAATTACACTGATTACACACAAGATATCATGGTTGCTAATTCAGAGGGATTGTGGCGTGAGGATACACGCGTGCGCTCGAGGCTTGGAATTTCATCCGTTGCATCAAAAAACGGTGAAATGCAGTCGGGGTTCTTCGGACCGGGAGCAAGTAAGGGATACGAGTTTTTTGAAAATCTTGATGTGGATCATTATGCCAGAGAAGCTTCAAGG
>DAMAEI010000012.1:0-24967 GCA_031997345.1 Sedimentibacter sp. | reverse complement strand
TGCCGTTACCATGGTAAATGCAAAATACAGCCCCAGCGGAAAAATGCCGGTTATAATTGACAACGGATTCGGAGGGGTTATATTCCATGAGGCGTGCGGTCATGGTTTGGAAGCCACATCTGTTGCTAAGGGTCTTTCCGTATTCTCTGGTAAGATAGGACAGCAGATAGCATCACCTCTTGTAACAGCCATAGATGACGGTTCTATACCGGGAGAGTGGGGTTCCTTCAATATTGATGACGAGGGAACAGCCTCACAGAGAAATGTGCTCATTGAAAATGGTATACTAAAAGGATATATGATTGATAAGCTCAATGCAAGAAGAATGAAAATGGATATTACAGGCTCAGGCAGGAGGCAGTCTTACAGATTTGCACCAACCTCACGTATGTCTAATACGTTCATAGATGCAGGAAAATCGACGCCTGAAGATATCATATCCAATACTGAAAGAGGTATTTATGCTAAGCACATGGGCGGGGGCTCAGTTAATCCAAGCACCGGAGAATTTAATTTTTCGGTTATGGAAGGATACATAGTGGAAAACGGGAAAATCAAGGATCCTGTGCGTGGGGCGACATTAATTGGAAAAGGAACAGATATATTGAACAAAATTGACATGGTGGGCAACAATCTAATGCAGAGCCAGGGAATGTGCGGCTCTGTAAGCGGAAGCATACCTGCCAATGTGGGTCAGCCTATGATTCGTGTATCTGAAATTACCGTAGGCGGAAGGGAAGGTGAAAAATGATGGATATGAAGTTATTGATAGAAAAAATATTCCAGGCTGGCAAGGCTCAGGGCATAGGAGATATGGAAGTTTACTATTCTGCGGGAAGCAGCCTTTCTCTGAAGGTTTTTCAGAATGAGCTTGACGGCTACAGCTTTTCTGAAAGCGAAGGCTTGTCATTGAGAGGTGTTTACAACGGCAAGATGGGTTATTCCTACACAGAGAAGGTCGATGAATCTTCTATTGATTTGCTGATTAAAAATGTTGTGGAAAATGCCACAGTAATTGATTCCGACGATGAGGAATTCATTTATGAAGGCTCAAAGGGGTACAGAGAGGTAAATACATTCAATCCTGAGCTGGAAAAGGTGTCTGAATCAGATAAAATCAGCTTTGTTAAAAGCCTGGAGGATGAAGCGCTTAAAATAGACAAGAGAATTACATCCGTTGAAACATGCGTATACGGCGACGGATACGGTGAAACTGTTATGTCAAATACAAAAGGCCTTTACCTGCACGACAAAAGCAACATTGCCTATACATACGCTGTTGTGGTTGCCAAGGACGGAGATGACATAAAGACCGGAATGGCATACAGGACAGGTAATGATTTCGCAAAATTCAATGCCGTTGAAATAGCAGGGGAAGCGGTGAGAGAAGCTCTGTCACTTCTGGGTGCAAAGGCAGTTAAATCCGCTGATTATACTGTGGTTATACGAAACAGCGCTGCTGCGGACTTGCTGGAGTCATTTACGGGAATATTTTCCGCTGAAAGTGTACAAAAAGACCTTTCTCTGCTGAAGGGAAAATTAAACCAGAAAATAGCAAGCGAAAAATTCACACTGGTTGATGATCCGTTCATGGAGGACGGATTAGCTTCAAAATCCTTTGACGGTGAAGGTGCCGCATGCAGGTATAAGAAAGTAATAGATAAGGGTGTTCTAATGACGTATCTTCACAATTTAAAAACAGCGAAAAAGGATGGCACAGAAACAACAGGAAATGCAAGCAAGGGCTCATACAAGGCATCAATAGGCATTTCACCATCAAACTTCTACGTTGAAAAGGGCAGTAGGACATTGGAGGAAATGATGTCTGATATTAAGTTGGGAATTATGATAACCGAGCTTCAGGGTCTACATTCCGGACTGAATCCAATATCAGGAGATTTCTCACTTGCAGCCCTGGGATATGAAATCAAGGAAGGAAAAATAGCGGGACCTGTTGAGCAAATAACGGTTGCAGGAAATTATTTCGAGATGCTCAGAAATATTGAAGAGGTGGGCTCAGACCTTAAGTTTGGCTTGCCAGGTGAGGCATATATAGGCTCACCGTCCCTTAAAATAAAGAAGCTGTCAATAGCAGGCGAATAATAAAAAGGGGTTCGCAGGGAAATTCACTAATTTATTTGCTCTTTCGTAACATAAATTAGGAATTTTATGCGTATGACCTAACCCAATTTCTTTCTCCTTACAGTCGAAAAAATTAGGTTAGGTCATAAAAAGACATACAAAAAGGGAGGCATATGAGAGAGAAACTCAAATATGCCTCCTTTGACGATAAATATCAGTCTATTCTTTCGTGTTCATTGAACAATAATGTTATACAGTACAGACCGGCCAAGCCTACAAGTCCATACACCAGGCGGCTGAAAATTGCCATTTGGCCGCCAAATATAGCAGCAACCAAATCAAATTGAAATAATGATATCAATCCCCAGTTTATTGCTCCTATAATCACTAATACCAATGCAAATTTATCCATATGTTCCTCCTTGATATTAAATATATTGTTATTGTTTCAATAAATTTCTATATTATGCACAAAATCAAAAAAGTTTAGGTTTGTGTTAAAATCAAGTCGTCGTTTATCACACCATCATCAAAAATCCGTCAAAAAAATTTTAACGTCAAATTTTAGTATGATAATTGTAACCGTTATAAGTTTATGCACAAAATTAATACCGTGTATTAAATTAACACATAAATTTATTCTGAATATAATAAATAAAAATGAAATTGTGTCAAGGAGGTAATTATGGAGAATTTCAGACATGAAAATATGGAAGCTGGCGAAAATATAAATACGCAATGTAACTGTGACAGAAGGTCACCTCAGCCTCCGTGTGTTGTTGAGAAAGAAATAGAGGCCTGTGCCTGCGGGATTGATTCGTCTTTGCTGTTTTTCTTTTTGATACTGGTTGCCATAGTATGTCAGAGCGACTGTGATATAAGCATGAACACACTACTTTGGTTCTTTCTGCTTTTAGTTGTAATTTGCAACAGATGTTGTTAAAACAAAAAAAGACTGCCTGGGTTACCAGGCAGCTTCTTTACCGTCATCCATCAATTCGATTTCCAGCTTATCAAAATCAACTTCGTCTATGAAATCCTGAGAGTAAAAAGTCACATACTTGAATTGCGAAAACTCAAGCTCATGCTTTTTAAGCCATACAGGTACGCTGATATCAAGCTTCTGACACAGCTCTTTCAGACATTTATCTCTTTTTTCTGCCGGAGATATATCTTCCCTGTTTTTTACCACTATAGAATTTACTATACGATTTTTGCTGATTTTTTTTGCCCAGAGTCTATACATTTGTCACCAACTATTTCAGTATTGGGGTGTTATCATAAAATCCTTGAATAACCATCCGCCGTAATTTATTTTAGCACCTTTTAATGTTTTTTCCAAGTCCTCGGACACAATAATATCAATTCCATCAATGTTGTACACCTTGTCATCTTCGGATTGTCTCGCCGAGACAATTCTGTAAGTAAAACCGCTTCAGCCCGCCGGAAATTTGGCAAGCATGATTGGTACGTTATGCTCCTGCATAAGAGTCAACTGCTGCTTAGCTTTATCGGTAATGCTTATATTCATACAATGCTCCTTAATTGAATGTTGGTACAACTTCAAATCCTTTTCTGAAAACTCCGTTTGCATAATTAATTTCAGCGCCCTTGATTGCGCCTTCTAATTCATCTGATACAATTAAATCAAAACCTTCAACATTGTAAACCTTATCTTTTTCTGATTGTTTCTCCGAAACAATGCCCAACTCGGCACCACATCAGGAATAGCCTGTTATTTTCAGTTTAATAGGCACCTCGTTTTTTTTGTATTCTTTCATTTTTTCTTTTGCGCTGTCAGTTAATTTAAAATTCATAGTTTTTCCTCCATCGTTGTTATATTGCCACTATAAGGCATTTTCATGCTGTAGTCAGTGACTGTGTCACATTATTTTAACCCCGATTTTGCTGCATATGCTTAGCATAATATTATTAAATTGTTAAATATTCAATAAAATATTTTTGACCTCATTTTTATTTTCAGTCAATACATGAAGTTTTTTGACAATTTCAACGGGTCTGTTTTTAATAATACATATGGAGTCTGATAATGTAACGGCTTCGTCCACATCATGAGTAATGAACAATACTGTTCTTTTTCCTGTTTGCCAAAGCTTTTTAAACATGGAAATCATTTCTTTTTTCAATTTTAAATCAAGACCCTTGAAGGGTTCATCCAAAATCAAAAAATTAGAGGGATAGGCAAATGCCCGAGCTAATGAAACCCTCTGGCACATTCCTCCGCTTAAAGCCTTGGGAAGGTAATCCTCATAACCTGCCAATTCTGCCATATTAATATAGTTATTGATAATACTTACCCGCTTTTCATCGTCGTAAACATTTTTCAGCACGAAATCAATGTTCTGGTAAACACTGTACCATTCGAGGAGCCTGGGATCCTGAAACACATATGAATATAAAGCTTTTTCGGTACCTCGTATTTCTCCGCCTTCAATAGGAATTAGGCCGGCCGCAATATTGGCTATTGTGGTTTTTCCCACACCGGAAGGGCCGAAAAGGCATGTTATTTCATTTTCTTTAAATTCAATGCTGAAATTTTTTAAAATTTCAAGATTATCAAATTTTTTGGTTACATTAATCAAACTAATCATAATTCCTCGATTTAAACAATTTTTTCAGTGCATTTTCAAAAATATAGCTTAAAAATATAATTATTGCGGTCCAAGCGAACAGGTCCGGTATTTCAAGATAAACCTTTGAGTCATACAAATATCTGCCTATAGAATGCTTGGGGAGGCTCAATATTTCTGCTGCGGATGTAACCTTCCAGCCTATACCTAAGGCAGATATCATGGATGCCTTGATGTAGGGAAGAGCTGAATAAAAATAAACGGATTTTATTATTTGAATTTTTTTTATGTTATAAACCCTGCACATCTGAAGAAGCTTTATGTCTGCCGATTTTATTCCGCTTACTGTATTAATCCATATTATGGGATAGCACATGAGGAATGCCACAAAAATCGGGACATTCGTATCTCTGAACCACATAATTGCAATAATGATTATGGACATTACAGGCACGGTGCGTATGGTTCCTATTAAGGGGCTGAACAAATCGTGCATGAATTCGCTTGTTCCGCACATATATCCGGTTATTACACCAGCTGCGCATGAAATGATAAAGCCCGCAATGGTTCTGTAGGTGCTGTATGCAATAGTTACATATGTATTTCTTTCTTTCAGCAAATCAATTAGAGCCTGAAAGACAGCATAAGGAGAAGGGAGGTAAATCTCCCGATTAATAATCAGAGATAATATCTCCCATGCAGCAATCCAAAATAGTATTATATATATTTTTCTGTTATTACCTTTCAAAATAGAACGTATCATCTGGCATAGCTCCTCCTACGGAAGCAGGGTTGGAATCAAACAGAACCTTGTAGAAGCTGTTGAGACTTACTTTTGCTTCCTGTGCCGTTACAAACGAAATTCCGCAGAAAGGAATAGCTTTTTCTACCAATGCCGCACTTGGCATTATTTCATTTTTTTCAACCATCATCGAGGCATCCTTTGGATTTTCCAGAACCCATTTCACCGATTCCTCATACTGCTTAAGGAAATCTTCAACAAATTCCGTATTGCTTTCGGCAAATTCCTTATTTACAACTATACATCCCGTGAAAAGCTGACTTGCATCACCAGAAGCTGTCTTCCATGCTTCGTTCAGGTCAACAAGCATTTTTACGTTGTTGTTTTTCATCATTACCTGTGTAACAAAGGGCTGAGGAAGAAGGGCAACCTTAGTATCCTCGGCTATCACAGACTGCGCCAGAGTGGCGTGATCTGCGGAATAGTCAAGCTCCACACTGCTGTCAAGTCCGCCTTGCTTTAAAATATAGTTCATGGCAAAATCCGGAGTGGATCCCTTTCCGCTCATGCCCACAGTCTTTCCGTCCAAATCGGCTATGGATGCAATCTCGTCCGTTCCAACTATGTACAGGTTTCCTATTGTATTGACCGCCATGAGCTGAATCTTACCGCCTGTCTTGTTGTACAGTACGGAAGCCATGTTTATGGGCAAAGAAGAAATCTGAATATCACCGTTTATTATTTTTGCTGTCAGGGCATCCGGAGCGCCTTCTGCAACATATTCAACATTGTATTGCTTGCTGTTTAAAGCCTTTTCATCAATCATTTTTATCATTCCAATTGATGTGGGGCCTTTCAATCCCGCTATTGTAACATTTATGGCAGCCTTTTCTTCATTTATCGGCTCCTGGTGTTCAACGGGTTTTTGCTCTTCCGGTTTTAGATTTTCTACATTGTTCTGGCATCCTGCTGCCATTGCAATAATTAAAATTATTGCTGTCAATAGACATATTTTTTTCATGTTTCCTCCAAATTTTTATTTTTTTGATAATGCACTTTTAACGCTCAATCCCTTTAATTTTCCTAACTTACCTGTGAGTGCACCGATTTCGTCTGTAGTTCCGTCCACAATCAGGGATATTACATTCAATCCACGTTCCCTATAGGGCACACCCATTCTTCCTACAATAATATTTCCATATTGATGGAGAATATCATTCACCTCAGTTACGCAGTCCTGCTCCTCAATTACAATTCCAATCACACCGATTCTCTTATCCATAACATCTCCTCAAATCACAGTCACATTCACCAATTTATTCGCTCCCGATGGTCGCATAAATTGGCATACAAAAAATTCCTTGCAGGTGCAAGGAATTAAAGTATAGCATACTTAATATTTTTCCTTGCCCTCAGACAGCCTCAGGCTCAGATATTCAGATGTATATATTATAATATTAAATCATCCTTTGATATATTAAAAAACTGAGCAAAGCTTGATAAATAAAATTCCGATGGCTCTTCTTCGCCGATTTCATACAGCTTTATTCTTTCCTTCGGAACATTCAATGCAATGCTAAGCTCCTGTTTTGTCATATCTCTTTCTTTTCTGACCTGTCTTAGCTTCTCGCCCAATGTCAAATAAATCACCTCTTTTTTTGACTATTTGTATATATTATAACATATTCAGTAAAAACTACAACAGCATAAAATACAAATATTTCTTTTTTCTCAAATACATGCTATAATTTTTTACAAATTGTTTACTAGCTAACGGAGGTCATATGATACACACTAAATGGTTTCAGGGAAGGGATAATTTGAAGGATGTTCTGGAAATAAGAAAAGAAGCTCTGCATGAGGGCCGTGATGAGGATTCATCTGATATATACGATGATTTTGCTTTCAGTGCTGTTGTCTACGATGGAGATGCTCCTGCGGGAACAGGCAGGCTGCTGTTTAAGGAAGGCAGATATTTTATAGATAATGTAGGTGTTGTAAAGGAGCACAGAGGAAAAAACTACGGTGACTTAATCGTAAGAATGCTTGTGAGAAGGGCAGTAAACATGGGAGCCGAAAGAACATATGCATATGAGTGTAATGAATGCGTGGCTATTTTTGAAAATATAGGATTTGAAAAAACCGATTCCAGCGAAAACGGAAGATGCCTGATGGTTAAAACAGGAGATGTGGGAGGAAGCTGCGGTAAGTAAGCGTCAGAACACAAACTTACTTACCATATTATGAAGCTCCTGCGCTCCTGAAGACATCTCATGACTGTCTGCACTTAATTGCTTTGACGCGGATGAATTTATCGACACAACATTTGAAATATGACCTACAACAGACTTTATATTTTCTATGGCAGCCAGTTGTTCACCGGATATTGATGAAATTCCCTTTACTTTTTTGTATACATCATTGGTGTCCGAACCGACCCTTGATAAGGACAGCGAGGTTTCATCAGCTATTTCTTTCCCTTTAAATACGGCATTTATGCTGTCTTCAATCAGAACGGATATATTCTTGGCCGATTCTGAGCTGATTTCAGCAAGACTTCTGACTTCATCTGCGATAACTGAAAGTCCCTTGCCGGAAGAACCGGCATGTGCCGCCTCTACGGCTGCATTCAACGCTAATATGTTAGTCTGGAGCGTTATATTATCGATTATCTTTATAATTTTTTCTATTTCTTTTGACTTTGCGCTTATTTCTGACATGGCATCTACCATTTCGTTCATTTTCCTGTTGCAGCAAGCTATTTCGCTGTCAATGCCCAACAGACGGTTTTCTGCATCATAGGTGCTTTCTGTATTTGTCCTGATGTAGGTCGATATATCTTTAATTGCTGCGTATGCTGTTTCAACTGAAATTGACTGCTCATCAGCACCATTTGAAATATCTGTTGAATTTAATAAAACTTTATTTGAGCACGATGAAACTTCAGAGGACAATTGATTTATGTTCTCCATGGTTTTTGCCAGCATATCTGCAGATGCTTCTATGGAAGCTCCGATTTTCATGAAATCGCCTTTAAATTGTACAGTATTTATAATCAGATTACCCTCTGAAAGCTGTTTCATTACGGCATCTATCTCATTTATGTATTCGGCTAAAGATGCCGTAGACTTTTTTAATAGCTCGGCTAATCTGCCGATTTCATTTCCGGATTCATATGTTATTTTGTAATCCAGTCTTCCTTCAGTCAATGCCATTGCAAGATTTTCAATTTCAGTCAAGGGTTTTGTTATGCTGACTGTTATGGTTTTGGATATAAACAGTGCGATAACAACAGTAGCCAAGTACGTAAATGCAGAAAGAACTATGGAAAAACCGGCAGTCCTGTCACGCTCAATTATTTTTTCCTGCAAAGTGCCGTTTATATTATCTGTAAGCATATTCAGGTTTAAATTTATTTTATTTACAATGGGTTCATAGGAATTAAAAATAATCCTTGAGGCATCACTTTTATACCTGCTGTTCATAATTTCATTCCTGATTTCGGCTTCCTTTAAAAATAATTCAAGGATTGTATCTACATTACTGCTGTTTTCTGATGAGGCGCTTTTAAGCTCATTTAGGCTTATTACCGTATTTTCGTAAAGATTATTGCTGTAAGAAAGATACTCCGTTTTCTTGGTTGTATTGTCTGTCAGTGTGGAGGCGTACAAATTTTTTTCTATTTCTTTGAGATTTGTGGAAACAGTGGATGCTGTGTAAATTTGAGGTATTGTTATATTATTAATTTCTTTCAGGAATTTTACAGTTTCACTGAATTTCAACAGGCTTACGAAGACGGGTATAATAAACAGTATTATTATTACCGCAAATGATATGGACAGTTTCTTGTCAAGCCTCATATTTTCAGGATTCAGTTTTTCTATTGTTGCTTTATTTAACTTGATATACATATTATCTCCTTGTACTCATGAATTTGCAAATATATTTAAATATAACGGATAACGGTAAAATCAAAAGAATGTCTGTGTAAAAATTTAATATTTTCTACATATACCTCAAGGTATTAAAATAATTTACACAAAATTTACACAGCAATTACCTGTGTTTGTATTAAAAATGATATCTGTACGCTATCTTAGTCTATACGATTAAGATTATGTGGAGCATGAAAGATGTTTGAACAGATTGAAAAGGACTTGGATTATATAATTAACAACAAGCTAATAAGAACAATATTTCAGCCAATAATTTCCCTGAGGGACGGAAGCATTTTCGGACATGAGGCATTGAGCAGAATTATATGCCAAAGCAGTATAAGCAATCATGATGAATTATTTGTTGCGGCAGAGAAATATAACCGACTGTGGCAGCTGGAGCAGTTATGCAGGACGAAGGCCCTTGAAGCGGCATTTGTATTTATGATTCCTCCTTACAGCAAGAAGCTGTTCATAAACGTAAACCCTCAGATTATACATGATGAAAATTTCAAGACAGGATTCACAAAGGAATTTCTCAGACAGTACAAAATAAACCCAAGCAGCATAATTTTTGAAATTACAGAAAGAAATGTGATAACAAATATCAGCAGCTTTAAATCGACAATTACATATTATAAGAATCAGGAATACAGCATAGCAATAGACGATACGGGAGCCGGATATTCAGGGTTAAATCTCATAAGTGAGGTGAGCCCCCATTTCATAAAGCTTGACATGAATCTCATCAGGGGGATAGACAAAGATATGCTCAAACATGCGCTGGTAAAGGGAATGGTTGAATTCTCAAAGGCATCAAACATATCAATTATAGCGGAAGGAATAGAAACATATGAGGAGCTGAAAACTATTATCAATCTTGGAGTACAGTATGGACAAGGGTATTATATTCAGAAGCCGGATGGAAAAATTATGGAAATAAGCAAACAGGTGCAAAAAGACATTTTTGAAATAAATCTTAATAAAGATTATTTATCTTTTGGAGCATCATCAAAAATTTTCATTAAAAATTTATCACAGAGGTCATACGTTGTTAATTTAAAGGAAAAAGTGGATAACGTATATGAAATATTCAAGAAGGACAGAGATTGTCCCGGAATATGCGTGCTGGATGGAGACATACCTGCGGGTATTGTCACAAGGGAAAAAATAGCCCTGAAATTAAGTGGGAACTATGGATATTCTCTTTATCACAATAAGTGTATTTCAGAAATAATGGACAGAAAATTTCTGAGTGTAGAAAAAGACGTACCAGTCAATATGGTATCGAATATGGCTATGAACCGTGCCAATGACAAGCTTTATGATTTTATAGTAGTTACCGATAACGGAAAATATGAAGGAACGGTAACCATTAGGGATTTGCTTCAAAAATCTACGGAGCTTGAGGTATCGGCCGCAAAACACCAGAATCCGCTGACGGGACTTCCCGGAAATGTAATAATTGAGCAGACCTTAAGCCAGCTGATGACAAACTGCCAGGAATACAGTGTTGCCTATCTTGATATTGATAATTTTAAGGCATACAACGATGTGTACGGATTTGAAAAAGGAGACCGTATAATATTGCTTCTGTCCAATATTCTCAGAAGATACGAAAGAAGTCTGCATTTTGTGGGGCATGTGGGGGGAGATGATTTTATAGCAGTTGCCAATAAATGTGTGGAATCGAATTATTTCATGGATATTAAAAAAGAATTTGAAAGAGAAATATTGAATTATTACAGCAGGGATGACAGGGAAAATGGCTATATCATGTCCGTAAACAGGAGAGGAGAAATCGAGAAGTTTCCTTTGATTTCTGTAACGTGCGTCGTCGTAAACAATGAAACTGAAAATACAGGCAATGTATTTGAGCTTACAGAGAAGCTTGCATGTTTAAAAAAGGAGGCAAAGCAGAGGCTGAAACTTGGCAGTCCTCTGTGCCAATCTGATTGATCGACGCTTTATATTGCGTTAACTCATACATTAAAATTACAAAGCTTTTACAATTGTATGATTGCTTCTTTACTTAGGTGAGTTATATTTAGTACAAACTTAAAGAATGAAGGAGAAAATAATAAATGAAAGCAAGAAAAATATTGATGATAGCTTCAGCTGTCCTGATTATGTCAATGGCATTAATCGGATGTGCAAAAACTGAAAAGACAGTAGAAACACCAAAAACAGAGGCTCCCGCAGAAACTCCCAAAACAGAATCACCGGCGGAAAAACCGAGCTTCGATGCAGGAAAAGATATAACAGTTGTTGCAAGAGATGCCGCTTCAGGAACAAGAGGAGCATTTCACGAGCTTATGAAAATAAAGGTTAAAGAAGGGGACACCGAGGTTGACAAGCTGGTTGTCGGTGCTCTTGAATTTGACGGAACAGATAAGGTAATTACAGCCGTTGAAGGCGACAAGTACGGTATAGGATATATTTCGCTTGGTTCAGTAAGCGGAAGAATTACAGCCGCAAAGGTTGATGGAGTTGAAGCTACAATCGAAAATGTTAAAAACGGAAAATATGTCGTTTCAAGACCATTCTTACTTGTAACAAAGGGAACTGAGAATGAGCTGGTTAAAGATTTCATCGCTTTTACGGAATCCGCTCAGGGGCAGAAAATAGTTGAAGAAAAGCACTATATTGCAACGATTGAAAATCCGGCTGAATACAAATCTTCCGGTATGTCGGGTACAATAAAGGTTGCAGGCTCAACATCAGTTACTCCGCTTATGGAGAAGCTTCAGGAAGTATATGCTGAACTCAATCCAAATGTAACATTTGAAATGCAGTCAAACGGATCATCGCAAGGAATTAAAGCTGCCATAGACGGAAGCTATGATATAGGAATGAGCTCAAGAGAGCTGAAAGATGAAGAAAAGGCTCAGCTAAATGAATATACACTTGCAATGGATGGCATTGCCGTTATAGTTAACAATGAAAATCCTAATACTGATTTATCATCAGATATAATCACAAAAATATATACGGGCGAAATAATAAAGTGGTCCGAAGTTAAATAGAAGATTCCTCCAAGATTATGTTGAAAGGCCGCAGGGTTTGACCCGGCGGCTTTTCTGTGCTATAAAGTGGATTCTTTATCGGTTATTGACATATGCCTTTTATAGGAATATAATTTATTTATAGTGACATATGTCAAAAATAAATGGAGGTAATGATATGAGCTTTAGCCCGCTACTTGGCAGCGCAATAAGTAATACCAAACTTAGAAATTTTGAAAACGTTTCTGAATACTCGGGAATGTGTGCAGTATGTACTTCAAATTGTATCGGCAGCTGTGAAATTGGGTTATCTGCCTTACGAGGCTCTGAAGGAATTTATCCCTTTGAGACAGACATTAATCAATTTGCATCTGAAAAAAAGTATCCAATTGATTTTTCTCATTTTAATATTAACGGCAGAGTATTTGGAGCATTAGGGTGTAAATCAAGCGCAGATGAAGCCACATTTCCAAAAGCTGATGTTAATACATACTTTGGTAGAAAAAACAAGATTGAAATTTCCGCTCCTTTTATACTGCCTGCAATGGCTAAATTAAATTGGAAAGATTATTTTGCAGGCGCTGCTATGGCCGGTGTATTGGCAGTCATAGGAGAAGATGTAGTTGCCAAGGATAAGAATTTAGTGCTGGAAAATGGTAAGGTTGTTTATTCTCCACTTATTGATGAAATGGTAAATTCATTCAGAAAATACTACAGAGGATTAGGAGATATTATTGTCCAAGCAAATTATGACGATGAAAACTTAGGAGTACTTGACTATGCGATTACAAAGTTAGATGTTAAATCAGTGGAGCTTAAATTTGGTCAGGCAGCAAAAGGAATACAAGGAATGAGCAGAATAAAGGATATAAATGATGCCCTGAAATTTAAAAGAATGGGATACTTGCTATATCCGGATCCCGAAGACACGGAAGTTTCTGAAAACTACTTAAACGGTAAGGGGCAAGTATTTGAAAAAATCGGAAAGCTTCCAATGTGGGATGAAGAAATACTTTTAAGCCGCGTAAACAAGTTGAGAGAATTGGGTGCAGAGCATGTTTGCTTTAAAACAGGCCCATTCGACTTGAAGGATCTAGTGAGAATTTTAAAAATAGCAATAAAAGCAGAGGTAGATCTGGTAACATTTGACGGAGCGGGGGGCGGCACAGGAAACAGTCCTGTCAAGATGATGAATGAATGGGGTATACCTACTGTTTATCTGGAAAGCATTCTTCATGACATATTGAAAAGAATGGATATGAGAGGATATAAATTGCCACAAGTAGCTATAGCAGGCGGATTTGCCACGGAAGATCAAATTTTCAAAGGTTTGTCTCTTGGTGCCCCATATATTAATTTTGTCGCAATTGGCAGGGCGTCAATGGCAGCAGCTATGGCAGGCAAGAAAATGGATGAATTGATTAAAGAGGGAAAAATTCCAAAAGATTATCAACGTTTTGGAACATCCAAAGAAGAAATTTTCTCAGATATAAGAGAGCTGAAGCTTTATTATGAAAATGCTTCGGATATATCAGGCGGAGCCATAGGAGTTTATTCATATATTAACAGAATTTCGGCTGGATTAAAGCAGCTGATGGCATTAAACAGAAAATTTAAATTGAAATTTATAGATAGGAGCGATATTGTTCCTTTGACAGATATTGCATCCCAGATAACCGGTTTAGAAACATATGAAGACATGTTGGTAAGAGAGCTAAATAATCTGTAATGTATTAGTCTTAGCTATCAATTCAATAAATTGATGGCTTTTTTAGCTTGTGGTTATTGACATATGACGGTAATTAAAATATAATCTTGATAAAGATATGTCAGAATTTTAAAATGATTAGGAGCAATTAAAATGAGTGAAAATTGTAATTCAAGCTGCAGCTCATGCAATCAAAACTGCGGCAGCAGAACTGAAGCCAGTGAATTCTTGGAAAAGCCCCATGAATTAAGTAATATTAAAAAGGTAATAGGTATTGTAAGCGGCAAGGGGGGAGTGGGTAAATCCTTGATAACTTCAATGCTTGCTGTTACTATGAATAGAAGAAATTACAATGTTGCTGTTTTAGACGCAGACATTACAGGACCATCAATTCCAAAATCATTTGGTGTAAAGGAAAAGGCAAAAGGTAATGAGTCAGGGATAATACCGTTAAAAACAAAGACCGGCATAAAAATAATGTCAGTAAATTTATTGTTGGAGGATGATACAGATCCTGTTATTTGGAGAGGTCCTGTTATAGCGGGAGTGGTAAAGCAATTCTGGACTGAAGTAATTTGGGAAAATGTTGATTATATGTTTGTGGATATGCCTCCGGGCACGGGAGATGTTCCATTGACAGTTTTTCAGTCACTTCCTGTTGACGGCATAATAGTAGTAACTTCACCACAGGAGTTGGTTTCAATGATTGTTGAAAAAGCGGTTAAGATGGCAGAAAATATGAATATACCGATTATTGGTATCGTAGAAAATATGTCATATTTTAAATGCACCGAATGCGATAAAGAACATAAAATTTTTGGAGAAAGCAATATTGACGAAATTGCAAAGAAGCATAATATTGAGATTTTGGCAAAGCTGCCTATAGATACGAAAATAGCAGCATCTATTGATAAGGGGCTGACTGAATTGATTGACGATAGGGCATTTGTTAAAATAGCTGAAATTTTAGAAAATGACAGCTGGCGAAGAAAATAAATAAGGTGCTTGTGTGTACTTTTTGAGAGCCATTTTGAGAAAACCGCAGGAATTTGAAATCTTGCGGTTTTTCTATGCCATTAGAATGTTGCACGGCAATTATATTTCAAAATATAATGGACAAAATAAGTACATCGTTATATAATAATTTAGATTAATTAAAGTGCAGAGAGCAGCTATATGAGCAGGATGCCCTCTGGCAGATATTTGTGACGGTTGAATGCCGTCTTTTTTATAAAATAATATTATTTCGGAGGATAAAATGGATTATAAAAAACTGGCAGAAATTTTGTTTCCTGATATAAAAGAAGATATAGCATATTATGAAAATGAATTTCCTGAAAGGAAGCTTCCTGCAGGAGCAAAGGTAACAAGACTTGCCCCAAGCCCCACGGGATTTATACATCTGGGTAACCTGTACGGTGCATTTGTAGATGAGAGGCTTGCCCATCAGAGCGGAGGAGTGTTCATGCTCCGGATTGAGGATACGGATGAAAAGCGCAAGGTTGAAGGCTCGGTTGAAATAATTATATCATCCTTGAAATATTTTGGACTTAATTTTGATGAAGGCGCGCTGCTTGATGGAGAAAAAGGCAGCTACGGACCATATTATCAGAGCAACAGAGGTAAGATTTATCAGTGTGTTGCGAAGTATCTCGTTGAGCAGGGCAAAGCATATCCATGTTTCTGCACGGAGGAAGAACTCGAAGAAATCAGAAGGCAGCAGACTGAAGAAAATGTAAACCCGGGATATTACGGAAAATGGGCTAAGTACAGAAACCTCACATTGGAAGAAATTCAGGCTCATATTGATAACAACGAGGAATTTGTTATAAGATTCAGGTCAGAGGGAACTGAAGAAGGAACATTTGAAATAGAAGATGCAATAAGAGGAAAGCTCTCAATGCATGAAAATTTTCAGGATGTTGTTATTTTGAAAACCAACGGAATACCAACATACCATTTTGCCCATGTTGTGGATGATCATTTTATGAGAGTAACCCATGTGGTAAGAGGTGAAGAGTGGCTTTCTACATTACCAATACATCATGATATATTCACCACAATAGGCTGGGAGCTGCCTGTGTATTGCCATACTGCTCATCTCATGAAGATGGATGAAGGAGCTAAGCGCAAGCTTTCCAAGAGAAAAGATCCTGAGCTGGGACTGGGCTACTACATGGAATTAGGATATCATCCTGCTGCCGTGAGAGAATACTTGCTTACAATTCTGAATTCAAATTACGAGGAATGGAGAATGCAGAATCCTGACAGCCCAATTGAAGAATTTGAATTTACACTTGAAAAAATGAGCAATTCAGGCGCCTTGTTTGACCTTGACAAATTAAATAATATAAGCAAGGATGTGCTGCTTAAAATACCTGCCGAGGATATTTATGAATTCCTGCTGAGCTGGGCTGAGGGACACAAGACGGAAATAGTGAATATACTTAAGGGTAACAGGGAAGAGGTTATTAAGCTTCTTTCTGTGGGAAGAACCGGAGATAAGCCTAGGAAAGACCTCATGTACTGCAGCCATATATTTGGATTTATAAGCTATTTCTTTGACGAATATTTTGAAATCACAGACAGTTATCCTGAAAATATCAATAATGAGGAAGCTGAAAAGCTCCTTAAGCTATATCTTGACAGCTACGATCACAGTGACGACCAGGCGCAGTGGTTTGAAAAGATAAGGATAATAGCTCAGGAAAACGGATATGCGGCAAAACCGAAGGACTACAAGAAAAACCCTGATATGTACAAGGGGCATGTGGGGGATGTGAGCTCAGTGATAAGGCTCGCGGTAGTTGGAAGATCCACATCCCCAGACATCTGGGAGCTGCAGCAGATCATGGGAGAAGAAAAGGTTAAAAGCAGAATCAAAAAAGCAATGGAAAATTAACCGCCTGCGCTTTTAAGGAGGCACTATGATATATACACATATAATTTGGGATTTTAACGGGACGCTGCTTGATGATGTGATGGCGGGCATAAAGAGCGAAAATGTATTGCTTGCAAGGAGGAACATGCCCCTGATAGAAAGTATTGATCGCTATCAGAGGAGCTTTTGCTTTCCGATTGTAGAATATTATAAAAAACTGGGTCATGATTTTGAAAAGGAAGATTACAACGAGCTTGCAATTGAATGGGTTACGGAATATCTTAAATTTTCAAAAGAATCAAGACTGAATGAAGGCGTTAAGGATGTTCTTGACAAATTTAAAGATGAAAATTGCCGTCAGGTAATTTTATCTGCATCTGAGAGACAGATGCTTGTAAAGCAGGTCAAGGAACTGGGGATATATGATTATTTTGATGAGATACTTGGACTTGACAACATTCATGCTCACAGCAAGGCAGAGATGGCTGAAGAATGGGCAAAAACAAGGAAGATACCAAGAGCTCTCTTTATAGGAGATACCACGCATGATTACGAGGTTGCCTGCCGCATGAACGTGGACTGTGTACTTGTGGCAAGAGGTCATCAGAATAAAGAAACTCTGCTGAAATGTGGAGTACCTGTATTCGATACATTTTACGACGTAGTAGATTATGCCGAAAAATCAGGAAAAAGATAATAAAGATATAATCATTACAAATTGTTAATAAAAAAACAGTTGTGCACAAACGCCGTTTGTATATATAATGAGCATGTAAAAATTCCCCCTCTATTTATTATAAATTTATTTTGTTAATGTGAACCAGAACTTCTGGTTCTTTTTTTGCTTGCCCTAACCCCATTTTTCGGATATATGAGAAATCTTAAACGAATGATTAATAATTCTTGCTTCTTCCTTATTTATCGTTTGCGTCTACGTCCTTTTTTCTCTCTTCAACTTCAAATTCATTAGGGATATAAACGTTGCCGGGGTTTGTAGGAACGTTGTTTCTCATTTTGAGCTTATTTACGAGCATATCTACGATTATCATTTTGTCACCACCTTTTTAATGTCAGTTTATTTTATTATTTCTATTTTTAATTTTGTTAAGCTTACTTTATAAGGATAAATTGTAAGATTTTTTCTGAAAGTGCTTTTTCGTTCAAATAGCATTAACTTATTTGCTTGTTTTGAATAACATAATGATATAGCTAACGTCTGACGGAGGTAGTAAATGGAATATATATGTGAATTGAAGAATATCTCTAAAAGATTTCATACGATAAATAACGAAACAAAAGCAATAGATGACTTATCATTTAATATAAAAAAGGGAGAAATTGTTTCTATTGTGGGACCTTCAGGATCGGGTAAATCAACGGTCCTTTCATTGATAGCGGGACTGGAAAAACCATCCGAGGGCGAAGTCATAGTCAATACTGACAGCATAGGCTTCATGTTTCAAAAAGACCAACTGTATGAATGGAGAAATATATTTAAAAACTGTATTTTAGGGCTGGAAATAAGGCATATGAACACAGATGAAAATAAAGAAAAGGTAATGAACATGCTAAGGAACTATGGGTTGTACAATTTCAGAAACCATTATCCCAGCCAGTTGTCCGGAGGAATGAGGCAGAGGGCTGCATTGGTGCGTACATTGGCAATAGAGCCTGATTTGCTTCTGCTGGATGAACCTTTTTCCGCTTTGGACTATCAAACAAGGCTGTCTGTGGGAGACGAAGTGGGAAAAATTCTGAGAAAAGAAAAAATAACAACAATATTGGTAACTCACGATATTCCTGAGGCTGTCAGCATTTCGGACAGAGTAATCGTATTTACCGAAAGGCCTGCAAAAGTAAAGAAGGAATATGACATTGAATTCAGTCAGTGTCAGGGAGAGAGAACTCCGATGAAATGCAGAAACACTTTGGAATTCGGAGAATATTTCAGAGAGATATGGAGGGATTTAGATGCGGGAGAAGAATAAAAGCGCTGTGGCCGCTAATATATCTAAAGAACATCAGGAGTATCTGAAGTCGGTAAAAAGAGATAAAAACTTTATAAGAACAACGCAGATATTGGTGTTTGTTATTTTTATTGCTATTTGGGAATGGGCTGCAAGGTGCAAATTAATAGATACATTTTTAATAAGCAGTCCGGGTGCCATATCCGAACTCATATTTAAGTTTATAAAGGACGGAAGCCTGTTCAAGCATTTGTATGTTTCAACAACGGAAACAGTGGCGGGTTTTTTCGCGGGAACATTAGCGGGACTTGGAGTTGCTGTCTTGCTCTGGTGGTTTGAGAAGCTTGCGCGGATTACCGACCCGTATATTGTAATTCTGAACAGTCTGCCTAAGACTGCGCTTGCCCCAATAATTATTCTATGGGCCGGCATGGGCTTCTCGGGCATAGTTGTAACTGCCGCTTCTATATCTGTCATAGTAACGACAATGACACTTTACACTGGATTTATAAATGTTGAAAAGGACAAAATAATATTGCTGAAAACCATGGGGGCAAATAAATATCAGATTTTGAAAAAGGTAATTATTCCTGCCAATATTCCCAGCATAATGAGCGTTATAAAGGTGAATATTGGATTGTCGTGGATTGGGGTAATAGTTGGTGAGTTCCTTGTATCGAAGGCAGGAATAGGATATCTGATACTGTACGGAAGCCAGACCTTCAAGCTTGATCTTGTTATGATGGGTGTCTTTGTGCTTGGACTTATAGCGGCCGTAATGTATTTTTTTGCTGCGTGGCTGGAGAAAAAGGTAATAAAGTATTGAAGAAAGGCAATTTTCATTATATAATATATTATTGAAAGCAAACGATAAAATTCTTAGAGCAGACGAGGGATAATTATGGAGTTGGGAGATAAGATAAGGTCACTGAGGTTGAAACAAAAAATCAGTATAGAGCAGCTTTCGTCATTAACGGGATTAAGCAAGGGTCTGATAAGTCAGATTGAAAGAGATATTACCGGGCCGTCTGTTGCATCCTTATGGAAAATTTCTAAGGCGCTGAATGTTACAATGAATTATTTTTTTGACGAATACGATGATTTTAATCAGGTTGTCAAAAAAGATGAAAGAAAAAAAATAATGATGAAAAACGGGGATAGAACCTACGAACTATTGTGTCCGAATCTTAAAAATCAGATAGAGATGCTGTGGATTGAAATAGAACCCAATGATTCCAACTCGGATGAATTGATAAGCCACGAGGGAGAGGAATGCGGTGTGGTGCTTAAAGGCGCTCTGCGCGTACTATCAGGTGACAAGATATATGACCTTGAGCAGGGAGATAGTATATATCTTGACAGTACAATACCTCACAGATATATAAACATGGGAAATATAAAATCTGTATCTGTCTGGGCTATGGTCCCTCCAAGTTTTTAATAATATAAGGCTGTTGCGTTAGTATACTGTCAAGAATGGCAGAAAATTACTTGATGCGACAGCTTTTTTAATTTAAGGATATTGACATTTTTTTGAGTTTATAGTATCATGATAATAATTCAATATATTGAATTATTTTTAAAATAACAAACGTTTTCTGCGTTTGTTATTAAAACTAATATGATGGAGGAATAATTTATGAGTTTTTCAATTAGTCCTGATAATTCGTGGGCTTTGTGGGCAATTATAATCGGATGGGCCGCGGTAAGTATTTGGCTTGAGCAGAAATACAACTGGGCGTCAAAGGTATCAGGTGCAATAATTGCTCTGGTTGGTGCAATGGCTTTATCAAATATAGGATTGATTCCTGTTGATGCACCTACTTATGATGTTATATGGGGATATGCGGTTCCGATTGCAATTCCGCTTTTAATGTTTCAATGCAACATTAAGAAGGTTTGGAAGGAAAGCGGAAGAATGTTGATAATATTTTTATTCGGATCTGTAGGAACGGTGGCAGGTGCGATTATAGGATTCTTTCTTCTGAAGGATAAGATTCCTTATTTAGCAGAGATTGCTGGAATGATGACCGGTTCATATATCGGTGGAGGAGTAAACTTTGTTGCCGTATCAAATTCATTTAAGGTTCCTGGAGAAGTTGTGTCAGCTACTATTGTTGCGGATAATGTTTTGATGGCTTTATATTTCCTTTCACTGATAACGATTCCGACGTTATCGTTTTTCAGGAAAAATTTCAGGCACCCATATGTTGATAAGGTTGAAAGTTCTTCAGTAGGTGAAAATGAAACGAGTGCTGCAGCATATTGGAAAGGTAAAGAAATATCGCTTAAGGACATAGCTTTTTCTATTGCTGCATCAGTGATAATAGTAGCTGTAGCCAAGGCGCTTTCAGGCGTTATAGGAAACATAATACCGACATCTAATAAGTTTTTAGAACTTTTAAATACTCTTTTCAGCAACCAATATCTGCTTATAAGTACACTTACTATCATTGCAGTTTCATTTATGCCTAAATTCTTTGAAGGTATTAACGGAGCTCAAGAGATAGGAACATTCTTAATTTATCTTTTCTTCGTTGTAATAGGAGTTCCGGCTTCGATTCCTATGATTTTGCAAAATGCACCGCTTATATTGCTTTTCTGCGGTATAATGGTTATCGTTAATATGCTTGTAAGTTTTGCGGTTGGAAAGGCGCTCAATTACAGTGTTGAAGAAATAATTATCGCTTCTAACGCAAATATAGGAGGGCCTACTACTGCGGCGGCTATGGCCATATCAAAAGGCTGGACAGATTTGGTGGGGCCGGCAATGCTTATAGGTGTTTTCGGATATGGTATAGGGACTTATCTTGGTATAACCGTGGGAAGTTTGTTGATGTAAATTAAGTGAAGGCAGGTAGAGTAATGATTTTTGACGGACATTCTGATATTTTGACGGATGTAACAATACGTACCTTAAACGGGGAAAATGATATTATAAGAAAATATCATTTAGACAAGTTGAGGAATGGAAAAATATCAGGCAGCATATTTGTTATGTGGATTGATCCTCCTTTTACGGATGATGCATTTAAAAGATCAGTGCAGATTGTTGATTCCATAAAGAAAGAGATGGAATATTGCAATGATTCTGTCGCTTTGGTCAAATCATACAAAGATGTTGAAAAGGCATTGGAACAAAATAAATTTTATGTTTTTATTGGGTTGGAAGGCCTCAGCAGTATAGGGGATAATATAGATTTAATTGATTATTTCTATGATTTCGGTGCTAGGCATGCGAGTCTGACATGGAATGAAGAGAATGCTCTGGCTACAGGAGCTAAAGGGAATCCTGAAAGAGGTTTATCGGAGATTGGAAAAAGGGCTGTCAGAAGAATAAATCAGAAAAGAATGCTTCTTGATGTTTCGCATCTGAATGATAGATCATTCTGGGATGTGATAAATGAAACAGATAAGCCAATAATTGCATCTCACTCTAATTGCAGGGCTCTGTGCGATGTGACGAGAAACCTGACGGATGAGCAATTAAAGAAAATTGCAGAATTTAACGGTCTTGTAGGCGTAAATTCATTCAATCAATTTGTTCATAGAGATATGGAAAATCAGACTATCGAAATGCTTGTAAGGCATGCGGCACACATGGCAGATATAATGGGAATCGAGCATGTGGCAATAGGAATGGATTACTGCGATTTCCTTGATGACAGCTCAATGAGCAGCTTCAGTACACAGGAAACGTCATATACCAAGGGACTTGAAGATTCATCCAGGACATATATGTTTCTTGAGGAAATGGCAAAAGCAGGTTTTACAAAGGAAGATATTGAGAAAGTCGCATATAAAAATTATCACAGAATCATAAAAAGTATAATAGGTTAAAGAAAAATCCGCATCACTGAAAGTGATGCGGATTTTAATATCAGCGGTGTACATGAAGCATGTGACGCTTATCCTTCATAATATCCTTGTAAATATTCTTGGCAATATAGTTTTCTTCAGAATCCTTAATTTGGTTAACCTTATCTATGTTGTACAGTCCTTTTGCTCTGAGAATTCTGGTTTCTCTTGTTATAAGCTTCGGTGTGGGCTGGCCTCCGCCTGCTATACAGCCCCCGGTGCATGCCATAACTTCCACAAGGTCATATTCCTTTTCGCCGCTCTTTATTTGCTTTATAAGATTGTCGGCATTTTTCAATCCGTGAACAACGGCTAATTTAATTTTGTTGCCGTCAACGTTTACAATAGCCTCCTTTACGGATTCAAGGCCTCTCACGCTGTTATATATTATTTCGCAGTCTTCTTTTCCGAATTTGTTCTTTAATACTGTTCTTAGTACTGCTTCGGTAACTCCGCCTGTGGTTCCGAAGATTACTCCGGCGCCGGAGCCTATACCGAAAGGCATATCCATTGACTCTTCTTCTATTTCGTCAAATTTTATTCCTATTTCTTTTATCATGATTGCCAGTTCCTGAGTTGTGATAACCAGATCCACTTCTCTCTCGCCGTCATGAATAAACTCGGATCTCCCGGCTTCTTCTTTTTTTGCTGTACAGGGCATAATGGAAAGTATGAATGTATCTCTTCCGTCTTCAAGATCCTTTTCTCTATACGCTTCCCTCAAAACCGTACCGAACATCTGCTGAGGTGATTTGCAGGAAGAAATATTTTTCAACAGCTCAGGATATCTGTTTTCTGCAAATTTTACCCATCCCGGGCAGCATGATGTAAATAATGGGAGATTTTCACCCTTTGAATATTTCTCAAGGAACTCTGCACTTTCCTCAAGAACTGTGAGGTCTGCGGAAAGAGTTGTGTCGAAAACTTCTTCAGCGCCTAATTTTTTCAGTATGGCTACTATCTTTCCGGTTGAGATTTCTCCCGGATTCTTACCGAATTCTTCTCCCAGAGCTACTCTTACGGCGGGAGCTATCTGCACGATAACCCTCTTGCTTTTATCATATAGAGCTTCCCATGCCTTCTCTGTTTCATTTTTGATTATTATTGCACCTGTGGGACATACAATTCTGCATTGTCCGCAGTTTACACAGCTGGTCTCCGCAAGGTTTTTGTTGAATGCTGGCTTGATAATTACATCAGAGCCTCTGTTGACAAAGCCTAACGCACCTACGCCCTGAATTTCTTCACACACCATTACGCAGTCGCCGCACTTAATGCATTTGTTAGGATTGCGCACTATGCTGGGACTTGAATTATCTATTTCATTATTTTGTGACAGCTGAGCAAATCTATTTCTTGAAAGTCCGTATCTCTTAGCTAATTTCTGAAGCTGACATCTGCCTGTTCTTTCACATGACGTACAATCCTTGTCATGGTTGGCAAGCAGAAGCTCAAGAATCATTTTTCTGTATTTTCTTATGCGAGGGGAGTTCGTGTAAAGCTCTAATCCGTCCTTTGGCCTTTCAGAGCATGTTGCGATTATTTCACCCCTGGATGTTTCAACGGAGCACATTCTGCATGCACCGTAAATACTCAGTTCAGAGTGATAGCAAAATGTAGGCAAATCAATTCCGGAATCCCTTATAACGCTTAAAATATTTTTTTCATTTGTAAACGGAACTCTTTTTCCGTCAATTATCATTATTCCGCCCATACTACACCTCCATTATTGCTTTAAACGCACATGCATCTATACATGCACCGCATTTTATGCACTTGCTGTTATCAATAACATATGGTTCCTTAATTTTACCGCTTATTGCATTAACCGGGCAAATCCTTGCACACTTTGAGCAGCCTCTGCAAAGCTCGGGAACAATTTTTATGGACATTAAGTCTTTGCATTGCTTGGCAGGACATTCTTTGTCCACTACATGAGCGAGATATTCGTCGTAAAAGTGCTCCAATGTGCTTAAAACAGGGTTTGCTGCAGTTTTTCCAAGTCCGCACAGAGCAGTGTTTTTGACAGTATCGGCAATTTCCTTCAGCAAATCTAAATCCTCTACAGTTCCGTTTCCTTCAACGATCTTTTCCAATATTTCAAGCATTCTCTTTGTGCCCTCTCTGCAGGGGATGCACTTTCCGCATGACTCTCTCTGTGTAAAGCTCATAAAAAATCTTGCTACCTCAACCAAGCA
>DAMAEI010000011.1:56901-65846 GCA_031997345.1 Sedimentibacter sp. | reverse complement strand
CTGCCGAAGAAACTCTTTAATATTGATAATTCCACCCAAATAATATATTATATAA
Organism: Sedimentibacter sp.; assembly: GCA_031997345.1. Taxonomy (GTDB): domain Bacteria; phylum Bacillota; class Clostridia; order Tissierellales; family Sedimentibacteraceae; genus Sedimentibacter. The sequence goes on along the minus strand of DAMAEI010000011.1, from coordinate 65,791 downwards.
TTAAATATCTGTTTTGAGGGACAAACATGAACCATGTATATGTTAAATTGCTCGGTATCCCGTCAGTTGAACTTAATAGAATCAAAATAACATTCCCTTATAAAAAATCCGAGGCTTTGTTTTATTATGTCTGCATTAATAAAAAGGTGTCCAGAGAAGAGGCAACATCAATGTTCTGGAGTGACACAGGCGAAGAAACCGCCAGGAAAAATTTGAGAGACGCATTGTATAAAATTAAATCAAGCATACATGAAGACATATTTTCTCCCTCAAAATCAACCATAGAATTTTCAGATAACTTTTCATTTGAAATTGATACGGATGAAATTATGGAATCCAATGCTTTTGATTTATACAGCGGCGATTTTCTTTTTAATTTCTCTGTTAAGAATTGCTATGAATTCGAAGAATGGCTGCATGAAAAAAGAGATTTCTACAAGGATATATATATTAAATCAGTAAAAAACAAGGTAATTGAACTTGTCAATAGCAGAGATTTCAACAGCATCGACAAATACAAAAACATACTTATAAAGAATGACCCCTACAATGAAAAAACGTACCGCCACCTGATGAAAATATATGCCATGTCCGAAGACTATAACAAAGCAATAAAATTATATCATGAGCTTGCGCATGTATTGAAAAAGGATCTGGACGTTGAACCAGAGCTCAAAACAAAAAAAATATTTAAAAATATATTGGATTTAAAGGATGCGGAAAGCTTAAATATTGACAAAGGCTATGCTAAATTAAAAAGTAAGGTTGAAGATCTTACAGAATTTTATACCATATATCATGAGGCATATCCTATGCTGTCACCTGACACGTCCATATGTGCAGATTTTCAAAATATAGCCGATATAGAATCTGAGTTAAAAAATATAGATACGGACCTTACCCGTATTGATAATCTTGATACGGAATATTTAAAAATCAAGATGGAGGCGTCATATCTTGCAGGAAGATACTATGTTTCTGTTGGAAAATACGAACAGGGCGTCAAAAATATTGGAATCAGTATTAAATTATCCCAAAAATTGGATAATTTGCTCTATCTTTTAAACAATTACAAGCAGATGATTTATTACGCCATACAGACAGACAACAATGACATGATGCGTGAATACATAGAAAAATGTCTCAATCTACTGGATAAAAAAGATATCATCGAGGAAAGAGGAATAGTTTTAAGATTGAAAGGGCTTTATTTAATCAAAAACGGAAACTATGAAGAGGCAGCAAATGCATTAAATAACTCAATCAGCATTTTCTCCAGCCTTAATAAATTCAGCGGAAAGCACAGCATAAATATTTCCGCAAGCTACAACTATCTCGGCCAAATGCATAAAGACCTGGGAAACACCAATGAAGCATACAATTACTTTATAAAGGCAATACAAACATGTATTGAGAATTCCGTAGTCAAGGGGCTTGAAATATTTTATTCAAATGCTGGTCAGTCGTTGTACCATCTTGAAAAATATGGCGAGGCCGAAGAATATATAAATAAATCTCTTGAATTTTTCAATAAATTCGGTGCTATTTGGGGTAGAGACATGACAGAATGCTATAAGGCCTTGCTGGAAATTAAGAAAAATAATTATAACGAAGCTGAAAAACACCTTAAAATGGCCTATGAGCTGGCTAAAAAGCTTAACCATCCAAAAGCCTTAGATTTGTGCAAACATATAAGCAGAATACTTCAGAAATAAGACACCCACTCTATGCCGCAGCCCGATATTCTGTCTGCGGCATAAATTATATAAACAATAAAAGGCTTACAGCCATTACTGCCATACCGGCGATAAGCCCGTATATGGCATGGTGGTGTTCACCGTATTCCCTTGCGGAAGGCAGAAGCTCATCAAGACTTATGTAAACCATTATTCCTGCTACAGAAGCAAATATAAATCCAAACATAGCATCACTGAAGAATCTGTATAAGAGCAGATATCCTATAAGTGCACCAACAGGCTCTGACAGACCTGATAAAAATGATAAATTGAATGCTTTTTTTCTGCTTCCCGTTGCGTAAAACACTGGAACAGCAACAGCTATCCCCTCCGGTATGTTGTGAATTGCAATGGCAACAGCAATGGGTACACCAAGCTTCGGATCATTCAGTGCAGCTGTGAAGGTTGCCAATCCCTCGGGAAAGTTGTGAATTCCTACGGCTAAAGCAGTGAACAATCCCATTCTCATTAAGTTTGATTTGTGCGATTCACTTTCTCCGTCCATTTCTTCCACAGTATGCACCTCGTGGGGATTTTCTGTTTTGGGTATTAGATTATCGATAACAGCTATCAGCAATATGCCAAAAAAGAATCCTCCTACGGATGCCCATGCACCCAGCTTGTCTCCGAGTGCAGATACTAAAGCATCATTAGCCTTCAGAAGTATTTCAGCAAATGAAACATAAATCATGACACCCGCAGAAAATCCCAGTGACACAGAAAGGAATTTCGGGCTGGTTTTCTTTGTAAGTAACGCGAGGGCACTTCCGATTCCTGTGGAAAGCCCGGCAAAGAGCGTCAGTGAAAATGCAAATATTACATTAGATGAATCCATATTAATCTTCTCCTCTCAATACGTATCTGATACTTACTCCGCTAAATTATATTATTGACCTGACTATACCATTTCTTCCTTGCTTGCCAATACTAATCTTGCAAAGTCCTCAAAAAAATCTCCTTCTCTTGACTCAGAACCATCTACCAAATTAAAAAAACAATTGGGTATTTCTTTTAACTTCAAGTTTTTACTTATACACAATGTACATCCCCTATCATGTTTTGTAGGATGCAATGCACAGCTCAAATTTTTACACGAGCAAAAATAATCTTTATTATCCATATTATTACCCCTTTCTTATCAGTGCTAATCTTAAATTCCTATAATATAGCCTTCTGCTATATTATAGCTTAATTACCTTTAAGCATCAACCACTTCATTTATTAAGACAATTTAAATATAATTTTAATTATACATTAATGCTTCCTTTATTGGATATTAAACAGCATGTTTCATAATTTACTTATCAAAAGACACCGGGAGGTATCATGAAGAAAATATATATAGTTCTTACAAAAACAAATACGCTGCTGTCAAATATTATAAGCTTCCTAAAAATAGATGAATACACCCACGCCTCTTTATCACTGAATCATCTTAAACACTTAGTGAAAATTGGCGCAGCATAACGCCGCGCCAATCTTTTATTGTTATTTTGTATAGATATGAACCGCATCCCTCAGGAATTCCGCCATACCAGGATGTTCCTTATCATAATATGCTCTGAACCTTTCATCATCCACATACATCTGAGTCAAATTTGCATGTGCCTCTTTGTTGTATGAACCCCAGCAGCAAGTTAACCATCTTGCATGAAGCTCTGCGGCCTTCTGGCCCAATTCACCTTCAGTATCTCCTGTGGCATATGCTTCCCTGAATGTCGCCATGACTGAATCTCCTAATTCCTGCATCTCATTGTACTGCTCTTCTGTCATATTCATCATCTGCCTGTTAGACCTTTCAACAGCTTCGCTACCATACTTTTCTCTGATTTCCTCGCCGTACTGTTTTTCGTTATCTTCAATTAGCTTTTTCTTAAAGCCCTCAAATTTTTCATTGTCGCTCATTTTTATTCTCCCTTCTTTGCTGAAAATAGTTTTCTCAACATTCTCAATCAAGATATTCAGCTGCTTCCTTCTTGCAAGGAGTTCGTCGTAATGCTGCTTAAGCGCATTTACTTCGTCGAAATCAGGAGATGTGACTATATCCTTTATATCGTCCAGACTTACACCTAACTCTCGGTAAAACAGAATTTGCTGAAGCCTGTCAACTTCTTTCTCTCCGTATATGCGATATCCTGATGAATTGGTTCTTGCCGGCTTAAGAATCCCTATTTCATCATAATACCTCAGCGTCCTGCCGCTGACACCTGCCAGAGAACCAAGTTTTTTGACCGTGTATTCCATTTTTATCAACTCCTTACATTCTAAGTGTACACGTTTACGCAACGTCAATGTCAATACTTTTTTATAAATTAATTTCCGTCTCCCGTATCATGCCTGTGATGTTCTTCGTACTTCTGAATAAGTTTCTTGCTAATGTAGTTAATAAGCAAAATAAGCATTATATAAAGTACCGACTTTAATGGGTTTATAAAAAATGAACTTACATTTTCACCTATAAAGGCAAGGGATAAAATCATTACAAACTTTGCGGGAATCATTGTAATAAGGAAGATTCGAGTGTCCATATTTGCCAAAGCGGCCGTACCGCTTATTAAGAAAGACGGAGTGAACGGAAAACAGTATAAATAAAACAATACTGTTACTTTTCTTTTTTTAATTTTTTCGAGAGTTACCTTATACTTGCTTTTTTTAATTTTTTCTTCAAATTTCTTCCCCCCCACCTTACGTATAAATAAAAACAGAAGAAAAGAGCCTATGCAGTTTCCTATCCATGAATATAAGTATCCAAGAAAAAATCCGAAGGCGGCAACATTAATTATTACAAATCCAATCAGAGGCAATATAGGTATAAATGCCTCAATCACAGGCAGCAGCACTCCGACCGCCGGTCCTCCCTGTTCAACATATTTCAAAAAAACAGCTAAATTTTCATATTCCATAATTAATTCCATAATAAGTTTAATGTATCTAGTATTCAACTATGACTTCAATTTATTATAATATAGCCTTGATTATTTTTAAATATAAAAATATAATAAGAGAAAAGTATAGAAAGGAAGATATATGAAATATTTCATCGGAGCGCCGATTCCCGAAAATTATAAAAATAAAATTGAAATGCTAAGAGCAGAGTTCAGATTTTTTACCACTGAGCCACACATTACCATTGTTCCTCCTCCCGCACTGCCGGATGATGATTCATTCATAAGCGATGTTGTAGATGTATGCAGAAATACAAAGGCTTTTAAAATCATACTTAATGAATTGGGGCAATTTGACAGCAGAGTATTGTATGTAGGAGTACATTCACCCGGTCTCATTGATTTGTACGAAAATATTTTTAAAGCCCTCAGTTTACCAAAAGAAAAAAGAGGATATACTCCTCACCTGACAATAGTCAAGCAAAGGCACAATAAGCCCGTAGATATAGATAGGATTAAAAAAAGGGCAGAAACCAAGCTGGTCTCCGCCTCTGAATATACACTTAATTCTATAACCATCTACCATCAGCCAAAGGAAAGATTTGTATATCTTCCCTATATGGAAATACCTCTCGGAGATTGAATTAGATTAAATTTCTAATTCAATCTTCCTTCTATGAGCTCTGCCAGTTCATTAGCACGGAGTTTTATTTCCTCCATGTTCTCACCTTCAATCATTACTCTCACCAATGGCTCTGTACCTGAAGGTCGTATGAGCACTCTGCCTCTGCCGTTAAAATGGCTTTCGATTTCTTCAATTTTATCCTTTATAGCTTCATCCTCTAAATAAAGCTTCTTTTTTTCATCCGACACTCTGGCATTTACCAGAATCTGAGGCATTACGCTCATTATTCCTGCCAGCTTTGAAAGTCTTGTGTTTTTTTCCTTCATTACGCTTAGAAGCTGTATGGCAGTAAGCAGTCCGTCTCCTGTTGTATTATAGTCAAGGAAAATTATGTGTCCTGATTGCTCGCCTCCAATGGAATGCTTGCCCTTCAGCATTTCCTCAAGCACATACCTGTCCCCTACATTAGTTTTGATTATGTCTATACCCGCTTCCTTCAGGCATATATCAAGTCCCATATTTGTCATAACTGTTCCGATTACAGCATTGCTTTTTAATCTTCCTTTTTCTCTCATGTTAATGCCGCATATGGCGAGGATATGGTCTCCGTCCACAATATTTCCGTTTTCATCCGCAGCTATGAGTCTGTCTGCATCACCGTCAAATGACAGCCCGACATCCGCACCTGTCTCCAACACCAACTTCTGAATTTCCTCAGGTTTTGTGGAGCCGCACTCCACATTTATATTTATGCCGTTGGGGTCATTGTGAATTACATATACCTGAGCACCAAGCTCGTGCAAGAGCTCAGGTGCAGCTTTGTAAGCAGCTCCGTTTCCGCAGTCCACCTTCAGCCCTGTCAGGTCAACATCCATTGTTTCCTTTAAAAATTCCATATATTTTCTTACAGGGTTATCAATGCGTATTTTTCTTCCCACCTCACCGGATACCGGAAGGTGATCTATGTCTATATTATTGATTATGTATTCTTCTATGGAGTTTTCCATATCATCTGTCAATTTAAGCCCTTTGTCATTGAAAAATTTGATTCCATTGTATTCCACGGGATTGTGAGATGCCGTAATCATAACACCGCCATCTGCCTCAAGTATTTTTATCATGCATGCAACCGCAGGCGTCGGCAATACTCCCAGATACAGCACATCTACACCTGCCGAGTTGAGCCCCGATGAAAGAGCACCTTCAAGCATGTCCCGTGATATTCTCGTATCCATTCCAACAACCATTTTAGGTCTTTTTTTACCTTTTGTTAAAAAAAAGCCTCCTATACGCCCCAGCTTATATGCCAAATCTGGTGACAGGTCTTTGTTCGCAATTCCTCTCACACCGTCAGTACCAAAAAATTTACCCATACTTCCTCCACAATCACAATTATTTTTATCTATATTAAACTCATATGTTATTTGTTGAACAACAATTATATTCTAACATATTTCATCCTAAAAAAAAAGATACCATTTATATTAATGGTACCAATCAGTTCTGTTCTTACCTACTTCATTTATATCATAAGGAGTTTCCTGATAAATTATGTTAATCCAGTTTTTAAACAGCAAATTGGCATGACTTCTCCACTTTACAAAGGGTTTTTTTGAAGGGTCGTTATCAGGATAATAGTTCATAGGAATATTTATAGTCTTTCCCTGGCTCACGTCTCTGTCATATTCCTTCTTTAATGTCATGGGGTCATATTCAGCATGCCCCATTATAAATATCCTGCTGTAATCATCGGTAACAGCAATATGTACGCCTGCATCCTTCGACTCGGCAAGTATTATAAGCTCATCTATACTTTTGATGTCTTCAGCAGTTACCTCCGTATGCCTTGAATGTGGCACATAAAATATATCGTCAAATCCGTTTAAGAGCATACATGTTTCATGCTTTTTTTCATGCTCGAATACACCGAATACCTTTTTGTCAAGCGTCCTTTTATTAAGCCCGTAAAAATGATGAAGCGCAGCCTGAGCCCCCCAGCATATGAACATCGAAGACGTTACGTTTGTGGATGAAAACTCAAGAATTTCCTTCAGCTCATCCCAATAATCAACATCTTCAAATTCCATCAATTCAACAGGAGCACCTGTGACAATCATTGCATCATACTTTTTATTCTTTATATCCTTAACACTTTTATAAAAACTTTTCATGTGGCTTTCCGAAATATTTTTGGCTTCATGGGTACTCGTATGAATAAATTCAACATTTATCTGAATTGGAGAATTTGAGAGGAGCCTCACAAACTGCGTTTCTGTTTCAATCTTTGTAGGCATCAGATTTACAACGAGGACCTCCAACGGTCTTATATCCTGCGTCTGAGCTCTTTCATCGCTCATTACAAATATATTCTCATCCTCCATTGTTTTATATGCAGGCAGAGTTGATGGTATTATCACGGGCATATTTTTTTTCCTTTCATATTAAAATGTCGTAAACTCCGAAACATCGCCGAAATTATCAGAGCAATGATAAATTTTATTATAATTTAAATAAAATTTAAATGTAAATACTAATGGCACAGCATAAAAATGGCAACGCAGAGGTGCGACAGGGTTGCTGCAGCGGTCACTACATTCTTATACTTTTTATTTACTTTGCTTAATTTTACAATCTATTAAATGATTTATTAGCACCACATATAAGATGGATTATGTACTCTTTATGCATTTTTTTATGTAAGTTTATACTATATATAAATTTTTGTCAATCGATATTTGTCTACATCTTCCGGTTCCTGATTCAACATTCATCCTTTTTCACAATGCAATTGAAAATAAGGATGAAGGCTGATATAATCATATTATACTGCTTTTATTTTAAGATGCGTACAAATATTTGTCCGCAATATAGGAAAGCACTATATACTAATCCGCTTCAATGGAACTTATTTTATGCTGATTAGTATCAGCTTTGTGCAATAAATACAAGGAAGGAATACTTATGATAGTTTTATCGTGCAATGATATTTCAAAGGCATATGTGGTTGACAATATTATAGAGAATATATCATTCACAGTCAATGACAACGAAAAGATAGGTCTTATAGGCTTAAACGGGGCGGGAAAGACTACCCTTTTTAATATATTAACTGAAAATTTAGATCCCGATTCCGGTGAAATATACAGACCCAAAAGCAAGAGGCTTGGTTATTTGAAACAAAATACCAGCATTGAAAGTAACCGTACCATAATGGATGAAGTGCTGACAATTTATTCAGATGTAATCCGTATGGAGGAAGAGCTTCATGAAATGTCCAATAAAATAAGCACATTCACCGAAAACGACAGCACCGAGGAACTCGAAAAGCTCATGGAAAGCTATTCAAAAATGAGTGAAAAGTTTGAGGAATCCGACGGGTACAGCTTCAAGAGCTTAATCAAAGGAGTTTTGAGGGGGCTGGGCTTTACCGACAGTGAATTTGACAAGCCTGTAAATTTGCTCAGCGGAGGCCAGAAAAGCAGAGTTATGCTGGCAAAGCTTCTTTTGGAAAAAGCGGATATACTGCTGCTTGATGAGCCCACCAATCATCTGGACATTGAAGCAATTTCCTGGCTGGAAAAATATATCCGCGATTTTAAGGGAGCTGTCATAATAATATCCCACGACCGGTACTTTCTTGACAA
>DAMAEI010000011.1:43628-56891 GCA_031997345.1 Sedimentibacter sp. | reverse complement strand
GGGTTTTCCTTATGGAAAACAAAAATCTTAAGGCTTACAACGGTAATTATACAGAATTCATGAAAAAAAGAAAAACCGAGCTTGAGCATGAGATAAAGCAATACGAGGAATATGAAAGAGAGATTGAGCGTCAGGAAGAAATGATACGACGCCTCCATGCTTACGGAAGCAAGAGAAATATCCGTCAGGCATTCAGCAGACAGAAAGCTCTCGATAAAATAAAAAAAATGGATAGACCTGTAACTGACAGCAAAAAAGTCAAGCTGAGATTTACTCCCAAAATAAAAAGCGGGAGAGATGTACTGAACGTAGAAAGTTTATCTGTAAGCTACAATGACCATCAGGTATTCAAAAACGTGTATATGAGCATTTATAAAGGCGAGAGGGTGGGAATAATAGGTCCCAACGGCATAGGAAAATCAACTCTTTTGAAGGTTCTCGCAAATAAATTAGAGCGTTTTGAAGGCACTGTAACCTTTGGTCATTATGTAAACATAGGATATTACGATCAGGAGCAGACCAGCCTTGACAGCGAAAGCACAGTGATAGATGAAATCTGGGATTACAACCCCGACTCCAACTATTACGACATACGTACCATGCTTGCGCAGTTTTTATTCAATGGTGACGATATGTATAAAATAGTAGGCGATTTAAGCGGTGGCGAAAAAGGAAGGCTCTCTCTGTTAAAGCTCATGACTTCAAATGCAAATTTCCTGCTGATGGATGAGCCCACCAATCACCTTGATATTGATTCAAAGGAGGTCTTGGAGGATTCCCTACTTAATTATGATGGAACCATATTGGTCGTATCACATGACAGATACTTTTTAAACAAGGTGGTAGATAAAATTTATGACATGTCTGCTGACGGAGTTTTTCAATACCTTGGAAATTATGATTACTACCTGCAAAAGAAAGCGGAGCTTGAGGAAAAAGATGAAGAGGTGACCGTTTCCAAAACAAAGACACAAATAAACGCCGAAAAGAAAAAAGAACGGGAAAGTATACGTGACAGACAGCAACGTGACAGAGCAATAAAAAGCTTGGAAGAACAAATTGAAATGCATGAAAATAAAATTTCTGAATTGGAACATGAATTATGTCAACCTTCGACATATAATGATAAAGTTCTAATTATTGACCTTAATGAAAAATTAAACATTTACAAGAATGAACTTGAAGACTTGTACACAAGGTGGACAGAAATCATGGAGGAATAGAAAAAGTTATACACTGATTTTTTATATGCTGTGTATAACTTTTCTGCAATATTTCAAGTATCAACAGCTTTATCCACAGCTGTTGATACTTTTTTGTTTTTTCCTGTTTATAACTCTGCAAGTTCTAAGTTTGGCAGTGCATTTAAAGATGCATCCGCAAATTGCTTATGTAAATATTTATAATATGCCGCACATCCAATCATTGCCGCATTGTCAGTGCATAAAACAGGAGATGGTTTTGTAAATTTATAATTATGATTCATGCATTCCTCCTGAAGAACTTCTCTCAATCTGGAATTTGATGCAACTCCTCCTGCAAGAGCGATTGTATCGCACTTTTTAAGCTTTGCAGCCTTTACTGTCTTCATTGCAAGCACTTCCACCACTGCCTCCTGAAAGCTTGCAGCTACATCCTCCATGTTAACTTCCTCATTTTTCTGGCTACTGTTGTGGATATAATTTAATACTGCAGATTTCAGTCCACTGAAACTGAAATCCAACGTCTCATCGTCAATAACAACTCTGGGGAATTTTATTGCATTCTTATTTCCTGCTTTTGCAACCTTGTCAATAAGAGGTCCTCCCGGATACCCAAGTCCTATTGCCCTGGCAATTTTATCAAATGCTTCTCCTGCTGCATCGTCTCTTGTCTTGCCAAGTATTTCGTATTTGCCGTAATCTCTTACATACACCAGGTGCGTGTGCCCTCCTGACGCAACCATACATATGAACGGAGGCTCAAGCTCCTTATCCTCAATGAAATTTGCATTTATGTGACCCTCAATGTGGTTCACCGCAATAAGAGGCTTACCCCATGCATAGGAAAGACCCTTTGCAAAGTTTACTCCTACCAAAAGAGCTCCGACAAGTCCCGGACCGTAGGTCACGGCTATGGCATCTATTTCTTTCACTCTTACATTGGCTTCTGACAGCGCCTCTTCAACCACATCATTTATGTTTTCAATATGCTTTCTTGATGCAACCTCCGGCACAACCCCGCCGAATTCCTTGTGTATTTCGATCTGTGATGATATTATATTAGACAAAACATTCCTGCCGTTTTCAACAACAGCAGCAGCCGTTTCATCGCAGGATGATTCTATTGCAAGTATAAGTATTTTATCCTTCATGGCTTCCTCCGTTTTACTGCCATGATTATACCGCAAAAAAGAAGCTACGGCAAATAATTTTTGCTGCAGCTTCTTTTTAATTAAATATAATTACTCAATCACTTCTTTTCCTTTTACATATGTTCTCCATACGTGAAGTCCAAGTGCGAGACCTATAACACCGTATACCATGAATGTTCTGAAATATTCTCCCAGCAATGCATTACCAAATAGTGAAAGTCCTATTTCAGGGGACATTATAAACATTGAGTTAAATAATAGAGTACCCAATATTGCATGTCTTATATTCGCTTTTTGCGTTGATGCCCCTCCAACAAGAAGTGCAGCAACTGAGAACATACCAATTTGTGTATGTGCTCCATAGGTATTTAGTGTTCCCATGTTCTGCAGGTACATAATCTGACCCCAGGCTGCCAGTACAGTTGACATGATTGTAGCTATTATTCTTGTCCTGTCCACATTTATACCTGAAACCTCGGCAATGTGCTGACTTTGCCCAACACTTCTGAAGTCCTGTCCTAACTTTGTTTTCAATATTTTTTCGTTGAATATACAAAGTGCGATAATAAATAAACCTATTACAACCGGAACTTTTCTCACCATCATAAGGCTTGACTTCGTAACTATGGCATGTGCGCTTATAGCAATAAGTATAAGGCATATTAAAGAATTGATAAGTGTGGCATTTTTCTGTCCGATGAAAGCTGCCTTATTTTTATTGCGAATATATCTAAATACCTGAAGCAAGAGCACTGCTGCTGCCACAATAAAAATTGCCCACATAAATGGTATTTCCATTATTTTATCAAGGGCATATTTCAAACCGCCATCCTCAACCTTAACCAGATCGACGGTCATTCTCACGCCTACGCCGTCAGGCTTAATCATAGGATGATCCGCAGGAACCTTAATTATTACACCTATCGCAAACAGGAATATGAATTGATAAATACCGTTGGCAAAATACCCCACTATAAGGCTGGCTATCATTTCCTGTCCTCTTGTTTTGTTGTACAGAATTCCTGTAAGATAACCGGCAAATGCCGCTATGGGGAATGCTATGAGGAAAGTCAGAAACATTCCTGAAACTCCGCCCAAATCAAAATATCTTACAATAGCAATGGCAATCTGGCCTGCCATTGCACCTACAACTATACCAAAGTTCAGCCCGAGACCTGCCACAACAGGTATTATAAGCGAAAGAACAAGGAAAGCATTTCTGAAAAACCTGCTTGAAAGCTCTGTCAGAAAGAAGTTCATTGTAACTCCGTCGGAAACCACAAAACCAAATATAGTAAATGCAATAAATATCAATGTAACTATATTATCTGCAACCCATGATAAACTGCTTTTACTCTTTAATCTTTCTCCCGTATATGCATTATTCATTATTTTCCGCCTCCTACCTGTGTTAAAGCGTATAGGATTATACCGTTCTGTATAACCATACGCATTATTTCTGAAAGGTCTGTGCCTTCAAACAGCTGATTCGCCACCGGAAGTGCCGTTGTAAGAAGCCCTTGGAATATGAATACTCCAATTATTACATGGGAAACCTTGGCACGTGATGCTGTAGCTCCGCCTATTAAAATTGCGGCTACCGCCGGAAATGCCATCATCAGTGGAGCATTGTAAAGCTGTGTATATCCATAGCCCTGAGAATAAACTATTATTCCGATTGCTCCCAATACATTGGACAAAATATTTGCTTTAATTCTGTTTCTGTCTATATTTATACCTGAAGCCTGCGCAAATCTTGGGTTAATGCCTCCGGCAGATATTGCAACACCTGATTTAGACCTAAAGTACAACCACACTATCAAGCAACAAAGAAAGAATACTAACAACATCCCTGTTGGTATTGTCATACCCTTAACAGTAAAGCTCAGGAAGTTGCTCAGTATCTGTGCTCCCCCAATTGCATCAAGCTGTATGGTTTCTCTTAAGCCTTTTCCCATAAACCATCCCATTTTAGGGCTTGAAAATGGAATCATGAGCCATGCAAGACACATAATAGCCGCACTGGAAAATCCTGTATATGTTGCTATGGTCATTTCGGAGCCCTTAACAGAATTTAAAAGCTTTCCATACAAATACCCTGTAACGACAGCAAATGCGATTGCGATTGCAGCTGATGCAAAAAGCCATGACGCTCCTGTAAATCCAAATTCAACTGACAACACCATCGCAAACAGCCCGCACTCAATTCCTATTGGAAGCGCGAAGTTCGGTCCGGTTCCTGACTGAATCGAGGGAACCATAGCAAGTACCAGTATACCGTTCATCCCCGCACGTTTTATGGTATCACTCATAAGTGTGACCATGGAAATATCCAGCATCCCGCCGATAATCAAAACAATAATCCAAAACGATCCTATAATTAGGGTTGGCAGTCCGATTTTATTTACTATATCCTTAAAACCGTGTTTTTCTTTTACTTCAACCATTATACTTCACTCCCTTCAGCATTATGTGAGCTTCCCGACATCATGAGGCCGAACTCGGCATCCTGCGCATCAGGAGGAAGGACTCCCGCAACCTTACCTTCACATATTATAACGATACGGTCGCATATACTTCTGAGCTCCGCAAGCTCAGATGAAGTCATTACAATGGTCATTCCGTATTCCTCGTTTAATTGCTTAAGCAAATCAAGCACTAATTTTTTAGCACCTATATCTATACCTCTTGTAGGCTCAGATACCAAAAGAAGCTGAGGGTTTAAAGTAAGCGCTCTTGCAACGCATACCTTCTGCTGGTTTCCTCCGCTGAGCCTTCCTGCCTTCTGCAGTGGTGACGTACATCTTATATCAAGATCCTTTATCATCTTCTTGGCATGTTGCCTGATTTTTGCAGAATCAATAAATCCGAAAGGACCTACTTTTATCAAAAAGTCATTTCTTGTCTGCATTGCCGAAAATACTATATTGCCCTCTATGGACTCATCCAGAAGGAGACCAACACCTTTTCTGTCCTCGCTCACAAACGCAAGCCCCGACTGAATTGCAGCCTTTGCATCGTTTAACTGAAGCTTTTCTCCGTTAAATGTAACCTCGCCCTTTGAAGAATAAATTCCCATAAGACCGTTTGCAATTCCAAGCTTACCTTGTCCCGCCAAACCGCCTATTCCTACTATTTCTCCCTTTTTAACCTCTAAATCCACGCCCTTAACCTTTTCTCCCGGCATGAAAACATGCAAATCCTTTATGCATAAAATGCTTTCATCGCTTGTGTTCTTATTTTCCGAATCAATCCTTTCGATGGAAATTTTTCTTCCTACCATAAGCTGCGCAATTTCAAACTTGTCTGTTTCCTTTATGGGCTTCGTCGCCACATGCTCTCCATCTCTGAGAACAACAACCTTGTCCGCAACCTCTATAATTTCATCAAGTCTGTGACTAATAAATATAATTCCAATTCCCTGTTGGGACAATTTCTTTATGGCGCTGAGCAGATTTTTAGCTTCTGCCTCAGCCAATACTGCCGTAGGCTCGTCAAATACTAATATTTTAATTCCTTCTTTATCTATTTCCCTGGCAATTTCAATGAACTGCATATGTCCAACCGGCAATCCTGCCACCGGCAGAAATTCATCTATATTCATATCGAGAACATCCAGGGCGTTTCGTGCATCCCGGTTCATTTTTTCAAAGTCCAATGATTCAAGCCTTTTTCCCAATATCATACTTACCGGATTAGCTTTTGTTATTTCTCTGTTCAGCTTGATATTTTCCGTAATCGTAAATCCCGGAACAAGCATAAACTCCTGATGAACCATTCCTATACCGTAAGCCATGGCATCATGAGGAGTTTTGATGTTTGCCTTTTTACCTTCAATTTCAATTGTTCCTTCGTAGCCTCCGGTTGTGTGAATAACCGGCATACCAAAAAGTATGTTCATTAACGTTGACTTACCGGCTCCGTTTTCACCGATGAGGGCAAGTATTTCACCTTTTTTTAGCTCAATGTTTATATCTTTCAATACTCTGTTGCCGGAGTATTCCTTTGAAACATTCTTTAAGCTTAGAAGGTTATCGCTCATTTTTACCTCCTGTTATTGCATAATTGTATATTTCGTAAAAAGGAATGTATCGGAAGTTCATCAAAAGAAATTCCGAAACATCCCTTAATCTCTTAACAAATATTATAATATGTGCTCTTCTCCGTACAGCAAGAAGTCCATCATTATCAATCTGAATGTAGGATACTCAGTTGAACCTTCTGCATATGGAGTAGTTTTAACACTAATGCCATTAGCATATTCAGTCATCAATTTTTCTAAAACAGCTGTATCAACAGCATCTTTTGAAACTTCCCCGTTAATCCATTTAATAGCATATTCGCTTCCTGCAACTGTATTCATCATAGCTACAGGTACCGGCCATGTTGCAAATCTTCCTAAAACTCCGCCTTCTTTAAGCTTCTTTGCAGTTTCGCTTATAACATTAGCCATTGCATCAACAGTATATCCTGTTGCTTCAATACCCAATGCTGATGGATATCCATGGTATGGTGACGGACAGCACGGTTGAGGATATATTGCTCCTGCATCAAATGTAGCCTTGATCAACGGTGTCTGCATTGCGCAGTTTGTTGAGAAGAACGCAGTATCCTTTCCGTATTTTTCCACCATCTTAGGAACGTCTTCAAGAATGAAAAGCTGTGCTCCCGGTACTCCTGCATCCCCTGTTGGGTCTGGAGCTGTAGCATCAACAAATTTTATTCCTATTTCATCACATTTAGCCTTCATAAGGTCTCTTCTTGCAGCTAACATAACAACTGACATGTGTCTTGGGAATGAATAGTGAACAAATGTATTTGCTCCCATTAATTTCGCCTGCTCAGGAATAGTATTACCCATACCTAATTCGTCAGGCTGAAGAATCAAGTTTGCTCTTACTGCAACATCAGGAGGATTTTCCTGCGGTGTACAATAAACTATGAACATATCATCGCGAGTTTCCAGCAATTTATCAACTGCGGCGTTTGTTCCCGGAACAGCTTGGTTAATAATCAATGCTTTAACTTCCGGGTCAGATCCTATCTTGGAAATTATACTGATCATTTGCTCTTGTTCTGTCATGAAGTTATCCGGCCATAAAACGTGCATTACTTTCTTTTCGCCGTATTTCTCTACCATTTCCTGTGCAGAACGGTATTCTTCTTCATTTTGTGAAAGAGTATTTGTAACTATAGCAATCTTTCCCGCGAATGCTTCATTGCCTGATGCAGGTGCTTCAGTTTTTGGTGCTTCAGTTTTCGGTGCTTCGGTTGGTGTTTCTGCAGGTTTCTGTGCCGGAGCTTCCGCTGGCTTGCTGCATGCGCCTAAACTAAAAACCATAATAAGTACTAATAGTAGACTTATAACTTTCTTCATTTTGTCCCTCCTAATTTAATTAAAATATTACCTTGCTATATTATAATTGAATATATATTAATTGTCAAATAGTTATTAGCTTGTTTATTTATTCCACAACTGAAAAAATAGCCTGCTTTTGTATTTTCATGAAAACGATTTTTCTTTTATCAGTCTTTATTTATTAAAAAATAAGACATAAAAATTTATTATTTTTGCAAGAATATCGTTTTCAAGCCAATTTTTATCAGCAGACAAAATATATGCTTTGTTTCTATTTCTAAAACATATTTCTGTTTTTATTTAACTTTACGCATAATTATTTTATAATTTAACAACGGAGGCAGCTCGTGCGCCTCCATCTCCAATTTTATTTCAGACCTTCAAGAAACTTCTTCATTTTTTTCTTTTGCTCCGGATTTAAAAACATCTCAAAATTCTTGAGATCCTGAATTTTTTTGTTATATTCCTCCTCTCCGTACTGCTCTTTCAATTTTTCACCCATATTTTTGGCATCACGCAGAATTTCATCCTCAGTCTTGCCTTTATATTTCTCCTGAAACTCTTTAAACTGCTTATTATTTACGAAATCATTCACCTTTTTATCATTCGCTACATTTTTAAACTCCTTGCTTTCCTTAATTTTATTTAATTCATTGTCGTCAAAGCTCTTAAAAAATTTAGACATTCCAATACCTCCATTTCATATTACATAATATGCCGGCATTATAAATTAGATTACAATATAATACTAATTCGCATTAAATCAGTTACCTTGAAGCAATTAGTATATACTGTTTTCCTATGCTGCGGACAAATATTTGTCCGCATTTTTTAAATTAAAACAGTATAATTTGCCGCTTCAAAGCATTTAAGTGTAACACAATTCGATTCGCTGAATAGAATGTAATATTAAATATGTATATAAGAAGGTGATATTATTCCTGTTCAAATATTGCTTTATTTCTTAGCTGCAAAGTATATCTTCGGAAACGGACAGCTGCCCGGCATGGTTACAAAACTGAACAGCACCACCAAAAATTTTACTTCCGGACTGATGTCAGACCCTCAGAAAGTTGAAGGTATAATAAGCATGGTCCGCACGGTTGCCCCCCTTACTTCACCGCATACTGTCTCAATGGTGAATACATATTTGCCTTTTTTTGAAAAGGTAAGCACCCTGCTCGGCATGTACTCATTTTTAAACAGGGCACAGACCTTCAGACCCATAGAATCATTTAACACAAAAAATCCTGTAGATATGATGTCCGCTTTTATGAAAAACGGAAATATTCCCGTAGGCAAACTTTTAGCACAGCCGCTGCTTGCCGGCAACATGGATAAAATTATGGGAGCCGTAGCCTCCAACATGCTTAAAAATGGCAATATCAATGATATCATGAAAAATGTGAACATAAATGACCTGCTTGCCTCCGTCTCAAACAATTCAGGAACCAATCCGTCCGATGGCATCAGCAATGCAGATTTAAGCAGTCTCATGGAAACTTTCATGCCATTGCTAAGCAGCATGAGCACAAATGAATCAAAGCATGAGGATGATGAAAAATCAGATTTCAAAAACGAGTCTGCCATGAACGATGAGGAGCATGAAGATTTGCCAAACAGCAGCAACAATCAAAAATATACCAATGAGGCTACACATAATTATAATGAAAATGTGCACCACAGAAACGGCGGCAGCCCCTATGACAGAAATTACAGAAATGACCAACATGACAGCTATAATAAGCCCACAAACTACAGCGAGCATAAAAACAATTACAACGACAGAAGGGAAGCTCAACGGCCTATACGAATAAAACAGAGAAAAAGAAAATAGAAGTATCCTTTAAGCAGCGGATTAAATTCTGCTGCTTTTATATTTTCATCCACACATTTCAAATATCTGTTGCCTGATGGGCAAGTATCTGACGGTACCAATTATACAACTCCGTCTTTTTTTGCAAACAAAATGCAGGTAAGAACCTGCACTTTTGTTTTATTATTTTAAAATTTTTTTAAGCAGACTATCAAAATTTCTGTAGGATATTAACTCTATTTCTTTTTGTGTATATCCACGCTCTTTCATCCGATTAATAAGATTTGATATATCTCCTTCCGTCGATAACCGTCTTACAGTGATGGAATTCGTTATCGGATCAGGCAGGCCAACATATGATGCAGGCAAAAAATCACAGAAATCAAATCCAAATCCTATGTGCTCCGCACCTATTATATCCTTCATATAATCAATATGGTCGATTAAGTTGTCTATTTCATGTTTGTCTTCATCGTCATTTACAAATGCGCCGCAGGCATTAATGCCTACTAAACCGCCGCTTTCAGCAACGGCCGTCAATTGTCGGTCGTCTAGGTTCCTTTTAACGTTTGCAAATCTCCTGGCATTTGAATGAGATGCTATTATAGGTCTTGACGCTATATGTACCACATCCCAGAAAGACTTCTCATTCAAGTGAGACACATCCAGAATCATGCCTAATTCCTCTATTTTCTCAATCGCTTTTCGTCCTAAATCTGTAACGCCATTAACATCATCATCCACCCCGGAAGCCAGCATATTTCTTTCATTCCACGTAAGAGATGCATGCCTCAATCCTATGTCTTTATAATAAGATTCTATCAGGCAGATGTTATCTTCGATATTTGCCAGACCTTCCATACCGACTAAAATATTTATTTTATTTTGACAAAGCCCTTTTTCAAAATCTTTATATTCTCTTACTATATTCAATATATCCGAGGCTTCATCGAATTCATCCTGCATGGACTTAATAATCTGCCTTGTTCGTTCTTTTGGATTGCTAAGATGCTCAGGATCAGTCCAGATTACCCATATTGCGCCCTTTACTCCTGATTTTAAAAAATTTTCATAATGATGCTTCCTAAAAACATCTTTCTCTCCGTTTAATCTTCTTAAATTAATATCAGATAGCATGTCCGAATGTGCGTTGAATATCATTATAAGTTCTTCCTCCTATCTACATCGGCAGCTTTGTTTAAAGCAATATATTTCCCACTATAATGCCAAAATAATTACCTATGATATATCCAAACACCGATACCAGAACAGAAGGTCCCACTAAAGGCGTCCATCCCTTGGCACTTGCCATGGCAGGAGCGGTTGCAGGTCCACCTATATTGGCATTGGAAGCAATAATGGCCTCTTCCAGATTAAATTTGAAAATTTTAGCTCCGATAAATATTACCAACATATTTATTGCCACCACAATTCCGCAGAATATTAAGAGCAGCGGAGCTTTAAAAATTATTTGTGATATGGATGCAGGCACACCTATTACTGCCATAAAAATAGCCATGAAAAACATTCCTATTTCCTGAGCACCTCTTAATGAAGAGAAAAATTCAGATTTAAAAGTTGCCAGCAGCATTGTCAACGTTGTCAATATTAAGTACATATTGCCAAAAAGTGAATTCAGTATATTTAAAAAAGCATTTCCGGTCGGTATAATCCTTGAAAAAAGCTCTGCACATTCCTTAGATACCGCCACAATAATAAATGAACTGGCAATGACAAGCGAAATATCCTTAAGTGTAATTTCAGTTGCTTTTGATACATTTGTATCTTGTGATTGAGATAATGAAGCCGTCGTTTTTGAACCTTCAATTTTATCAACCAGCGGATGTGAAAAATGTTTTCTGAAAAATGGCATTGACGGTATAGCCAATAGCACAAAAAAATACAATGCCATTATTAAGTTATCTGCAACTGTGGCAGAAGCAATAATCTCGCTGGGCACATTAAAAGCATCGGATAAAGCGACAAAATTCACACCGCCGCCTATGTATGATCCGGTCATTATTGTTGCCACATATCCAAGACCAGGTACATATTTATGCAAAGCAAAATATCCGATTAAAGAACCTAAAACGGTACCAACGGCTCCAATAATAAAGATCCCGAGCAACCTTCCGCTGTTTTTCCAAATTTTTTTCATGTTACAGTTAAACAAAAGCATGGGAATCGCTAAGGGAATTATGTAACCCCATACCGTATCATATACCGGAGACTCGGTAGGAATAATACGAAGATTAGATAAAATAAGAGCTCCAGCCAATGCAATAATGGAGCTTGTAACTTTTGTAGCCCACTCATACCTTTCTTCCAAATAAATACTCAGTGCGGCCAAGCCGGTTAAGACAGCCCACAGTATCCATGTCTGTTCAGGTTTTATAAAACTTTCCATTGTAGTACCTCCTGTTTTTATATTTTTATTTAACATAAGTATATAGCAAAAAACAAAAAAGTCAATATATTAAATTTTTCATCAATATATTTAAATTTAATTTTGTATATTTTTACGTAAAAAAATGATATAATAGCATATAAATAACTTCGGGAGGTAATTATGACCGAAATAGGACCTAAGATAAGGAAACTAAGAAAACTAAGAAACTTAAGCATTGCGGAGCTATCCGAGATGTCAGGTTTAAGCACAGGACTAATCAGCCAGATTGAGAGAGATAAAGTAGTTCCTTCAGTAGTCGCCATGTTGAAAATAGTTAATGCTCTTGGTGTAACAATGGGATATTTTTTTGATGACAAAAAAGATGCGCCTGCACTCATAAAGAAAAATGAAAGGCGTACCTTTATTACCAATGACAAGTCAAGAATATATGAATTTCTGACTCCTAATTATGATAAAAAAATTGAATTCATTTTAATTAAATTGAATGAATGTACGCATAAATCCGAAGAAGCTATCTCACATGAAGGTGAAGAATGTGGCTATGTAATAAAGGGAAACATGGCTGTATTGATTGGAGAAAAAAGATATGTTTTACATGAAGGAGACAGTATATATTTTGATAGTTCACTGCCTCATGTATATGAAAGCTATGATGATAATGAATGTGTCTCCATATGGGCAATGACACCGCCCAACTGGTAATCTTGCTATAATTAAAAAAACAGTTTTTAAATCTCTACATACAATAATAAACTTAAAAATTTGTATGATAAATCTTACTGATATGCCTTGTATTGACAAAACAAGGCAGCTTCCTCGGCTTCGTCACACAAATATTTCATTGTGGATTTTTATGCTGCAGGCTGGAAGCTGCTTTACAATCTTTATATCCGGAACATTTCAAAATACCGTAATTACTAAGCAAATCGGCCTTTTCTTCAGAAAATATAATTTTGCTTTTGTGAATAAATGAATATAGTCGCAAATCTTTTGTAATTCACATATTATGTGGGATGATATAAAAACCGAATGATTTTCATCCTGTATAAAATCCATAAATATCAAAAAGTCTTTTCGCTTCTTGTAGCCATTCTCCAGCTTCCGGTTATGTTGTCTCCGTCGTAAACTCCGATAACCATATTTGAATTGCCTATATCTACGGCTAAAATTGATGTTAGTATATAATATGGACTTAAACAATCTTAATTATTTTTAAGCTTTATGTCAATCTATGAATTGCTTATTTCCACAGCCTGCGAAGTGTCGAACAGGTACAGGTAGCATGCCTTTACCCTTCTGCCTGTAATCTTCTCAACGGCCTCCTT
>DAMAEI010000011.1:16132-43557 GCA_031997345.1 Sedimentibacter sp. | reverse complement strand
AGATTGCCGTTGATTATTTCATCGGTCTTGTAGTCGATGATTACTGCCTGCTCTCCCTCGTAGAAATAACAGTCTATTATTCCCTGTATGAGGATTACATCATCATTGTTAAGAGAATTTAAAATTTCGCCGGCACCCTTCTTTATTAAAAACGGTACTTCTCTTCTTATATAGGATGACTTCCTCATTCTTTTTCCTATATCGGAAACGAAGAATTTTTCAAGCATTTCCGGATTCACCACCCGTGCTTCCTTTTCTGTCAAAAGCTTTTTCTGAACCATGGCCTCCACTTGTTCTGAAATATTTCCTGCGCTTAAATCTTCCTCTATATTCAGGTGCTGCATAACAAAATGGACTATTGTTCCTATTTCTGCCTTTGTGAAATCAGAGCCCTCTTCCTTAAATTGCGGAATATCCCGCAAGACAGGAACCTTGTATCTTACTCTGTCAAGCTTTTCCTGTCTGAGAACCTTAAGGTCTGTTACAGAAAGCTTTGTTGGAATGTTCACTGAACTCTCATGAGCATATCTGTATTCAAGGCGGCGCACTATTTCATCATAGAATGAGCTGTTTGCATTATTTTTAAAATACGCCAATTCATTTATAAGCTCGTACTTTTTAACCTCTTCTTCCCGTCGATTGCTGCTTATTTGCGACGGACTTATTTTATTTATGTTCCATGCTGTAAGACATGAAGTATTCTCAGTAAAGAAGCATATTTCATGAACAGCTTCAGGACTGCATACCGTCCTTGAGACAGTGTCTGTGTCCACACCCGCAAACAGAGAGGTGCAAATCCAGTCCATAAATGAATCTTGGCTGTAAATATTGTAAAGCGAAGGTCCTTTCTGCCACTTGCGTATTTTGTTTTCAAATTTATTGGCAGTACCTATCATGATCAGTCTATCAACAGCTCTTGTCATTGCAACATATAAAACACGCATTTCTTCCGATAGGTTTTCTGTTTTTATAATACTTTTTACAGCCATCCTTGGAAATGTCTCTCTGTAAATTCTGTCCTGAGGATTTATATATTTCGGTGCTATTCCGTAAAGCTTGTGCTTCAAGATGCTTTTAGAAGCATCCGTTTTGTTGAATTTTTTATTTAATCCGCACATTATAACCACAGGAAACTCAAGACCCTTACTCTTATGCACGGACATGAGTCTCACAACATTATCGTTTTCGCCCAATGTCTTTGCATTTCCTGTATCACCCGATGAAATGCGAAGCTTTTCCACATATCTCAGGAAATTGAACAGACCGCTCATGGATGTTTTTTCAAAATCAAACGCCTTGTCGCTGAGTAGCCTTAAATTTGCCTGTCTGATTTTTCCGCTTGGCAAGAGCCCCGCAAAATAATAATAATTAGTTTCAATAAGTATTTCCCATATGAAATCATTTAGGTGAATGTATCTGCTTCTTTTTTTCCAGACTTCAATTCTTTCGATGAATTTTCTAAGTTTTTCTGCAAGATTGTCATCGCATTTATTTTTGTATTCATACACTGCATCTATGAAGCTGTTTTTATGATTTATGTTCCTTATTTCCACAAGCTCTTCTGTATCAAAGCCTCCTATGGGAGACCTCATAACACTCAAGAGAGGTATGTCCTGCCGTATGTTGTCTATAATGCGAAGAAGATTCAGCATTACCTGAATTTCAACAGTTTCAAAATATCCTGCCCCTCCATCGTAATAGAATGGAATACCGTTGTCATTGAATATTTCTTCAAATATACCGGCCCATCCCGATACTGAGCGCATGAGTATTACTATGTCGCTGTATTGTATTCTTTCAGTTTCTTCCTCTATTATTTCATTTGTTGCATTATCTCGCCTCACAGGCTTGTGCTTTCCCTTTTGAAGAAGCTCCTTTACCTTTTGAACAGCAAGGGCCGCTTCCAGCTCCGCCGTCTTCATTGATTTTATTTCATCATCTGCTTCCTCTGGGTCAACTGAATCCTTGTCAATAATCAGAAGCTCCGTAAAGCATTCCCCTGAATCTGAACATGTCTCCCCGAATTCCGCTCCCGGATTAAGGAATACCTCCTCGTTGTAGTCCACCTCTCCCAACGTCTTATTCATAATACTTTTGAACACGTAATTGATGCCATGCAATATTTCTTTTCTGCTTCTGAAGTTCTGGGTTAAGTCAATTCTCCGGTCATTTCCCGGGCTGTTAACAGCAGGATAGGAGCTGCTTTTTTCATTGAATATTCCAGGGTCAGACAGTCTGAAGCGGTAGATGCTCTGCTTCACATCACCTACCATAAACATGTTTCTCTCTCTTTTTATAGTGCTTATGAGCTCTTCCTGAAGGCTGTTGCTGTCCTGATATTCGTCTATAAAAATATATTTGAACTTATTTTTGTACCGTTCTCCAACGTCTGCCTGCCTGAGTATACGAAGAGCATAGTGTTCAACATCGTTGAAATCGGCAATTGCCTTCTCCATCTTTCTGATTTTAAACAAGGCATCTAATTCACTTATAATATTGTAAAGAGCATGCATGGGAGGATACATATAATTAATGTCGTGAACAAATTCTGAGAGCTCCCTGTTGGGTATCATTTTTTTAATATTGCTTATGATTTTCTTGTATTCCTCTCTCAGAGACTTAGCTTCCTCCTGCTTTTCCGGGTCTGTGGCTTCCTTCGCCTCACCTCTCAGCGCCTTCAGCGCAGGAAATGCCATGCCGTGAGCATGTCGGATAAAGCCTCTGAAGTCACTTCTCAAAAGCATCTTGAGATTACTTAAATTATTCAAGTCTTCAGCTAATGCCTCTTCGTACACAGACGGGCCGTCATCCTCCCGGCATAAGCCGATAGCGGATATCAGCATTTCCCCAGCTC
This sequence comes from Sedimentibacter sp., assembly GCA_031997345.1. Lineage (GTDB taxonomy): Bacteria > Bacillota > Clostridia > Tissierellales > Sedimentibacteraceae > Sedimentibacter. The sequence continues at coordinate 40,703 of DAMAEI010000011.1, read as the reverse complement.
CGTCAAGCTGCAAAGTCAGACTTTTCCTGATCGCATTCATCCATTCCGAATTCTCCAATTCATCTCCATGCATTGAAAGCATTTCTACGGATTCATAAAGCCATTTAAGAGGCTCAGGAAAGCTCAGAGAAAATTTATAGATGTCTTTAATTATTTCGTTCAACTCACCGTCTCCGCGATTTCCCGTAAAGCCCTCAACCAGGTGTATAAAGCCCTCTGACTTTTCCCCATAGCATTTTTCCAAAATATCATCTATTGTTTCCTGCAGCAGTATCTCGACTTCATTTGTATCACCTATTCGGAAATTTGGGTCAATGCCTATTATATGGAAATTCTTTCTCACAATGTCGATGCAGAAGGCATGAATTGTTGAAATGCTGGATCTGTTCAGCAAATTAAGCTGTTTAACCAGATGAGCCTTGTTTTCGCCTGACTGCAGCTCTTTAATCAGAGCCTTGTGTATCTTTTGCTTCATCCCGTTGGCTGCGGCATTCGTAAATGTTACTATGAGAAATTTATCAATATCCTCTTTTTCATTTATAATAAGACGTATTATTCTTTCAACAAGAACGGTTGTCTTGCCTGAGCCCGCAGCTGCCGACACCAGTATGTTTTTATTCCGTAAATCTATAACCTCTTGCTGGCTAAAGCTGAATTTCATGCATTTGCACCGCCTTCCTCAAGAATCTCCGACAATATATCATCCTTTTTAAGCTTTTTTATTTTTCTGTAGCTGTTGCCCACTGCCGGGTCAAACTGGCATACGCCTTGGTATTCACAGTATTGGCATGGTGTCCTGCCGTCCGCTTCCTTTTTAAATGGCATTATGTCTATATTACCGTCCATTATCTTTTCCGCCATGTTTGCAGCAACACTGTCAGTCTTGTCCAACACCGCTCTGAATTCATCAACAGTAAGTGTTTTTGAAGATTTGGAGGTGCTTCCGTCCTTGTTCAGGGAAACAGGAATTACGTCCGATTTTCTTGATTCGGCTATTTCCCTGTCCATATTAGAAATGATGTCAGCATCTTCCACAATGTATCCTTTCAGCGAAAGCTGCTTGAATATTTCTCTCTGTGAGTTCTCCGCCAGCACCTCATCTCCGTCTATCAGAGGATCATCTATACAAAAATAGTACGCTCCGCCTATTTCTGTTTCTGTACGGAACAATTTTTCTCCGTTCCTGATTATTGCTGACATATAAACCAGGAGCTGGAGTTGTAAACCCTGGACCGCATCGGATAAATCAATATCCTTGTAGGAGGATTTGTAGTCTATTATATTTATATATGTTTTTCCGTCCTTCTGCAGGGTATCCACTCTGTCAATCCTGCCCTGCAGCAATACACTTACATCATCGCTTATTTTTATTTTCAAAGGCTCAATTGCCTGTGAGCCTTCTTCACCTATAACAAGCTCCGTGCAGGCAGGCCTGAAATTGCCCTTTTTCAGCTGCTCCACTATGGTATCAGCCGCTCTGCCTATGAGCCTTTTTATTTTTTCCTTCATATATATACTGCGCTGGTTTGCATTAAGGGCAGTATAATCCATTTCCCCTTCATCAAGTATCTTCTCAACACAGTACTGAGACAGTGAATATATCTCATCTTTATTGAGATTATCAATATTTTCGGTATTTTCTGTTATTTGCTTTGTGAATTGCTCCACAGCCTGATGATAAATATTTCCCAGGTCATAAAATTCAACCTTCTGTACAATTCTCGGACGTGGTTTAATAATACCGTCCATAAAAAATTTAAACGGGCATGCGGCAAAGTTTTCAAGCTTTGATACAGACATAGACACAGGCGCATTATGTATTTTTTTTAAATTCTCGCCCGTTATTTTATATGCCTTGTTTTCATGCAGCAATCCATTTTTTATCATGATATGCATGTCTTTTTCGTTTTTTTCATACCACGCATATACGTCCTGCCATATGCTGTCTATGCTTCTTCCCTCAACGAAATCTCTTATTGCTTCAATAAGAGATCCGGCGGTTCCCTTACTGTTGGACACCTTATCTTCTTCAGCTGCATTTAAGTCTGATTGTTCCTTGACTACGGGAAATAGCTGCTTGAATTTATCCGCATAAATTGATGCCTGTAGTGCCCTTCCTTCTGCTGTCCCCTGTGCCCAGCTCAAAAATATATGATCTGAAGCACATGTAAACAGCTTGTAGAGTATATGCTTTTCCCTGTACAGATAGTAATCTGAGTCATTGAGCATATTCATGCCTGATTTTGCAAGTATCTCTCTTTCCTCATCAAGAAGCAGACCCTTTTCGCTATTTCCGGAGTTGATGCTTCCTTCGTTTGCTCCCAATATGAAAAGAACCCTTGTTGGCTTTATTGATGCCTTTTCTATATCACTGACTGTAACCTTGTCCAATGTTGGTGGTATAATACTTATTTTAACCTCATTGAAGCCTGCCTCAATCATTTTTCTGTACTCCGAAGGAGTAATTTCAATATCCCCTCCGGCCAGCACTATCTGCTCAAGTATGTCTATTACATAATTCCATATTTGCGCATTTTCACCTGACAATTCATACAGCTCTGATTTCTTGAATACTTCAACCTGTTTCTCAATTTTCTCCTGGACCTTGTATTCCTTCATAAAATCAAACAGGAACATGGTAATATCAAGAGTGGTTTTCAATTCTCTGAATTTCTTTCTTCCGTTTTTAAATCCCGATGCGAATTTCTCGCGAAGGCTGTTGAAATAATCAATATTCTCAGCATTAAAGGCAAATGGTCTGAACCATTTGTCCCCCTTTATGCCGTATTGAAGGGCAAAGTTTTCCATCCTGCTGACCTCATCATAATCCAGGGGAAAAAATCCTGTTTTCAGAAATTCAAAAACGCTGTCATGTCTGAAATTATAGATGAAAATATCTAAAAGAGACAGTATGAATTTCGTAAGAGGATTTCCCATAATGTCTCTTTTATAATCAAGAAAATGCGGTATTTCATATTGCGTAAAAACCTTTTTGATATTTATTCCGTAGGTATCCATATCGCCTGTTGCAACAGCTATATCCTTCCATCTGTATCCATGATCCCTGATCAATGAAATTATTTTTGCTGCGGCGCTTTCTGTTTCGGTATAGGGATTAAGAGAAGAAAGCATATTAATCCTATTGGTTTGCTCAGAATATAAGTCAGGGTTAACTGAAAATATATTTCTTTCAATTGTTTTCATCTCATTGTTCATTGAGTTATTATTCAATGAAATTATTTTTATTTTACAGTCCAGATCTCTTACTAAATTTTTATATGTAGAATGAACCGTACTGAAGGCCTCCCAGTCATCCGTATTGCTGAGGCTATCAAATGATGCAGAGTCCATATCAAGAGTTATGTATACCTCCTCCGCATACCTAACCAGTTCTTTTATAAGCCTATGCCTCTGCATATTGAAGCTCTCAAATCCGTCAATCCATATGTGAGAGTTTTTTATGAAGAAAGAATGCTGAACAGCAGAAATTAGAAGATCCGTTTTATCCTCTTCATCAAAAAATACACCTTCTGTTCTTTTCTTTATTTCTCCGTAAATCTTAACAATGTCCTCAAGCTTTTTAATAAGCAGCTGATTTTCGTCTTCCTTTACCTTGTGCTTAATTACCTGCTCCAGGAATTCAACACTTATGCAGTCCTGCTTCAGCTCTCTTATGAGGGCATCAAACTCTCTCAGAAATCCCTCCTGCCTCGATGCCTTCGTAAACAGCTTCAGCTGGTCCTTATTTTCCTCAAATATCTGCTTCAGAAGCATAATTTTACCGTAGCTGTTTATTTCCTGAACCTTAAGTCCTCCTACCTCCTCAAAGACCTTGTATCCCAGTCGCGTGAAGCTAAGCACCTCCGCATCTATTATGCCTTGGTCTCCTATACGATCAATTATTTCATATTCTGCCTGATATGTCATCTGCTCAGGTACTATGAGCATCAGGGCAGCAGAATTTCCGCGTTTTATCTCTTTATTTATGCTGTCATAAACATACGTGGACTTGCCTGTCTTGGCACGCCCCGCAATTATATTTAATCCCATAAATCCTCCGGTTTTAATTCGTAGTTCTATATAAGTTTCTATTATCCAGAAGCCATATTTTATCTGTAAAATGTCCCGGCTGAACACCTTCAACGGCATGCTGGAAGTCAAACATTCTTGCATCGATTATGTCTAAGAAATGAAGCAATTCCGCTTCAGGAGTCATTGGCTTCTTCGGACTTCCGAATTCCGGCTCATAGTGATGAGACAGCACCATATGCTGGAGCACCACGCTTTTTTCCCTGCTGATGCCTAGCTTTTCTCCTTCGATTTCTATTTCCTTTATACCCTGAATAATATGTCCAAGCAGCTTTCCTTCCATTGTATAGTCCGAAACAACACCATATTCGTCGGAATCCATTTCAAGTATTTTACAAATGTCATGAAGTATAACTCCCGCATACACATAGTCCATATTGAGAAAGTCGTATACCTGGCCCAGCTTTTCTCCTGACTGTAGCATTCTCATCATGTGGTACAAAAGTCCTCCCATATATGAGTGGTGGTTTTTCTTTGCAGCCGGATAGTAGTATAGCTTGCTTGAATACTTAAATATAATTGTGTCCACCAACAGCTTTATCTCAGTGTCTTTTATTTTATTCACATATGATTTTACCTCATGGAACATCTCTTCCTTGTCAACAGGTGCAGCTGGTATCAGCTCCGATATTTTCACAGAATCCGCTTCCGAAGCAGGCCTTATTTTATTCACCTTTAGCTGCTTCGAGCCGTTCCATTCCAAAACCTCTCCTCTCACCTTGACAATTGAGCTGCTTGCCACAAGCGCTTCCTTCTCCTCCGAATACTCCCATATTTTTGCATTTATTTCTCCCGTTTTATCTACAAGATTAATATCTATATACTGTTTACCATTAGTAGTTTTCTTTACATCAAAGCTTTTTATAAGATAAAATCCGTCGGTCTTTTCTCCGGCCTTCAGATCTGAAATATTTTTCCCGGTATCAACCATACTTCTCATTTGCTCTCTTGCCTTATCATTTAACAAGTCACCAATGCTTGCCTGTCCCATATATCTTCCTCTTTTCTCTTTTATTATAAAGTATTATAGCATATGTAGCAAAATGATTAAATAGCAAATTAAGATTGGTGTCTTCCGGACAATAAAAAAGTTGCCGTTGATTAAATCATTTACGACAACCTTTTTCTGCATATTAAATAAGATTATATTTCTTTGCGTCTTCCGTGAGCTGGTCCCTAAAATCAGGATGTGCAAGGCTAATCATTGCCCTGACTCTGTCTGACATATTCAATATCTTTAAATTGACACAGCCGTACTCAGTTGCAACATATTGGACATCAGATCTGGGTGTTGTAACTGCAGTTCCAGCAGGAAATGTGGTTAATATTTTACTGATTCTCTTCCCGTTTTTTATGAAACTTGAGGAAGTTGCAATAATAGATTTACCTCCCTCTGATCTCTGAGCGCCTCTTACAAAGTCCAGTTGTCCGCCTGTAGCACTTTGCTGCTTCCATCCCAATGAATCAGATGCAGCCTGTCCGAAAATATCCAGAGCCATTGTGGAATTTATTGAAATCATATTTTTGTTTTTTGCGATAATTTCAGGGTTGTTTACAAATGGAAATTCCGCACCATAAAACTTGTCGTTTTTGTTCATGTATTTGTATAATTTTTCCGAACCAAGAGCAAATCCAAAAACAGTCTTTCCGTCCATGAAGCCTTTGTACTTGTTTGTAACATTTCCATTAACTATCAATTCCAACATTGGCTCACTCAGCAGTTCCGAGTGTATTCCAAGGTCATTTTTGCTGCCAAGTCCAAATCCTATTGCAGTTGACAATGAGCCCAGCCCAAGCTGTATAGTTGCACCGTCGGGAACCTGTTCAACAATAATATTTGAAAGAATCTGTGTTGTCTCGTCTATTTCAGGATTCGCCAAGGTTGTAGGTGCCTCATCCACCTCAATTATTGCATCCGCCTCGGAGACATGTATGAGGTTGTTTTGTCCGAATATATAAGGTGTCTGTTTGTTAACCTGAAGAATAATCCTGTCTGCGCCTTCTTTAAGAAATTTATTAATCGCTATGCCTGACGGGCCAAGACACATATACCCGTTTTCATCAGGCTCTGAAACATCAAAGAAGCATACATCCGGACGCGCAACCTCCTTGCACCAGATATCAACCTGGCTGAGATGTACTGATGTATAGTTCAGCTTTAATCCGTTATCTCTGGCCTTTCTTTCTTTAGTTCCCATAAAAAATGTTCCGAATGTAAAGGGGTTTCCTTCCGCTTCATCGTACAGAGGTGTGGGCTTTGATATCAAAGCGCTTGTTACTTCAACATTTTCAAGCTCCCCTTTCCTTCCCCACAGCGCATTAATTAATGCAAAGGCTGCACTGGAACAAGTTCCTGCATAAACTCTGTCTCCGGAATTAATAAGTTTTACAGCTTTTTCAGCATCTGTTAATTTTTGTTTATATTCATTAACCCAGCTCATATTTTCCTCCATAATGTTTTTATTATTCATTTGTTAATTTCTTTAAATCCTTTTAATTTCAATAATTTCGGCAATTTTTTCCGAAATTATTAATATTGCGATGCGTTAGACGCATCGCAATATTTAATGTACTATGAGCTTCAGTCTTTTAGAAAAACATAACTAATATTCCTAAGGACGCTAATGTAATAATACTCGGTATTACTACGCTTGTCACAAATATATGCTTGTATGCATCCTTGTGAGTAAGCCCAAGCACTGCAAGTGTCAGGAATATTCCCGGTGAATGCGGTAAAGTATCTAATGCACCAGCGGATATACTCACCAAACGGTGTAATAGGTCTAAATTTACACCTGATGCTAAAAAGCTGTCTGTAAATGCGCTGAACATTATTCTTAACCCTCCGGACGATGAACCTGTTATAGCAGATACAACCATCGTAGCAAAAACACCCTGTGAATATGGATTCATTTGTAAGCTTAGTACCCATTCTACTATTGATGCAAAAGCCTGCGATTTTGATACAACAGCTCCAAAAGCAACAACTCCGGCAAATCCCCCAATAGCACCGATACCGCCTTCTAATCCGGAAGATATTATCTTTTTAATACTCTTCCCTTTAAATTTATCAAGGTTAAGAACAAATACAACCACAGTACCGGCTAACATAGCTCCCGTAGCAAGCATGGTAGAATTAAGTCCAAATCTGCTTCCTGCTAAAATAATTGTAAGCAGCACTATTATCGGTAAAAATGCTTTCACAGATGACGGTAACATGCTGCGGTCCTGAATTTCATTTGCAATATCTAATCCTTCAGGACTTACCCAATGCTCGTTATCAGCCCTTGCTTTCTTTTCAGTGTAATTAAAATAAATCAATGTCATTGCAATAAATGCTATTGAAGCAATAATTCCAAAAATAGGAGCAGCAGTCAATGTCGTCCCCAAAAACTCAGTAGGAATAACGTTAGTAAGAGCCGGTGTGCCTGGAAGAGAAGTCATTGTTATTGTCGCCGAGCCGGCTGTTGTTGCAGCCACTATTAAATGCCGCGGCAAATCTGCTTCTTTAAAAAGCGTGTATGCAATCGGAGCTAAAGCATATATAACAACAAACAAGCTTACACCTCCATAGGTGAGCACTACAGTAATCGCATAGCAAATAAGTAATACCTTGCCTCTTCCAAACCAGTCAATAAATTGATACCCGATAGATGTTGCGCTGCCGGATTCATTCATAAAATTAGCGTACATGCTTGAACTACATAATAGCAAGAAATATCCTGCATAAGCTCCTACGTAACCATTCATATAGAATTCTGAAAAACCCTGCCATATGCCCATTCCATTTGTAAGTATTACTACAAGAGAAGCCAACAGTGTTGATGTAAGTGCACCTAATCCTCTATAAGCACCAACAGCAAGTACTATTACAGCTAAAAAAAGTCCGATAATAGCAAATGTATTCATAATATTTTTCTCCTTGGTATTTTAGTATTTTTTAATATACAAATCCATTTATTAATATGTTTTTATAATCCCTTAAAGTGTAATTAACATTTATGATTGTGGATACTTAGATGCCCCATATTTTCTATGCTCTATACATTGATCCATTAACACTAAGAGTAACCCCGCTTATAAATCCGGCTTCTTCTGATGCAAGGAATGCCACAGCTGCCGCAATATCCTCAGGCGTTCCTGCTCTGCCCACCGGAATGCTTGCAAGAATTTCCGCTCTAATCTTTTCTGGAATTTCCTGTGTCATGGCTGTTTCAATAAATCCCGGTGCTACGGCATTGACTGTTATTCCCTTCTTTCCAAGCTCAACAGACAGTGTTTTAGTAAATCCAAGTATACCTGCTTTTGCTGCCGTATAATTTGCCTGTCCGAAATTACCTGAAAGACCAACCACTGAGCTTAAGTTGATAATCCTGCCATATTTATTTGACTCCATATACTTGCTCAACTCTTGTGAAACAATAAATACTGACTTCAAATCACCCGTAAGAACTTCATCCCATTGTTCATCAGTCATTTTTTTAAAAGATGCATCTCTTGTTATCCCTGCATTGTTGACCAATATGTCAATGCTGCCGTATTTCTCAACAACCTTTTCTCCGAGAGCTCTAACCTCTTCTCTGTTTGTCACATCACATTTAAAGCCGATAGCTTCTCCGCCATCCCTTTTTATCTCCGCAACAACTTTATTTACTTTTTCTATATTTCTTGCAGTTACTACAACCTTTACTCCTTCTTTTGCAAGTCTTTTAGCTATGGAAAGCCCAATTCCTTGATTGGAGCCCGTCACAACCGCGACTCTGTTATAAAATATCATATATGCCTCCTAAATTTTCTTATCAATGCCTCTTAAATCATCAAATATGCCACTCTATAATTTATTTACTATTTTCCATTTCAAAAATTCCTGCCGCACCCATGCCTCCGCCAATACACATGGTGATTAATGCATACTTTCCGTTAGTACGTTTCAATTCAGACAGTGCCTTGCAAGTAAGGATTGCTCCTGTAGCTCCAAGCGGATGCCCTAAGGCCATAGCCCCTCCGTTTGGATTAACCTTATCCAACGGTAATTTTAACTCACGTATACAAACCAATGCTTGTGACGCAAATGCTTCATTGATTTCAATTACATCCATGTCATCTGCAGTCAGACCGGTACGCTCCATAACTTTAGGTACAGCAACGATAGGTCCTATTCCCATAACATCGGAAGCAACACCGCCCACAGCAAATGATACAAATTTTGCTACAGGAGCATAGCCAAGTTCTTCTGCCTTTTCTCTGGACATAAGCACAACAAAGCTTGTACCGTCAGTCATTTGGGATGACGTAGCCGCAGTTACTGACCCATCTTCCTTAAATGGTGTTTTCAGTGCGGCCAGATCTTCCATCTTTGTACCAGGACGAATGCCTTCATCCTGAGACACAACAATCTGTCCGTCATCAGTATACACTGTTATCGGAATAATCTCATCAACAAACCTTCCGGCTGCTTGAGCTTCTGCTGCCTTCCTGTGGCTTTCCACAGCCATTGCTTCCATCTCCTGACGCGTAACACCCCAGCGTTCGGCAACATTTTCAGCAGTCATACCCATGGGCATGTAAGTTCCGGGAATTTGTTCTTCTAACATGACATCCTTATATTCTTCAGGGTGATTCATTTTCATGTCAGTCATCATTTCAACTCCGCCTGCTATTACTACATCCATTTGATTTGCCATAATGGCATTTGCTGCTGTAGCTATAGTCTGAAGACCTGATGAGCAAAATCTGTTTACTGTCTGTCCCGGGACAGAATCTGGAAAACCCGCACGCTGAGCAATCAGGCGCCCTATATTATAACCTGTATATCTTTCCGGAGTAGCACATCCTACAATGACGTCATCAACAATAGCCGGATCAAATCCCGGCAGCTTTGCAATAACACCTTTCAGTGTCTGTGCACCATATTCTACGGGATGAGTCTTCGCGAAAGCTCCCTTAAATGCTTTAGCTAACGGTGAGCGCCCATATGCAACTATTACAGCATCTCTTTTATTATTCATAATAACCTCCTGAGATTTCAATATATCAGCAAGGTATACAACGCATACCTTGCTTAAAAACATAAATATTCTTAGCGAACAAATGGTTTGATACCAAGGATTTCTCGTGCTTCTGCAGGTGTAGCCGGCTGCTTGCCAAATTCCTTGACAACTCTTACAGCTCTTTCAACCATCATAGGGTTTGTTCCTTTCACACCACGAGACATATATAGATTGTCCTCAAGTCCAACACGTATGTGACCTCCTAATGCTAAGGTTGCATACATTATGGGAAGATGTTCTGTTCCTATACCAAGAGCTGACCATACAGATCCTTCGGGGCGATGGTTTACCAAGTACAATAGATTTTCAACCGTTGCATCCATTCCGCCTAAAACTCCAAGTACAAACTGACACCATACGGGACTCTTGATATAGCCATTTTTTATATAATGCTTTGTATTTCCAAGCATGCCATAATCAAATATTTCCACTTCCGGTTTAATATCATGCTTATCATAAACATCGCATAGCTTCTTTAAGAAAGCGGGGCTGTTATCAAATATTGCACTATCTCCCCAGTTGAATGATCCAATGTCGCATGAACCCATTTCAATTTCAGGAATTCCAATAAAATGAGCCAGTCTATCTTCTTCTTTTAAATTAGCCGCACCTGAAGATGTACAATTAATAACTACATCACAGTCCTTGTGTTCTCTTATTAACCTTATACTTTCTCTGAATTTTTCAATATCCATTGAACCGTTGCCCTTATCATCTCGCATGTGAAGATGTACAACGGCAGCTCCCGCTTGCCATGATTCATAAGCTGCATCTGCTATTTCCTGCGGTGTGCATGGAACAGCCGGATTTTTTTCTTTTGGTGACCAAGCACCTGTTAAAGCACACGAAATTATTACCTTATCATTCATAATAAATCCTCCTAAAAGTTCATTTCATTTTTATAATGTTATTACATTATTTTGCCTTATACATATCGTAAATAAACCACTCGTCCTTGAAGTAGTCCAAATTGCTGAAGGATAGAGGCAATTCCTTATTCTCAATTTTTTTAACAATTTCTATTACGGTATCGTTAAAAGGAGTAGGAATACCATGCTTTTTACCGACTTCAGAAACATAGCCATTAATCATTGAAACCTCTGTTTTCTTTCCTTTTTCCAAGTCCTGAAGCATGCTTGCTTTAGATCCCCATGCGGGACCATACATTTCTATGAACATCTGCTGGTTTTCATTAAACTGTTCTTGATCCTTAATTGACAAACAATCAGGAAGAAAACCCATAACCAATGTTGGCAATTTATAGCCTTCTGCCTCACAGCATATTTTAACCTCATGTCCTATATAGCTTACGCATGCTCTTGATTTTTCATTCTCCATTACCTGTCCGAATGTGCAGCCGCAGGCAGCAGACATACCGCTTACGCATGCATTGTTAACAAGCTTGCCCCATCTGGAAGCCATAAGGTTTGCTGACACTACAGTTGTACCCATATAATTCAGAACCTCTGAAACCTTCTTAATGCGGTCGGTAATCTCTCCGTTTATTTCTCCGATATCAAAAAAATGGTCAAGAAAACTTACATCCTGTGTCAATTCAGAGATTCCAGGGCCAACAAAAGTTGCGCTCCACAGAACTGCGCCACCAACTGTGCGGCTTTCACCAACATACTTGGCAACATAAGGCTCAGGAACACCATTCTGAAGCGTGCAAACAGTGCTGTCCTCATTTAAATGCGGGAGCAACTGAGGAAGTATAGCATCATTGGCAGTTTGCTTTGTAAACAAAAATACCAAATCATAGATCCCTTCCATCTCATCAGGTGTATATGCTTTGACAGGAACTGTGAAATCTGCCTTGCCAATAATGCGAGCACCTTTTTCGTTCAATGCCCTTACATGTTCTTCGTAGCTATCGATTAAATCTACTGGGCATCCATTCTTTGTCATGTATGCTCCCAGTACGGTGCCCATAGCCCCGCAACCCACAATAGCAATTCTCATAATATTATCCTCCTAAATTTTATATTGAAAATATTTATATCATCAACTTTACTTAGAGCAATTACTGTGCCAGTTTACTTTAAGTATTTAAACATTTTATTAAAAACGTTAAAGTTTCAACAAGTAACAACTTGTTTAGTTTTGAACAATGTTTTTTTGCTTTAAAAATATTTATTAAAATTCATTTGCAATATTGCAAATTTTGGCTTTTACGCAACGAATTATTGCAATATTGCAAATTTAGTAATATAATAAAAGAAATATATAATGGGAGATTTATTATGGAATTTAATTATGAATTTATGGCAAAAGTATTAGATAATATAGATATCGGTATTTTTGTGTTGGATGCAAATGGCAATTATTTATATGTTAACAATGAATACAGCAATATTCTTAAGCGGCCACGGGAGAGTTTTATTGGTATGTCTATCCCAAAGTTTAAGGACCAAGGATACCTGACTTATAGTGTCTGGGATATGGTTATAGAAAAAAAGGCACCTGTGACTACTATTGTAACAATTAATGATTTTATGTTTAATAAAACACATCATTTTCTTACTACCGCCAGTCCCAGTTTCAATTCCGACGGCTCAATTAAATATATTTTTTTTACACAGGAATCAATTGAAAAAACGAGCAAGCGTGTTCAGACAGGCATATTAAATCGTCACGTCATTACAGGCTCTATAGTAAATCCTAATGATTCGCAACTTGATATTATAGCTGAAAGCCCCCAAATGAAGCAATTGCTGGAAATGCTGTCTCACGTATCAAAGACGGATGCCTCTATCTTAATCTCCGGGCCATCGGGCGTCGGCAAAGAAATTTTGACAAAATATATTCATGAAAACAGCTTACGCAAAGAAGGCCCGTTTGTTGTATTAAATTGTGCTGCAATTCCTGAAAATCTCATGGAATCTGAATTATATGGTTATGAAAAAGGTGCATTCAGCGGAGCATCCTCTTCCGGTAAAGAAGGCTTAATCGAAGCTGCCAATGGCGGGACATTATTTTTAGACGAAATTAACTCCATGCCTCCTGGGCTTCAGGCGAAGCTTCTGCGTGTGCTTGAAACCAAGCACGTTACACGTTTGGGGTCTGTTGTGCCAAAAAAAATTGACTTTCGTCTCATATGCGCTACAAATGATGATCTTCAGGCACTTGTCAATGAAAAACTTTTTCGTTCGGATTTATTTTACCGTATTAATGTAATATCGGTATATATTCCGCCCCTATGTGAGCGCAAAGATGATATAATTCCGTTGTCTACTTTTTATATGCAATATTTCTGTAAAAAATACAACTGTGTAAAAGCATTGGATGAAAATGTATTGAATGCCATGCTTTCTTATGAATGGCCAGGTAATGTGCGGGAACTCCGAAATTTTATAGAGCGACTGATTATTTCATCCCCTAATACAGAATTAATAATTTCAACTGTTCCGAAGGAGCTTTCGATACAAAACGAAGTTGAAGCTATACGCGCAGTTTCACCGGCAGGACTGCCGACAGTTATGGATAGCGCTCCATATTATGACGAAGCATTTTCGCTTAATTCTTACATGGATGAATGCGAAAAGCAGCTGTTGCTTAACCTTCTGGAGCAGCGCAAATCCCCGTTAAAAATCGCACAAATATTGAAGCTTGATTTATCCAATGTTTACCGCAAAATAAAAAAACATAATTTGAAATTTGTAAGAGAGCAATGAATTTGACTACAAAAAAAGTCTGTTATATATTTAAACAACAGACTTTTTTGTGAGGCTGTTTTCCAATAATGAAATCTGCGCCTACATAGTACGGTTCTTAAAGGTAGAAAAAAAGGGACTCTGAAGTCCCTTTTGCTATATTTTCTTTTTCCAGTATTTTTTTATTTTCAAAAGCAGTATTACAAATATTACTATTACGGGAATCAGCACCGGTGATGAAGAAACAACATTTACTATAAAATTTCCAAATCCTCTTACCATTGAGTTAATCGTGCTTATAAAGCCTTCTCTCGCTCTTTCCCATACGCCCTTTTCACCTTTTATAGCAAAACTGACTCCTCTTACCTCTTCAACCTCCAAATCTATTGTTGACATTGAAGAACGATCATTAATATCGGATAAGCTTATATTAATTTCATCAATTTCAGTTCGTACTCTTCTGAGCTCATTTTCTATCTGAAGCATTTCTTCAACTGTTGTTGCCTTTTCAAACAACGCCCTCAGATTCTGTTCCTGTATTTCAAGATTTTTAACCTTGTTGTCTTTTTCGTAATATTCTTTTGTAGCATCCTTTTCATTGATGTTTTTGTGTGATATCTCAGAATTTTGCTCAAGATAGCTCACGGTTTCGTAAAAGCTTTCCTGAGGAACACGAATTTTCAGGTTGCCGCGCATGAGCTTTTCATCCCCGTAAATATGATAAACAGCAGTGCTGCTGCTTTCGATATATCCTCCAAGCTCCCCAATTTTTGCTGTTATCTCTCCGGAAAACCTTTTATAATCCTTTGTCTGTGCATATATGCTTCCGGATTTAATAATTTTCATTTCCCTAGGCGCAGCTGCCAATGCAGTCATCTGTTGTGAAAAATCTATGCTTTCCGGTATTCCGGCCTCTTCCCTCTTGGCATTATTTTCCTGATCCGCTGCAAAATACTCCTCAGGCCTTTCTGCCGTATCAAAATTCATAGATTCAGCGCCACCCGAATCGCTCCTCATGGAAGAAGGTGCCTCTGCAGTTGCCATCGGTGCTTGCTCAGCCATTTTGTTGCTTGAATTTTTCATCATGCCCATGTTATTTCCATAAACAAGGAAAACAAGAACAAGTGCCGCCGCAAGTCCGCCGTATTTCACCCATCTGAATTTACTTCCCCTGCTTTTTGAGGGAAACGTAACAGTCTTTGCTGTCTTTTCTTCCTTCTGTACGTCCTGTACATCCTTCTCAGCTTCTAACAGCTTTTCGTGAAGCCTCTTGCAATAACCGCCAGGTGGTTCTTCATCTGGCAATTCGTTTAAAGCCTTAATAATTATTCTGTATTCCTCAAGCTCCTTGCGGCATTCAGGACAACTATCAAGATGCTCTTCCAAGGTCTTTTTCTCTTCTTCACTTAATTCATCATCAATATATAAAGATAAATTATCTCTGATTTCATTACACTCCATATTATCACCACCTCAGCACTGAATTTTCAGTTCGTTTTCAAGTATTTCCTTCAGGCTTTTTCTTGCCCTGTTAAGCCTTGATTTCACCGTTCCCAAATTGCACGATAAAATCTCGGCTATTTCACTGTAGGAAAATCCCTGAATATCTCTTAAAATAATGATTGCCTTATAATCATCCTCTAATTTGCTGACAGCATCATTTATTACCTTGCTGTTGAAATTCTTTTCAAGCAGCACATCAGGATTTGCCGAATCATCGGCTATTTCTCTGTAAACCTGATTATCTCCTCCTACATCAATGCCTTCATCTATTGAAACAACGTTGATATTTTTCTTTCTTTTAAAATCAATACATGTATTTACAACAATTCTGTACATCCATACCTTGAAGGTAGATTGCATGTTAAAGTTCTGTATACTTTTATAAACCTTTATCAATGCTTCCTGAGATGCGTCCTCCGCATCCTCAACATTACGAAGGATTCGGAGAGCAATATTGTATGCAACCCTCTTGTAATCCTTTATAAGTTCCTCGAACGCATCAACATTTCCCTTACGACTCTCTTCGACGAGCCACAGTTCATTGCTGTTCATTGCTTCACCTCGTTCGGTTATAATATTAGACGTTATATTTTTATATTTGTTCCAAGATTTTTTTATTATATATATGTTTTTACAAATTGCACTGCAGTCCTGCCCGTCCTGCCGCCGTTCTGCATTGCAAATTTCTTGGCTTCGGCCAAAAGCTGTTCTTTAGATTCGTATTTAACCTTGTATTTTTCTGCAAGTCCCAAAACAATATCGCAATATTCATTCTGATTGGGCTCTGAGTACAGTATGGTCAATCCGAATCTGTCAGCTAAAGATGTCTGTTCATTTATTGCGTCTCTCAGATGAACCTCATTTTGCCTTTCAATCATATTTTCCTTAATCAGGTGCTTTCTGTTTGATGTAACATAGAACAGAATATTTGACGGCTGCTCATATATGCTTCCTTCAACCGCTGATTTAAGATATTTGTAGCTGCTGTCATTGCTTTCGAATGAAAGGTCGTCTATAAATATTATGAAGTACATTCCTCTGTTTTTCAGCACATCAATCAACTTTGATATATAACTCAGCCTTTCCTTTTCAATTTCTATCAATCTGAGTTTTTTGTGTTTAAACATTGGTATGAGAGCCTTCACCGCAGTTGATTTTCCTGTTCCGCTGTCTCCTACAAGCAGTGCGTTCAACGCAAATTGACCTAAAATAAACTTACTTGTATTTTCTATTATTTTATCTTTTTGTCTCTCATATCCATAAATGCTTTCCATATTGACGGGATTGAAATTCTCCACAGGCACCATACTACCGCAGTCATTGAGACTGAAAGCATAGTTATTTCTGAACTTTCCACATCCGTTGGATTGATACTGAGAAGAAATATAATCAAACACTTCCTCTGTCCTCCTGCTCTTGAACAACTCCGTAAGCTCCTCATTGCTTCCATAATTAATAAAATTGTTCATATCTCCTGCAGATGATGCCATTCCTTTCAAAGGAAGCTCAAATATTTTCTTAAACAAGGATAAATCATAAAGCACGGCTTTTTTTGTTTTTTCATCCACCTGCTCTCCCTCTTCCATCCTCAGACTGAATATATTTTCATCTTCTAATATTTTATATGCAATATAATCATTTATTGAATCGCATCCCTTAAAAAGCAGCTTGCTGCACAAGCTGTAATATACGCTCTCCAGTTCTTCCTTATTTTCCTGCCTGAAATAGACGTGGCAGAGATTACCGTAGGACTGTATTATTTCATCGTTCAATATACCCCTGTATATTATTAAGTTTGTAAAAAGTGCTTCTGCCATTTTGTACCTTCCGAGTTTATTTTCTACAATTATAACATTAACAATGTTTTATGGCAATAAAAAGGTCTTCATAGGATACTCGCTATTCTTCAATCTTTCTGTACAATGTTGCAATACTTATACCAAGCTCCTTAGCAGCTAATTTTTTTGCCTGAAGGTCATCTCCGCATCTTTTTATTTTGTTTATGATTACGCGTTTTTCATAAGCTTTAGTCAAATCTGCCAGCTTAACATTGTCTTCTTTATAATCGCCTGTTTTTCTTTTAATATTATCCTTGCCTATAATGCTGTTTTCTTCAAATATTACGGCATATTCGACTAAATTTCTGAGCTCCCTTATGTTTCCGGGAAATTTATAGTTCAGAAGAAGCATTTCTGCCTCAGGAGAAAATCCGCTTATATCCTTGTTGTAAACTCTTGAAAAATGACTTAAAAAATATCTGGAAAGTATGATTACATCATAGCCTCGCTCCCTTAGAGGCGGTAAATAAATGGGAACAACATTTAATCTGTAGTACAAGTCATCCCTAAATAAATTCTTATCCACCAATGTGCTTAAATCCTTGTGTGTTGCAGAAATAATTCTCGGATTTACCTTTATGGGTACACTTCCCCCAACCCTTACTATTTCTTTTTCTTCCAATGCGCGGTTTAATTTTACCTGCATTAAAAACGGTAAGTCACCAATTTCGTCAAGAAATAAGGTGCCGTCCTTGCACGCTTCAAATTTTCCTATCTTTCCTGATGTGCTGGCTCCCGTAAATGAGCCCTTTTCATATCCGAAAAGCTCACTTTCTATTAAGTTCTCAGGTATTGCGCCACAGTTTATTGCCATAAACACATTATCTTTTCTTTTGCTTAAATTATGTATGGCTCTTGCAAACACTTCCTTGCCTGTTCCCGTCTCGCCGTAAATCAATACAGATGCATTGTTTTCCGCTATCTGAATAGCTTCTCTTCTGGCCTGAAGCAGAACTTCGCTTTCCCCCACAATGTCGGCAAATGTGATGATGTCTTTTTTTCTGTTTGATTCAAGAACTGATTCTTTCATTTTTGCAAAGTCTGACAGTAGCAAAACAAATCCCTCATTATTGCCTTTGACTGTTATGGGACTTGCATTTATTATTAGTTCCATGCCGTTTAATTTGAAGGGTCCCACCTCTCCGTCAAAGTCAACGGAGAGCAATTGTTCTAAAACCCCTTCTGTCAGCAGCTCCTGTATATGGGGCATATCACCGGAATTCAAATTTAGCTTTTCACTTATATATTTATTTGTGGTCACTATTTCTTTATTGTTGTTTATTACTATTATTCCATCATTTAATGAGTTTATGAGGGTGAGAAGCTCCGATGACCTGTATTCAAGCATTTCCGCAGCTTTTTTCTCGCTGAATATTGTAGTTATGAGCACACTTAATCTGCTTTCAAATTGCATGTACCCATCTTTGTTCAGCATAAGATTTTTCTTGGCAATTTCATCGTATGCGCACATCCCCAGCACACCGATAATCTGATTGCTGTATTTTATGGGTATGCAAAATTCCACTAATTCTTTGCAACCGGAAAAATTAGAGCAGCTTATACACAGTTCATTTTCCTTGGGATCTTCTATAAAGTATTGCTCCCCGGTCATTATGCATTTGTGGAATACAGAATTAACAGGCACCTTCCTGCCTGTTTCAGTTTCATCCTTCACTGTGGTTACAACCCTGTCCAGGTTTTCATCAACTATTATAATATCAATATTAGTGACAGCCTTTAGCGCTTCCACTATATGTAGTAGGTCTGTGCTAATGCTTTTTAACTTGCTCATAAGCATACCTTTCTTTACAATTTTCGCAGAGACTGAGCACTGCAGTTTTATTATATCACAGTTTATCATTTTCGATAAGCATTTTTCAAAAATGATAAATTATATATCTAAGCATTTCCAATGCATATTGTAGTAATATAAATTGCATTTATCAAAAATAAGAATTGTTTTTTCAGGCGAATAAACGTCTCCAGGAATAACTGCTAGTATTTCAAGCTTTTAATTATATTTTTCCTGTTTAGTTTTCTTGGCACAAATATTGCTCATATATTGTCGGAGGTGTGTTATGGATAAAAAATTATTAGTTGATATATTAAAAAATCAAGTGGTTCCGGCACTTGGCTGCACAGAACCCGGAGCTGTTGCTTATGCGGCCGCAAGGTCCAAAGAAATACTTGGATCTGACGTAAAAGAATTAAAAATATATGCAGATAAAAACATAATTAAAAACAGCATGAGTGTGGGAATTCCGGGAACAAATGAGCACGGGATTATTTTCGCGGCTGCCCTTGCATTGGTTGTGGGAAAATCCGAATACAAATTGGAAACATTAAAAGATGTGGACAATAAAAGTATTGACGAGGCACTTAAAATTGTTGAAGCAAATATCATAAGCCTGCAGTTGGAAAATATTCAGGGGCTTTATATAAAGGCTGAAGCATTTGGTGAAAATGATAGCTGCAGCGTAACAATAAGAAACTCACACACAAATATAATCAGCGAAGTTAAAAACGGACATGTTATTCTTGATAACACATTAAATACCGAAGCCTCCGGGGAAATCAGGAATGAAATCAAGAAATATTGCATAGATGATTTGATTAAATTTGCCGATGAAGCTCCTATTGAAGATATAGCATTTATTCAAAACGGTATTGATTTAAATATGAGAATTGCGCAGGCAGGCTTACAGGGTCAAACAGGCGTAGGTCTCGGGAATTATTTTTACAACAGCGCAAAGGATGTTTTTTCCATGGCAAAAGCATATACCGCCGCTGCCTCCGAAGCCCGTATGTCTGGATTCCTCCTACCGGTCATGAGCAGCGCAGGCTCTGGAAATCACGGTCTTGTGGCAATAATACCTATTTCATACATAGGGATGGCAGAAAAAATCCAAAACGAAAAAATAATACGCGCCGTTACATTGAGCCACCTTGTAACAATATTTGTAAAGGCACATTTAGGCTCATTGTCTCCCGTATGCGGCTGCGGTGTTGCCGCCGGTGTGGGCTGTGCTGTCGGACTTACATACCTGCTGGATGGAGATATAAATCAAATTAAGGGCTCCATAAACAATATGGTGGCAGGAATATCAGGCATGCTTTGTGACGGTGCCAAATTGGGATGCTCCTACAAGCTATCCATATCAGTGGATGCTGCAGTGGATGCTTCCGAAATGGCCCTTAAAAATATATTTATCCCAGATGATAACGGAATATTGGGGGATACTCCCGAAAAAACAATTCTGAACTTGGCCCATGTCTCTAACATAGGAATGAAAAACACAGATGATGAAATATTGAAGGTTATGATGGAAAAATGCTAGTAGCAAAGCATGTTAATCTTGGGATTAACATGCTTTTATTTATACTGAAGTCAAAATATCCGCCACTTTTTATTTCAAAAAATTTCAGCAAAAATGGTGCGATTCATTATTCCTAATTAAAATTCGATATTTCCCGCTTTATTCTCACATGCTTTAATAATCGACATATCAATTATCAGATCTTCACATTTATTTATGTCCTCGTACAGAGGTCTGTCTTCAGTCAATGTCTGAACCTGACTTCTTACTGCTTCATAAACAGGGGCTGTTCCTTTTCCAAGACCCTTGTTCCCTCTCAGGTCAATTCCCTGGCATGCGCACATCATTTCCATTGCAATGACTCTTCTCACATTCTCCATTATTTCCTTGGCTTTACGGGCAGCTATTGTTCCCATTGAAACATGGTCCTCCTGATTTGCCGATGATGGAATGCTGTCAACAGAAGCGGGATGTGCAAGAACCTTGTTCTCTGAAACCAATGCAGCGGCAGAATACTGAACAATCATGAATCCAGAATTCAATCCGCCCTGCTCAACAAGGAATGCCGGCAATCCGCTCAATGCGGGGTTAACCAATCTTTCAAGCCTTCTTTCCGAAATATTTGCAAGCTCAGCAAGAGCTATACCCAGAAAGTCAAAGCTGAGAGCCATTGGCTGCCCGTGAAAGTTTCCTCCTGATATACCTTCTCTCGTTTCAGGGAATATTATGGGATTGTCGGTTACAGAATTTATTTCTATTTCAACTCTTTCTCTCACATAATTAATAGCGTCCTTGCTTGCTCCGTGCACCTGAGGCGTGCATCTCAACGAATAAGCATCCTGAACTCTGATTTCTCCCTGCCTTGTGGTCATTTTGCTCTCATCCAAGAGCTGCAGCAAAATTCTCGCCGTGTCCATCTGTCCCTTGTGTGGTCTGACTTCATGAACCTTGTGGTCAAGAGCGTCCACCACGCCATTTTGCGCCTCAAAGCTCAAAGCTGCAGCTATGTCTGAAGCTTTCACCAGATTAAGTGCATCGTATACTGTAAGAACTCCAACAGCCGTCATTACCTGAGTTCCGTTTATCAATGCAAGCCCCTCCTTGGAGGTAAGCTCCACAACCTTTATTCCTGCCTTTGCCATTGCCTCATTGCCCGGAATCACTTCACCCATATATTCTGCCATACCCAGGCCTATCATGGGCAGAACCATGTGAGACAGAGGAGCCAAATCACCGCTTGCACCCAATGAGCCTTTTTGAGGAACAACTGGGTGAACCCTTTTGTTGAGCATATCAATCATGGTCTGTATTGTTTCAAGCCTTGCGCCTGAATATCCCTTTGCCAGATTGTTTATCCTCAGCAGTATTATTCCTCTGACAATCTCTGTGTCAAAGGGTTTTCCCGCACCAACCGCGTGAGTAATTATGAGGTTCTTCTGAAGAAGCTTTGATTCTTCCTTTGAAATCGAAACATCGCTGAATTTACCGAAGCCTGTTGTTATTCCATATACAACATCTTCATTTTCAACAAATTCATCAACTATCTTCCTTGATTCCTTTATTCTGTCAACCGCTGACTGTGACAGCTCAACTTCACAGAAGTTCCTGCACACAGAAACAACTTCTTCAATTGTAAGTGTATTCCCTGTAATAATTATCTTTCCCATGTTTTCCTCCCAAATATTTTTTCTAAAAAAATAAGACAAATTTCAGCGTACCATAAATACACCAAAATCTGCCTCCTAATGTCTTATTTCTATAGGCTATTTCTTTAATTAAATTATAGTATACTTTTAAGAGTTTGTCAATCAAAGGAATACCTGCTTTATCCATCGATGGCTGCATTTTATACCTCCCTTTGACATTTCTTAATAATATTATACCCCTTTCCCTGGAAAAATCCATAAGTTTTACATCACTCCACAAGCCCGTACTTCACCTTGATGCGGTCAAGCTTTTCAAGCATGGGTTCCCCCATAACAAGCAGGAAAAATACCGTTGCAGCTGCATGAATCAGGTCAAATGGTGCTCCCGTAACCCAGGATGTGATAATCATTGGCCAGGATACCTTTGATTGAAACATCAAAACAGATGCGGGATTCATAATACCTCCGTAAACAAGGAATACCGATACTCCTCCAAATACCGCGAGTGAAACCCTGTCCCTTCTAAGCAGACCTTTGCGGAACAAAACACCCGACAAGAATCCTATAATTCCCATAGCAAACATCTGCCACGGCGTCCAGGGTCCCTGTCCGTAAAGCATATTGGACAGAAACATAGTCATCGCCCCTACTAAAAACCCGCTTTCGCCTCCGAAGGCTACGCTTGATATGATTACCATGGCAGCAACAGGCTTAAACTGAGGAATCATAAAAAATGCTGCCCTTCCTGCAACTCCTATTCCACACAGCGAGGCAATAATAACCAGCTCTCTTGCTTGTGGCTTACGACCCTCAAAAATCATAACAAATGGAAGCATTGTTTCCAAAATAATCAGTAGAGATATGAAATAATACTTGCGATCTTCTAAGTAAAAAACACTTATGTATATGGTAAGCGGTATGAGAAGCAATATGAGGGCTGCAGCCGTTACAGTACGTTTTGAAAGCTGCCGCTTATCCCTTTGAACCTGTATCATCGATTGCGGCACATTGCTCTTTGAAAATACCGACATACAAAATGCAGTTGATGAAATAACAAATAAAACAAGAATGCCTGAATACGTCCACTGCTGGCCTGCAATAATGCCCCCCATAGCTGAAAGCTCTCCCTTAAGTCCTGCCCATGCAAAACGCGATACAATTGGAAACAGCCTCTGAGCAGTCAACAAAATAACTATAAGTGAAACAACTGAGGTTATCCTCTTTATTATTGACGTGCTTTTCTCAGAAGAAGCGGGGTTACTGCCGGAATCTCCTGTTTTATTTGATTTATCTGATTTATCCTGCTCATCAGTATAATCATCATCACCGAAGTCCGTCTCCTCCTCGGGTGCAGGGCAGCCTCCACATGCCATTATGATATCCTCCGCTGTAACCGCATCGGAAAGCATGTGCCTTGCCATTCGGTTTGCCGCGGTGGTATAAAAGCTGTTTCCTGAAAAAAACTGCCTTGGATTACCATCTGTTACGATTCCGCCGTCAAAGAATAAGGCGCATCTGCTTGCATATTTTGCACAAAATTCAATATCGTGGCTTACCATTACAATGGTGACTCCCTTTCTCAGGAGGCTTTTTAAAATACCTGCAAATACCTGCTTAAACTCTGCATCCATGCCTTTTGTGGGCTCGTCCAGGAGCAGAATTTCAGGCTCAAGCAGCAGAACCTTTGCCAATGCCGCACGCTGCTGCTCCCCACCTGACAGATCATAGGGATGTTGATTCATGAGACCAGCCAGCCTACAAAGAGATGCAGCGCGCATAACTCGCTTTTGTCTCTCATCGGTCGTTAAACGACGTCCCTTAAGCATTTCATATAAGTCCAGCTCAACAGTTTTTTTAACAAACAGCGCCTGCGGATTTTGGGGCAATACTCCTAACATACCGCTGAATTTTTCATTTTCCGGAATTGTGTGAAGCTCCTTTCCGTAAAGCATTACCATGCCTCTGTATGGTCGGTTGATTCCGGACAACAATGAAAGAGTTGTTGTTTTTCCTGTACCGTTTCCGCCCAATATGGATAAGAATTCTCCTTTTTGCACCTTCAGACTCACACCCTTTACAACATCCGGCAAATCCTTCTCATATCTGAACCATGCATCTGTGATGCTTATTGCTTCACTTCCTCTATCTATTGTATCAGCCGGCTTATCCACAGAAACAGCTTTAACGGAATTATCCATTGCAAATGCATCCAGCCACTGCCTGCCCTCTCTCACCGTTATGGGGCAGTCAAGGCTGTTTTCAACACCTGCGTACACCCTCATGGGCACTGGCATGGCAAGAAACATCCTGTGATTTTTCCTGCTCAGAGACTGTCCTACTTCCCTGGGATTACCGTCAAAAACAATGCGCCCTTCATCCATTACCAGAGCCCGGTCAGCTAAGGGCATGGCTTCCTCCAGCCTGTGCTCCGTTAAAATAACCGTAGTTCCCAGCTCCCTGTTTATTTTGCCCACA
>DAMAEI010000011.1:0-16122 GCA_031997345.1 Sedimentibacter sp. | reverse complement strand
TGGGGTCCAGCTGGCTGGTTGGCTCATCCAGAATTAAAACTGAGGGCTGCATTGCCATTATGGCCGCCAGATTTAAAAGCTGCTTTTGCCCTCCCGAAAGCTCTGTTACATTTTTATAAAACCAGTTTTGTATACCAAAAAATGATGCCATTTCAGCAACTCTGAGACGTATGGAAGGTGTATCCAGACCAAGGCTCTCAAGTCCGAAGGCAAGCTCATGCCACACCTTGTCCGTAACTATTTGATTTTCGGGGCTTTGCAGCACAAAGCCTATGCGTGACGACTGTTCCTCATGGCTCATTTCTTCCAGAAAAACTCCTTCAAAGGAAATCGTTCCGCTTTTTACGCCGTGAGGCGCCAGCACCGTCTTCAGCTGCCTGAGAAGCGTTGTTTTTCCGCATCCTGACGGACCACACAACACAACAAACTGCCCTCTTTCCACAGTAAGGGATACGTCGTTTAATACAAGTCTTTCCTGCTCAGGATAGGAGAAGGTTAAATTTTTAATTGCGTAACTTTCAACTGTCTTTCCTCCTCAATACGTACGATTACCGGTACAAGACAAAGCACCGTATATGAAATCCACAAGCTTATTGTGAACAAATTAATTCCGTTACCCTTCATTGTGGGAAAATATCTCCACTTTAAGCCTCCCGCAATACCTCCCGCCAGCACGTAACAGCCAAGAAGTCCGATTGCGGCAAGTGCTGACTTATCTCTTTTTTCAAGGCTGTAGATGGAAAAGGCTGTTCTTCCGGGAAGACCGTAGCCCCTGCTCCTCATGCTGTCCGATGTTTCTATGGCATTTTCCAGGGCCCAGGTAATCATTATGGACAAAATAGTAATACCGTGGCGTGCTCGCTGTAAAATACTGCCGTTGGAAACATCCCTGCCTATGCACCTTTGAGCGTTAGACACAACCTTAATCTGTGCTTTGAATTTAGGCACAAATCTGAGGGCCATGGACAAAACAAGGGACATGGCAGGTATAATCCTGCCGAACAGATATACAAATTTATCGGAGGTCATAACTTCGTTGTAGCAGGAAAACCAGCATACCATCGCTGACAGCATGCAGGATGCCGCAATGCCGTAGACAATAGACTCAAGCGTTAATGGATTTCCCGTATGAAGATATGTGATTATAGTTGCTCCTTCATGATTAAATGCAGGATTTATGAGTGCTGTAACAAGCATAGTGGGCAAAAGGAAGGCGAAGTTAAACTTCACCGCTCTTTTACCCTTTAAAATTATGGAATATGTAAATGCACATACAATTGAAATAAGAAGGCATACAGGATGCATGAACACCATGGAAAACGCAAAAATAAATCCAAAATATAAAAAATTTACAATGGGATGATAATCAGAAAACGTATCTCTCATAATTAATCCCCTACAGAGTAAAATCCACCCACATCAACTCCAAGGTCACAGGTATAAACCCATTCTATTATATCTCCCTCTTTAAGCTGGTACCGTGAGCAGCCATAGTTGGGAAACCAGCCGTTAACCTTATACATCCATCCTGAAAGCTCACCGCAGTCAAACTCATACAGATTGTTTATGCCCTCGATATATACGGAATTGTACATAGGAGTATTCATAAACTCCATATGTATTTTCGCCTTCTTCATCTCCCTGTGAAGCACATTAAAAACACTTTCACCTTCATAAAATGTCACCGTCTTTGTTGCAAATATTACACCGTCCTCCGGCACAAGCTCCACCTTTTCAGGATCAAGCCAATCTATATTATTCAGAATGGTATCACACCTTACAGACAAAGTGCAGGTTCGCTCCACATCTGTTATGGTGGCATTCTGCGGCTCTACGGGTATAGGCTTACCTTCAGGAACCGGATCAGTCAGATATTTGTCCTTTCCCGTTACCGTGTCAATAACCATGCCCAGCGATTCTGAATAATGCTTTGAGCCCTTTTCAACACCGGGGGATGAGCCTCCGCCTGCCAGCTCCTTAGCAAGCTCTACCTTCTCAGAAGCAGATAGTCCTCCTTCGATTCCGCCTGGACGGGCTTCAATTCCTTCAGGCTTCTCTGCGGGTTTTTCATCTTCCGTGGCATTAGTATTTTCTATATTTTCTTTGTTTTCTATCTTTTCTGGTTCTTCTATTTTTTCTTTATCTTCATCATTATCGTTTTTTTTATTTTCGCCATTTTTATCATCTGAAACCGGTACCTCCTGACCGTCAGTAGGAGCACCTGCCTTATCCGTATCAGATAAGCTATCCCTTGACGTCTGGCTCACATTCCAGCCCTGCAGGCCCGGAGCGTTCCCGCCGTACCAGAAGGCTGCGGCGAGAACTATTAAAATTAATACAAGGGCAATAACCTTGTTTTTCGTTATTTTCATTATTCAAGACCTCCGGTACTACAGCAGATTTGCCGAGCCCAGCATGTTGAACAGCATCTGTGCAATTTCAGACCTTAGAATATTATCATTTGGTCTTATCTCCAGATCTGCCTGATCCAGTATATCTTCATTGTAGAAGAATGCCAGGGCTTCACGTGACCACTCTGCTGTTTTTACATAATCTCCGAATTGTGCCAGCACATCACGTATCATGCCGCCCTCCATCTCAGTATCCATACCGCACAGCTTTGCAGCCCTTGCCACCATAGCTGCGGCCTCCTGCCTTGTAATGGTTCCATTAGGATTAAATGTTGTTTCGGATGTTCCGTTTACTATGCCATAGCTGCCTGCAGCTCCTACATAAGGAGCATACCAGTCAGATGCTTGAACATCCGTAAATTTACTGTTTGCAGCAGGCTTAAGCCCCAGGCTTTGCACCACTATGGTTGCAAACTCAGCACGAGTCATTGTTGCTTCAGGCTCAAAGGTATTTTCTGTCTTACCGTTTATAATTCCCCTTGCTGCCAGAGCTTCAATTGCAGGCTGGTTTTTATAGGCATTAACGCCTGTTATATCGTCAAATGTACGTCCAGGTAAGGTAATGGGCCTGTAAGTAACATACTTGTTCTTGTCAGGCAAACCGCTGCCCGGCTCTGCAGCCTCAATTGTTCCTGTGATTTTAAGAGAATCGCTCATGCGGTACAGGCTGCTTTTATCCTGACGGGCGCGCTGAGCCGCAACAAGTCCATAAAATGCCTGCTCTGATGCCATCTGATTGGAGCCGCTGCCATTTGCCGCATGCAAGAAGCCCTTGCCCTTTAAATAAAACGTCATAAGATTATCCAGCATGGTATTTCCGTTTTTTACAAACCTTGCATCATCCAAAGGTACTCCTAATTCACAAAGGGCAACAATCATCTGCACGCAGCTTTCGGAATTGGGAGTTCCCCAGCTTGAGAAGCCTCCCTGTGAACTTTGCTTTTTTGACATGCATTCCAGTGCCTCTTCCGTTGCTTTTTTCACCTCGGGAATATCCTGATATTTAGCCAGAGCCTGAAGTGCCATACCTGTTATGTCCGGGTCGGAAACACCGTCTCCTGAGGTTGCTGCCGAGGTTCCTCCAAACAAGGACCATCCGCCGTCGGTCAGCTGACATTCAAGTATTCTTTGTATATACATTTCCCTTGTTGCCTGAGTTTTGGCTTCGGTATTCTGAGGCATGGGATAGCTTCCTGAATCAAGGGCAATAAGTGCCCATATGGGTCCGTTCAATCCCTGCCAGATTGTTTTGTTATAATCTCCGAGAGCCTTGATTAAATCGTAGCCCCCCACATTTCTTGCATCCTTGCCTATAGAGGACAGAGCTACAATAATTCTTGAATACTCCGTATACTTCTTATCGTGCAAATTGCCCTTCAGTGATTTGACATATGCTTCCACCGTAGCGTAGTACTTTTCATAATATTCCTCCGGAATATTGTACCCGGATCGCGCAAGTCCCAAAACAGCCCATTCTCCTCCTATTGAACCAACCTGCGGATTTGAAACCGTCTTGTACATATATGCTGCCGTATCCTTTATAGCAGCATCAAGAGTTGCATCATTCACTGCCCCTAAAGCAGGTGAAATACTGCTTGTAAGCGTAATAAGCACCGCAAGCAGCACAGAAGACATTCTTTTAATATTTTTCATTTTCATTCTCCCTTCAATATTATAATTTTCGTTCACTAAAACGGGGTTAGGGCATATCACAGTCTCACTCACCAAAGTCTTTGCTCCCTATGGTCGCATACTTTGGGAGTTCGTTGCGGTTGACCTACCGCCATTTTTTTCTCCCTGTCGGTCGAAAAAATGGGGTTAGGTCATACAAAAACACCTGTATTCTTTCCGAAATACAGGTGTGATTTATGTAAAAATGATAATTTAAGATATCATCCTGTATATTATTTTTCGACGGAAAATAATACAACGTAGATGTTTAAACACGTATCCTGACTAAGCTTCATCGCTTACTCCGCCTTCCTGCCAAAACAGTGGCATAAGGAGTTCGCTCCGCAACACAGTAACCCGATTGTCCGGGATTCTCACCCGGTTCCATGATTTAAACAAATTAAAATATGCAAATTTTTATCATTAACAGTATAGCATTAACACAATCACGTGTCAACTCACAGCTCAGACATAGCAAGTATCAAAATTCAATCCCCTTCCTTGCTTCAATACCTTCGTTATAATAATGCTTTATCTCTTTCATTTCAGTCACAAGGTCGGCAATATTTATTATTTCTTCGGGAGCATACCTGCCTGTTATTATAACCTCCACATTTTCAGCCCTGCCCTTAATTGCAGCAAGTGCTTCTTCAACAGAAAACAGCTTGAAATACAAGGCAATATTGAGCTCATCCATGACAACGATATCATAGCTTCCGGATTTCAATATTTCCTTAAGCCTCTCCAACCCTTTCACAGCAGCAGATATGTCCTCCTCTGTAGCAGCCTTTTCTATGAAGCACCCTCTGCCGAACTGCTCAATCTCAAGATTATCCGTAAATTCTGTACATTTCAGCTCACTGTATTCCAGTCCCTTTATGAACTGTCCGAAGAAGACTCTTTTGCCTGCACAGACCGCCCTCATTGAAAGTCCTAAAGCTGCCGTGGTCTTGCCCTTTCCGTTTCCGGTGTAAACATGCACATATCCCTTTGACATATTTTCCTCCCGTATATTTTTATCTTGATTATATCATAAAAGTCATGTACATAAAAGCATAGTAATATATCATTTCGATATACGAACTTAACAGCAAAATACCGGCATACGCCGGTATTTAATATATCTTTAGAAATTATTTTGAATTAATATCATGACTGTGCGATTTTTGGATTCATCTGTTAATCCTGTATATCTTGCACAGGCCTTCTCAAGGGAGTGAGCTTTGACATAGAGGGAACATGTTCTGAATATATTCCTACACTCCATTTCTTGTAAAATATTTCGGTATGGTTGCTGAAAGCACCCGTGTGAACTGTGAAGAAACAGGCTGCAGAACTTGCTTTCTGTTCTCGGACTGTCTGATGCTCTTCACCGGGATATAGCGGAAACCTCCGCAGAGCTTGTATTCGCCGGAGGCAATACCATAACCAGACTCAAGCTCAGGAAACCCCGCTTCAGCGGAATAGAGCCCCCTCTCACTGGGTTATATTGACGTCATTTTAAAGACACATATGGGCCACCTGCTTATTACGGAGCAGGTGCTGAACGAACTCAAATTTGACTGACACTATAAAAACATATGATATAAATGATAAAAAGGAGTGGTAAGATGAGCCTTAAATTTACAGTAGCAATTTACAAAGAAGGTGATTGTTATGTTACAAAGTGCTTAGAGAATAATGTGGCATCTCATGGAAATACCATAGAAGAATCTATGTCTAACTTATCCGATGCCATATCACTATATTATGAAGATAATATTGACAATATTTCTTCAGCTATATTTGTAACTACTATAGAGGTAGCAATATAATGGATTCCGAATATCCTGTGCTGAATACTATTAAAATAATTAGCCATACAAACCAAAACACCGACAACTCAATGCCGGTGTTTTATACTGCTTCCCGCCTATATCTCCTCTGACAGATAGCTCTTGTACCCGTCTCCGAACACCTCGTTTGCACCGGACACTATGAAAAACGCGTCTATGTCTTCTTCTCTTACGATTTCTCTGATTTTCGTGTAATTATACTTCCTGCACACGCACATGATGACCTTTTTATCGCTTTTCGAATATGCTCCCTCAGCCTTTAAATATGTAATTCCTATATCAATTTCATCAAGTATCCTTTTCGCTATTTGCTCCTGTCTGTTGCTTATTATATACAACAGCTTTGCGCTGTCTCCTCCGTACAGCACAAGGTCCAGCACATGGTTGCTGATAACGATAGTGATTGCAGCGTACAATGCTATTTCCACATTTCTCAATATAACAGCCGATGCCGAGACAATTATGGCATCCGTAATAATAAATATAGTTCCGCTTCGCACGTGCTTGTATCTTTGCCTCAGGGCTCTGATTATTATATCGGTTCCGCCGGTTGTGGGACCCTGCCTGAATACAACTGCCATTCCCATTGCCATGAGAGAACCTCCCGCAGCACCGGACAGCAGCAAATCGTGGGTTATGACTCCATATTTCAATATGATGTATTCGTTCATCAGATTCATAAAAAACGATGACGCAACAGTGACATACATGGTTGATAAAATAAACTTAATTCCGAACTTCCACCATCCGAATATCAATATGGGGATATTAATAAGAAAAACAAGAGTACCGGTCTTTAATCCCGTAATGCTGTTTATTATTATTGCAATCCCGGTTGTACCTCCCGGCGCAAGATTGTTGGGGTCCAAAAATATTGAAATCCCCATTGCATACACTAATGCCCCAAAGGTTATAAGCATAAATTTAATCAATGTTCCTTTCATTCTGTTATATTCATTCATAATAAATCCTCCTTTTATTTCTAAATTCGCATGTCAACACAAATACTCTGAATTCCAAAAGCAATTGTTCAATCAACCAAAAAACCCCCTTGAATTTTCAAGAGGACAATGCAAATAAAAACACAGAAACAATTCCGTATGATTACAACATTCCATCGCCCGTAGAATTATTGCATATAAGCAGGCAGGTATTCTGACTTGAGCATCAGCATCATCTTCGCCTTCCCGATTTCTCAGTGACATCTTAAAAATGACTACTCTCTTACAGCGGCGGGACCGTGTGGGAATTACACCCAGCTTCCCTTTTAATTAATACATTTGCATTAAACCAGCTTACAAATATTCAGTTGCTACAATGAAAAGTATATCATATCAACAAATCTGCCGCAAGAGACTTTTATTAAAAACACGGAAACAGACATGATTGGGCGAGAATAGAAAATAAATCAATAAAAATTCGTAGGTGGTGCTATATATTAGTATAGGAATAAACCTTTGCTTGTTAAGTCAAGATTAAAAGCGGATGATTATTTATGCATATTGATATAAAGGTGGTTAAACAAAAATACCGACACAGTATGTGTCAGCATTTTTGTTTGTATTGGTTCTATTTTACATTCTCGATGTATCTTTGCAGCATTGCAGCTACCTCGGCTCTTGTTGCGCTGCCGCATGGATCAAGGCTTCCGTTTGTTCTGCCCGTTATTATGCCCTTGTCTACTGCCCATTTTACCGCTGTTTCTGCCCAGCTGCTTACCTTGTCCTTATCTGTAAAGGAATCTATGCTTCCGCCTTCACCTGATACCATATTTTTTGTGGATGCATATCTGTACAGCATTACTGCCAGCTGCTCCCTTGTTAGATTGCTTTCAGACTTAAATTCTGTTTCAGTTATTCCCTTTACAATTTCCTTTTCTGACGACCATGCTACCGCGTCAGTGTACCACTGTCCTGCATGTACGTCTGAGAATGCTGCCGCCTTAGATGCAGCAGGCTTTCCTTCCATTCTGTGAAGCACCGTAACCAGCATTGACCTTGTCATTGGCAGATTCGGACTGAATGTATTTTCTCCTGTTCCCGAGAACAAGCCTTTTTGTACTGCATACATTACATATTCGTAGAACCAGTCGTTTTCTGTTACGTCAATAAAGCTTATGCTGCTGTCATATCCTACCACATAGTATGACAGGTGGTCTGTTGTAAAGCTTGCAAGTCCTGTTTTTTCATCATACTTGCAGCCTATCTTTTCAAGCTCGCCCTTGTTGTTCATGTACCATACGGTTACATTTTCCGCCTTTTCTCCTGCTTTCAAAGTGTATGGCAGTGAAATTGTGATTTTCTGGCCTCCAAATGAAGATATCTTCTGCCCGCCGCTGATTATGCTTATGTCATAAACTATGCTGCCTTCTGCAGCTGCCTTTTGTTCATCAGTCAGCCTTTCAGGAGCCATATTTTCTACTACTATTTCCACGCTGCTTCCCTGTGCCTGTCTTGCTATTTCCGTAAGAGCCTTAACAGGCATTGAAATTATTCCTACCGGAGTCTCAACCTTCAAATCAAGCCTTGCTCCTGAAATTTCAGACACAGAGCTCTTCGGAACAGAAACTGTGGTCTTATTGACCGCTTCCTTAGTCTCTGCCTTAATTGTAATGCTGCTTACATCCACAGATTTTTCTGCCTCAGCAATAGCGTCCTTTATTTGTTTATCGGTTACCTTTGAGGTTGCTTCTTTGTTCACAACCTTTGTTTCAGCTTTTATTGCTCCATTTCCATTTCCTTTATCCGGAGGAAAACCTCCTCCTATATCTTTCCCTAAATCTTCGGTGTACAGCCATTTAACAGTATCTCCGTTTTTTATTGTCACCGTCCCGGCACCAGTACCGGGGTAGGTGCCGTTTACCGAAAACATCCAGCCGCTTTCATCTCCCCTGTCATGCTCTGCCTGACCGTCTATACTTGATATATATCCATTCTTATTTATATAGGAAATACCTCTTTCATCTAATGTCCTTAAAGTGAAATTTAGAACGCTCTCGCCTTCTTTAATTTTAGTATTTGACTCATCAAGTATAACTCCCCTGTATCCCTTAATATAAATGGCAGCATACTTATTGCCCGGCTCGGGGTCGACAGGTGTTTTTATCATCTCTATTTTCCCTGTCAATATTTTTCCGTCAATATTTACCTTATATTCGTAATCCTTGCCGGTATCTAATACAGCTGTAAATTCAGCTCTTCCTAAATCATCCGTAACACCCTGTGACATAAAGTAGTATCTGTCTTGGTCTTTTACCGTTATGCTTACATTCTTGCCTGCATCTCCTAATACAGAAATTTCCGCTTCGTTGCCTTTTTGCACATAGTCTGCCAGCGGTGCTGCTGCATCAGCAAACGCAATGGATGGTATGAGCAACAGCAGAATCAATAGAACGGATGCAAAATTTCTTATGTTTTTTTTCATTACCTCACTCCTTTAAGCTAATTACATGAGTTATAAGCTTTCTGTGGGGCTGCATATTATGCGGCCGGCTTAATATCCACATACTTATTCATTATGACATCCTGGTTTTCCAAATTGTCCCACAAAAATGCCTTTACCGAATAGCTTCCTGTATCCGGTACAAGGAATCCCGCACTTAACTCTAATTTTTCTTTGGCTGAAAGATCCCAACTTATTATAGAATAATTTATCATTCTGCCGCTGTTGTCATATAAAGCTATTATCAATGTTGCAGGGCTTATTTTTTCAGTCAAATTCTCAATTGAAACCCTCGCTGTAACCTGTTTCCCGTTTTTAAGTGAAATATCTCCGATATATTCCACATTTATTTCCTTTTGAGCAACCGTAATTACCAAGGATTCTGAAACTTCCGTATCTTTTATTTTTGCAGTTATCACTGCTTCTCCGGGTTTCTTGGCTGTTACCTTACCCTGACTGCCAATCACGGCAACATCCTCTTTTGAGCTTGACCAAATTATTTCTCCCGCAGGTACAATGTTGTTGTCGCTGTCATAAGCAACGGCATTCAGATTTACCGTATCGCCTTCACGTATTACGCCGCCATAGCCGCTTATTATCAATTTAACCGGCTTAGCCGTATTCAGCCTTATTTCATTAAACATCGATTTACCTCTGTACATATCCGCCAAAGCCATAAATGCCTGCTCGGTAATCATATCTTTCTCTGATGAATTTTCAAAATGGTCATCCTTGAAAAACTTCATTAGGGAATCTAAAATATTTCTATCATTCTTTGTCCATTCTTTGGATTCGGGATTTTCTCCAACTGCCACAAGCCCCTGTATAACAGCTGAAGCAGAATAAGGATTTTCACTTCCCCATACAATAAAGCCTCCCGTACCTTCATCCTGCTGGCCGTGTAAATAATTCAGGGCTTTTCCTATTGAAGCATCAATATCTGCCCTGTTTTTATATTTCGACAGTGCACTGAGCACCATTGCTGTTTCATCAACACCTCCAAAGCTGCCTGTATTCGATTGATAGCTCAGAAGTGCGGAAAGTGCTTTGTTTATATCATACCGGGCATTTGCCATATCGAGAGCCATCATGCTGAATGCCATTGTTGTAGGATAATTATCGTATGAACTAATTATGAATTTACCCTCCGAATTTTGAGCTGTCACAAAAGGAGTTACATAATCAATTCCCTTATAAGCATACGGATTTTGACCGGATGCTATAAGCCCCATTATATTTTTTGCATATTCAGAAGCAGATTTCGGATTTTCATTAACTTTAAATTTTAATTGTATTGTTTTTAAATCATCCTTAGGCGAGTCGGAGGTATGTAAATATCCCAAAGCTTCTTGGGCAGTAAATTCAGATTTCTTAGAATAATATGTTCTTAAGGCTTTTACTGCCTCCTCAACATCATATTCCTTGTCCGGCTCAGCCTTTATTTCCTCCCATTTAGGGTTGTTTCCTTTTTCCCAGTCATAAATGCAGAACCAAATAACCTTATCCCCGCTATTTACCACTGTAGATTTTGCTCCCACATCAGATATAACTCCATTGACGCTAAACATCCAGCCTCCCTTTTCAGGACCTGTAATTCCGTAAACAGAGCTTACCCATCCGCTGCTTTTCGCATCAAATTGGTCTGTTGTCGCCTGCAATGCTCCAAATGCAGTAAAGCCTCCGTCATGTTTGTACTTTTCTATAATGACTGTTTTAGGTACGGATTTTATCTGGTAGCTGTCATCCTCGTTAATTACTATAATCGCCGTATCAATTTCTATTGACCTTACTTCCTTTATAACCGTAATAATGATTGTATCCTTTATCTGAGTATCCTTAACAGTAACGGTTATAACTGCTTCCCCGGATTTTATAGCTTCTGCTTTTCCTTCAGTTACCGCAGCAATGCTTTCGTCGGAGCTGCTCCACACCAATTCCTTACCCTGAATCACATTTCCTTCACTATCATATACACTTGCCGTTAAGTTGAAGGATGCTCCTTCTTCTACTTGGGTACTTTGCGGAATGCCTATTTCTACACGATTAGGAACTGCATCCATATTTATTTTCAACAGCTCAAACATGGACTTCTGATTTTTTAAATCCATCAATGCGCCGAATGCCGTGCCTGTAGCCTCATCATAGGTATATTCATCCTCTTCTCCCTTGCCGTAGCCGCTGTGCTTCATGTTTTCTTTTACAGTCTTGCTTTTAACTATGGCATCAAGCATTGTAGAACCGTTTTTAATCCATTCTTCATCCTCTAAGGGATTTATTCCGTTTGCTACAAGACCCAATATAACCCTTCCTGTTGCAGTGGGGCTGTTCTTACCCTTCTCAAATCCGGATTCAATATCGAAGCCTCCGTCGGCGTTTTGCTTTGTTTTTAAGTAAGTCAATATAACATTTATTTTTTCGCTTACACCTTCTACATCCTTATGGTTAGACAGAGCAGCCAATACCAAGCCGTCTGTTTTAATGTCCTTAAATGTATGAGAATCCTTTTTATCATAGATTTCAATCAGTTTTAAAACAGCCTTACTTTCGTCGTATTCGGCACCTGCCATATCTAAGGCTATAATAGACCTTACCAGTGATTCTATTGAGTTTTTATCGTCGTTAGACTTTACAAATTCTCCCGCATTTGCTCCATCAGCCTGCTGTGACAAAATTAATTCCTGCACTAAATTCCTGACGGAGGTTTTATCCTTGTATTGCCTTGGATCCGAATCTGCACCTATCAATGTAATTATTGATTTTGACAATTGGAATGCAGATTTATTTTCATCATCTATATAGAGGTTTTTATTTATTTTCTGAACATCCATTCCCGCAAGCCTTGCAGCTCCCGAAGCAAACAAATCAAGTCCTGCATTTCCCGTATTACCGCTGCTGTCCTCCGTCATAAAAGCCTCGTAGCACTGCTTCAGAAAATCTATTTCTGCATCTAAATTAGCAGACGTATGTTTCGGAGATACCTTTACTGTAATACTGCTTTTTATTTCAGAATTTGACTGCAATATGGCTGTTATGGTAACCTCTGTTTCCTTTGTTACTTCTCCTGCAGTAAAGGTATCTGTATATAAATGCTTTAAAATATTCGGGTCAGAGCTTTCAAATCTTACCTTTTCTCCTGACAGTACCTCGCCCAGCCCGTTATATACCTTCGCAAATATTATTTGTTTACCTCCCGGATTCAACGGAGTTACCTGCGCTCCCCCCGGAAAGCTAAGCTCTATTTTTTCCGGTTTCGTTAAATCAACCGGATTTTCTCCTTCAAGAACTACCCTGACTTCCTTTACGGCAAATTCTCCGTTTTTCACAAATGTCAGGAATATTTTCTCTTCCTTGCTTTCTGCGGCCTCGTTTTTATTTATTAACGTATACTGCCCGACAGGTACGCTGTCCGTTATGTAACCATTATATTCTTTTTGCCCGTATATTACATTTACTGTATTATCGGAAGATTGAGAATTTTTGAGCCTCACTGCTAACGGGGTTATATTTTCGCCTTTAGCAGCAGATTTAGGAATTATGACGGTTCCTACATACTTTTCAGCCTCTGTTTTTACAGCATGCTTATCCTTGTTACTCGCATCGTTTAAGTCAATGCCAAACATTGCTTTTAATTTAGATTTTGATTGTTCAAAGGTAATTGATGTTTTTAAATAATTCTCATAATCAGGATTTGTAGTATCAACCGCATTTCCTATACCCTTTATTTTCACACCTAAGTTATTAACAGAATTCCCGTAAGAATTTACAATATCATTCTTTATGTTATAGCCGCCGTAAGTTCCTGCAAAACCTCCGTTATAGCTCCAGCCCTCTATTAAAGTACCTGTGCTCAGGGAGTTTTTAACAGTTCCTGACAAGCTCCCTATGAATCCTCCAAAATTATTTCCCCTGCTTATTTTATCTCCGACTACATTACCTGTTGAGTAGCAGTTTTCTATAAGCGAAAGTATGTTGCTTGAGCCTGCAAATCCGCCTGCTGTATAGTATCCTGTCACATTGCCTGTTGAATAAGAATTATATATTTGTTCCCAGTTGGAACCCACCAGGCCTCCGGTTAAGTTACCGCCCTTAACATTTCCTACCGAATAGCTGTCTGTGATAATCCCTCTGTTCCATCCTACAAGTCCTCCTATGTTTCCCGCTTCATCACTCAGATTATCTGAACAGTAAACATCTACATCAGCAGAACACCCATCTATAATGCTGTATATGTAACTGCCTGCACCGGTACCCGCCACAGTATTGTTTCCGTCATTTATTCCCACCAAGCCTCCCGCATGAGTAGTCTTAATAACATCTGTTCCCAGCACTGTCAATTTTCCGCTTACATGGCAGTTTGCTATAAGATTTGCACCGTTTGAATCTTCCTTTGCATAGCCTGCCAATATACCTAATCTGCTTCCGCCTGTTACATACGCTTTTTCCATTTTTACATTTAGTATCTTAGCGTTGTTTATAACACCGAAAAACCCTATATTTTTGCTGTTTTCGTCTTTATTTAAGGTAAAGTTTGATATTTTAAGATTATTTCCGTCAAAAGTGCCTCTGAACGGATTTTCCAAACTTCCTATGGATTCAAGCTCTACACCGTCAAGATCTATTGGATTATATAATTTAAAATGAGCTGACGGATGCTTCATAATATTTTTTAAATTATCGGCAGTTTTTATCAGATACGGTTCATCCTTCGTTCCCCTACCTACAAAGTCCTGACTTTCCTCACCATCCTCTTCAGCTGTCAATTCATCCCATTTAGGTTCATGATAGCCGTT
Organism: Sedimentibacter sp.; assembly: GCA_031997345.1. Taxonomy (GTDB): domain Bacteria; phylum Bacillota; class Clostridia; order Tissierellales; family Sedimentibacteraceae; genus Sedimentibacter. Next base: position 1,974 of record DAMAEI010000011.1, on the reverse strand, counting down.
GGACGGACTTGCGTAATACCACAGTATTTTGTCTCCGTCCTTCACAATTGCATTAGAAACCCCTACACCGGATACCTTATCGTTTATTGTAAACATCCATCCCGCGGGTGCCTTTGCCTCTATACCAAATATTGAGTCAATCATTGTTCCGTACTGGCCTTCCGATGAGGTATAGGGAATTTTATCTTTAGCTTTCTCCATAATTTCTATTAATTTAGGATTTGTACTGCTTGAATCTGTTGTGATATTAAGAGCTTTTCCGCCATGTATGTAATATTCGTATTTTTCGTTATCGTAAGGCGCAACAATGAATTGAACCTCTATGGTTTCTTTTGGATTTTCCGGTTCTTTTTCATTGCTAATTGAAATCAGATATGGGAATCCGCCGTTTATGCTGCTTTTAATTCCCCATATATTCCTTTCTTCATTTAATAGATTCACAAAATCCGGTGTCTTCATTTCATCAGAGGTTTTGCCTGTTACGAAATCTGCAAATACAGTATTTAATTCCGCATCAACCTTGTCCGAATTGTAATATGCATTTTTAACAGTTCCGTAGCTGCCGAATTCCAAACCTCCTACAATGGCACTGCCTGTTGTATTGGAAGACATAACACTTGCATTTACAAATGAATTAATTATTTGTGATTTGGAACCTGCTCGTCCTGTAAGCCCGCCTGTTTCTTCGGTTCCCTTTACATTTCCTAATGTATAGCAATTTTCTATAGTACCGGAACTATATCCTACTAAACCTCCCGTACCTTTTTTACCGTCTACGGATGCGTCAGTATAGCATTCTTTTATTATGCCATTTGCCGAGCTTGAGCCATTTTTTCCTGCCAATCCTCCGTAGTACATTACACTGTACGTACTGGTACAAATAATTGAACTGTTTTCTACGAAGCTTTTTTCTATAATTCCTTCGTTTACACCTGCCAATCCGCCTATTCCGGCAGATTTACCGCTTATTGTACTGTCTGTAACACTGCAGTTTATTATAGTACCTTTATTTTTACCTGCTATTGCCCCTGAATCTCCATATAAATTCAGTGATGCATCCTTTATATTAAGATTTTTTACCACAGCATCTTTAGATATTTCACGGAATAATCCAAAACTGCCGGAATAAGTATCCGAAAGCTCTAAATTTACAATAGAATAGCCATTTCCATCAAATATACCTTTAAATAAGTTTTGGGAAACGCCTATTGGTTTCATATTTTTACTTATTGTCTTGTCCTTCAGGTCTATGTTATTCATAAGCTTATAATGCTTTGCATATGCAATAGCCTGTTCAGCGGGAACCGTAATATTTGCAAGTGCAATTAATTCATCCGCTGTTGAAATTTCAACTATATCTTCACTTTCCAATGCCATTGTCCTAATCGCATCCTGTGCTGAAAGGGTTTCCCTCGCATAAGCAGGATAAAATGACGATGTAAGCATGGATAAAATCATACTGAACACAAGCAGTATGGGTGTAACTTTAATACTTTTTTTCATACCTTTCTCCTCAAATCATTATTTATACAATTGAGTTGTCGGCCGACACAGAAATTCCTGAAAAACAGGTTAAAACATACAAAAAGTCTTAAATCTCGCCAAGATTTAAGACTCAAAAAATATAAATAATTTATATGAGCTGCCCTAATCCCGGAAGGCCGACATTAAAATATTTAGGCAGTTCTCCTGACTTATGGATCCGCGCTTTTTTCCGCCTTCCCAAGTATTACTCAGTGGCTTATGGAAAAAACTTCCCAATTACAGTGACCGGTTCGTTCAGGATTTTCACCTGATTCTCTTTTAATCTTGAGTTAAGAACCTAAAATATTAATTAATATTGTATTAGTTAAAATGTTATCATAACCGTTATATAAAGTCAATACACCTTCATTTTGAATTTTCTCCCTTTTTCAGACTTAATAATAGTATCACGGAGGACATTCTTGTCTTTGGCTAATGGTTGTACTGCCA
>DAMAEI010000010.1:48170-67061 GCA_031997345.1 Sedimentibacter sp. | reverse complement strand
CACAAATCCACAGTTAAAAACATTTAAATGTAACACATGTATTGTAATCCTACAATGTGCGGGAAATTCTAAAATACAATGTTATTGTGCATTGTATTTTTTTATGATATAATTTTAGAAAATTACCATATGAGGACAGGTGGTCAGAGTTGTCACATCAAGCCATATACAGAAAATTTCGTCCAAAGATATTTGATGACGTCCTTGGACAGGAGCATGTTACGAGGACATTGAAAAATCAGATATTGTCGGATAATATCGCCCATGCGTATATGTTCAGCGGAATCAGAGGAACCGGAAAGACATCAACCGCAAAAATATTCTCAAGAGCTGTAAACTGTCTTAATAACCACGACGGAAATCCATGCAACCAGTGCGAAATATGCAGAAGCATACTGGATGAAACAAACATGGATGTCATTGAGATGGATGCCGCTTCAAACAACGGAGTAGAGGATATAAGAGAGCTGAGAGATAAGGTTAAATTCCTTCCTGTAAAGAGCAGGTACAAGGTTTATATCATTGACGAGGTTCACATGCTTTCCAAAGGCGCTTTCAATGCACTTCTCAAAACTCTTGAGGAGCCGCCGGAGCACTTGTTGTTTATACTTGCCACAACCGAGCCTCAGAAGATACCGGCTACAATATTGTCAAGATGCCAGAGGTTTGATTTGAAAAGAATTAATTCCGGTGTAATTGTAGAGAGTATGAAGAATATATGCGATGAAATAGGCATCGTATACGAGGAAAAAGCCTTGAAGCTCATTGCTGCCAATTCCGAGGGTGCCATGAGGGACGCCCAGAGCATACTTGACAGGTGTCTTGCCTTCAATGATGATAAAATTGATTACGATACTGTAATAAACTTGCTTGGAACGGTTAATTATCAGGTGGTGCTTGAGGCAGCAGGATATATTCTGGACAGGGATATTAAGAACGCCATGGTAATAGTTGATAATATACTGAACATGGGCAAGGAAATCGCATTTTTTCTTGATGAGTTGATAATATGCTTCAGAAATATGCTTATAATAAAAACCACTAAGTCAACGGAAAATATATTGAGGATTTCTGAAGATGAGGCGGAGGAGATCAAAGGAGCAAGCGACAGAGCAAGCGTTGATGAGCTTGTGAGTATAATCGAAGCCCTTTCTACCGCTCAGTCAGAGTGCAAGCGAGCGCTGAATCCAAGGGTGCTTTTGGAAACAAAGCTTATTAAAATGCTCCATACTGTCAATAGCTTAAATATTGAGGAGCTTATCAGCAGGGTATCAGAGCTTGAAGATAAAATTAAGAATAACAGCTTCACCAATGTTGCACAGCAGTCCGTACCTGACGTAAGGAAAGCTGCAGTAAAAACTGAAAAACCCACGGCAAGGCCTGTGAAAGCTCCGGAGAGTGAGCAGCCTGTTCAGAGGGTGAAGCAGTTTGAAAACAAAAGTGATGAAGCCATTTTCAATGCGGTTACAAACGGATGGCAGAATATACTCAGGACAGTAAGAAGCGAAAATGCCGGATTGCAGGCAATCATCAGAGAGTCAAAATTATCCGAGGTGGTAAATAAAAAGCTGATATTTGAATTTGACCCCAAGTTCACATTCCATATCAGCGCTGCAAATCAGCCTAAGAACAGACAAAGGTTCAAGGAAGTGCTTGACGGATTTTTAAGTGAAAATTGCGAAGTTGAATTTATAATGAAGAAAGAAGAAAATTCAGCAAAGCCGAGACAAACGATAGAAGATGTATATGAGGATGTAATCAGCCAATTTGGCGAAGAAATAGTTGAATTTAAGCAGGAGGATTAAAATGAGTAAAGGTAGAAGAATGCCAATGGGAATGCCCGGCGGCGGAAATATGAACAACATGATGAAGCAGGTTCAAAAAATGCAGAAGCAGATGGAGGATATGCAGACAGAGCTTGAGCAAAAGGAAGTGGAAGCAACTGCAGGCGGCGGAGCTGTACTGGTTAAGGTAACAGGCAAAAAAGCTCTGCTGGAGGTTAAAATAGATCCTGAAGTAGTTGACAAGGATGATGTAGAAATGTTAGAGGACATGATAGTTGCGGCTATAAATGAAGCATTCAGAAAGGCCGACGAAATGATGGAAAATGAAATGAAAAAGGTTACAGGCGGAGTAAATATTCCAGGGTTATTCTAATGGAGCATTATACACCACCCATTACTAAACTTATAGAGGAGCTTGCAAAGCTTCCCGGAATAGGGAGGAAGTCGGCTCAGCGCCTTGCATTTCATATTCTGGACATGAAGGGCAATGACGTGGTGGAGCTTGCCAAGGCAATAGTCAACGCCAAAAAGCTTACCAGGCACTGCGGTACCTGCGGCAATCTCACGGAAGGTGATACCTGCAGCATCTGCGAAAATATTAAAAGGGACCACTCTACCATATGTGTTGTTGAGGATGTGCGAGATATTTCGGCAATGGAGCGCACAAAGGAATACAGGGGAGTATACCACGTACTTCACGGCACCATATCACCCCTTGAAGGCATAGGCCCCGATGATATCAATATCAAAAACCTCATTACAAGATTGAATTCGGAAGTAACCGAGGTTATTTTGGCCACAAACCCCACCATCGAGGGGGAGGCAACTGCCGTATACATATCACGTCTTATAAAGCCAATGGGCATCAAGACAACCCGAATAGCCCATGGCATCCCAGTAGGCGGAGATATAGAATATGCCGACGAGGTAACTCTCATGAGAGCAATGGAAGGCAGAAGAGAGATGTAGAGACAAAAAAGCACGAACTTTATTTGGTTCAGTGCTTTTTTAATTTGTACTACAGCTTGCCTTCTCTCATAAATTTCGCGTTAGTGCCGTCAATTTCGAAAAATTCTTTGGCGGCATTTCTGCCGATTATTTCAGGGTATTTTTTTACATTTTCAAGAGATTGGTTTTCGTCAATATTTATCAGTTTTTGATTTTTCATTATTATTTTTCCATCTACCACTGATAAATCCACTTCCCATCCTCTGGCGCTGTATACGAGGTTAGGAACGATGTTTCTCATGGGATAGGTGTATACAGGCTGCATTGATGGATATCTGAGGTTTATGGCTATGAAATCAGCCTGTTTTCCTATTTCTAACGAACCAGTTATATCGCCGAGCCCGATGGCCTGGGCGCCTTCTATGGTAGCCATCCTCAGTGCTCTCCATGCAGGCATTACTTCTGGGTTGCCGTACTTGATTTTATTGAAAAGGCAAACATTTTTCATTTCATGAATAATGTTGTGGCAGTTGTTACCAGGGGCCTGATCGGAGCCAAGCCCTACCTTTCCGCCGCTTTGCTGAAATACAATGCTTGGACACACAATTCCGTCAATAATGCCTATTGAAGCAGGATTTACAATCATTGCTGCACCACTGGCTGCTATTATTCTTGTTTCTTCATCAGTGCAGTCGGTCAGGTGTACGGCTATCAGACTGTCATCAAGATACCCAAGATCTTTCAAAAATTCTGCAGGTCTTTTGTCATAGCGCTTAACTATCTGATATGTCTCGCGATCTCCCTGCTGAACATGCATGTGAATTTTTGTGTTCCTCTCTTTTACGACCTTTTGAATTTTCAGGAGCATCTCGGGACTTACAAAATCGGCACCCTGAGGGCCGAAAAGAATTTTGATTCTGCCGCCAGATTTGTTATGCCATCTGTCAAAAAGCTCTATATTTCTTTTAAGGGCCATTTCTCCCTGTTCATCATCAAATTCATAAAGCTCGCCGGGCTTATATACCTTTCTTTTTGCCGCACGGATATTTTGTGTAATATTACCTCTGGCACCAACCCTGTCGATGAATTTGCACACGTTGTTCATTTCGAACTCATAGTCGCCAATGGTAGTGGTTCCGGCCTTTATGGCCTCGATAATAGCCAGTTCACTTCCTGCATCCTTTGCCTCGTCTGTTGCCACATTATCAAATGGCTGCAGTCCAAACATCATCCAGTTGTTGGTATCCTGTGCCAGTCCTCGCATTACATTGCAAGCGGTATGCATATGTCCGTCAACAAATCCGGGAAATATAGCATGTTCTTTCATATCTATAATTTCTTCCGCGGAATATTCCTGGTCAACCGTGTCGTTTTTTAAGAAATCCACAATTTTTCCGCAGTCAACTACCATTGCAACGTCGTTTTTATATCCAACACCATCTCCCTCCATCGTATAGAAATGTGGTGCCTTAACTATCATATCAACTTTTTTCATTTTTTACCTTCCAAATTTATTTTATGCAATTGCCTCTTTCTTCTTTGAGATTTTTGAAAATGCAATCAGCGCTAACGCTAATACCACTGCCGTAACCAAAATGCTCAGGGTATACAATCCGGTCAGTCCGCCGAAAAGGAATCCTATAGCTGCGGAAGCACCTACGGTGAGTCCGTAAGGAAGCTGTGTCTGCACATGGACAATATGGTTGCATGATGCTCCTGTCGAAGAAAGAATTGTTGTATCTGATATTGGGGAGCACTGGTCTCCGAACAGTCCTCCGCTGATTACAGAACCTACCACATAAGCGAACGGAATATCAAATGCAATTGCCATAGGGAATGCAATTGGCATCATAATTGACCAAACCCCCCAGGACGAGCCTGTTGCAAATGAAATCACAGCACCAAATACAAAAACCATTACGGGAACCAGTCCTGGCGTCAGGTAATTTTCCACAATGCTTGCCAGATAAGCGCCAACCTGCATTTGTCCTGTTATACTTCCAACTGACCATGCACAAATTAATATGAAGGGTACAGTAATAAGCTGAGCCATTCCGTCTATAAAGCTGTTAAATGCAGTTGTGGCTGAGAATAGCTTTGTAAGTACACCTACAATACCGGCACCAATTGCTCCGCTGACAAATCCCATGCAAATTGACAGGACTATATTTCCGTTTAGAAATGCACCCGTTAACCCGTTTTCGGCTATATTACCCGTCCAGAAGATTGTAATAAACAACCCCGCAAACAAGCAAATCATCGGAACAGCAAAATTCAAAACCGTCGGTTCATATCCATCAGGAAGCTTTTTTACATCTTCGGGAACAAGGGGCTGTACACCGTCTGCAAGGAGCTTTCCTTCTTTTCTTGCTCTTAATTCCTCTTCATACATGGGACCTATGTTAAGATTAAATAATGCTACAAGAATAACCGTTATCATTGCAAACAGTGCGTACATATTAAACGGGAGCATCCCAAGCCAGATTGCCCATTCGTTATCGGTCAGTCCGCCCGCAAGCAGCTCGGCTGAAATAAGCCCTACGATAAAGGGGCCATAGCTTGATATGGGTGAAAATGCTGCTAAGTTACATCCCATTGAATCAAGGATATATGATAGTTTTGCTCTTGATATTCTTACCATGTCGGTTACGGGTCTCATTATTGTCCCAAGAATCAGACAGGGCTCAGTATAAGAAAATATAAAAGCAGAAAGTGCGGTAACTATTTGCCCCTTCTTGGCAGTATTAATTTTTTTTGTAACAATTTTAGCGAAGGCTTCAGCAGAGCCTGTAACCTTCAGCATTGCTACAAGCCCTCCGGAAAGGGTAACCAACAGCAGTAAGCTTGCATTCCATTGACTTGCAATTGAAGGAATAAAATAGTCATTGAAGATGGCCACAAATCCGACCAAGGGATTATAGCCGTTGAGCATTGTTGCTCCCACCCATACAGCCACAAATAATGATAAAATCGTTTGCTTTGTAAGTAATGCAAACAAAACTGCGATAATCGGAGGTACTAAACATAAAATTCCGAAAACATTTTCCATAATTCTTCTCCTTATTTTGCCGAAATTTGTCCGGCATATTTTAATATTAGTAATAGCAATAGCCGTGCCAATATTCAACATAAATTAGCACGGCTATTTCCAACAATTTGACTATCACATTTTACTGATATCAAAAATATTTTTACTTTGCGAGTAAAAAATATTTTACTTTTTACTTTTTAAACCGAATTTAAGAATCTTATAGTTCAGTGCTTGTTTGGATATTTTTAATCTTTTTGCGGCCTGGGTGATGCTGCCGGTGGAATCCAGTGCCATTGTAATAATTCTCTTTTCATATTCATATACTTTTTCAAGCAGACTCAGATTATCATCCATTTTAAGAATTGTATTATGCTCCTTTTCAAAGTGGTTAAACATATATGCAGGAAGGTCGCTCTTGTTTATGATATTTGAGCCTATAATATTGAAAGCCCCTTCTATGATATTTTTCAGCTCTCTGACATTGCCCGGCCATTTATGATTGCAGAAAATTTCCATGACCTCGCTTGAAACTCCCATAATGTTCTTGTTCATCTTTAGATTATTCAGTCCTACAAAATAATTCACCATCATGGGTATATCAGCTATTCGCTCTCTTAGAGGAGGAATTTCAATCAGTACGGTGCTGAGCCTGTAAAACAGATCCTCTCTGAGGAAGCCTTTGTTTATGCATTTCATGGGCTCCTTGTTAAGAGCGCAAAGAACCTTCACATCAAATACTATGGAGTCATGACTTCCTATTCTTCGTACCTTCTTTTCTTCTATTGTTTTAAGTATCTTTGCCTGCATTGCTATGCTCATTGAATTTATTTCATCAAGAAATATTGTTCCGCCGTTGGCTATTTCAAAAAGACCAGCTTTATCCTCAGCACCGGTAAAAGCTCCCTTACAGTTACCAAACAAAGTGCTTTCCAAAAGGGTGTCGGGAATTGCAGCACAGTTTTGGGAAACAAAAGGCTTCGATGCCCTCGGGCCAGAGCTGTGAATGCTTTGTGCAATCATTTCCTTTCCGGTGCCTGTTTCTCCGTAAATCATAACTGCAGATTCTGTATTTGCAATCATAGGGATCATTTTTTTAAGCTCATTTATTTTTTTAGAAGTAGAAACAATATCTTCTATGTGGTAAAGCTCTTCATCCTTGGTTGAAATGTTGGAGATTACAATCTGTCTTCGCTCGGCGTTTTTGTGAAAGTCATCATCAATGCACCTTGAATAGTCAATAGCGCCCACAATACGCCCTCCCTGCATTATGGGAAGAGTACTGCATATATTTGTCATTTTATCGCCGTGAATGTTTGTGAGATGTTCGACATGATTATATATGGGCTTTTTCGTTTTAAGCACACGAATAATGGTACTGTCTTCTTCCTTCATTTCCGGATGTATTTCAAGGATAGTCTTGCCTATTACTTCGTCCAGCCGAAGATTGTATAAATCAGTCCTGAAATTAGTGTAGTATTTTATCACGGCATTTTCATCAGTTATTATTATTCCATCAAAATAGTTATATATATTAAGCAGTTTTGAGATATTAATATTACTCATTTTTTCCTCCGTGCTTTACTGATTTTGTAAAAGCTTAGCATACATCGCAGATTTATGCAAACATTTTAAAGAGATTAAAATTATGTCGTAAACTTCATTATACTTATTATTTTTTTACTGGTAAAGCATTGTCTATTCGTTTTCTTTCCCTGAGCTTCAGCAGGGCCATCAGCATGCCGAATGCGAAGGACAGCATAGCAGCAAATGATATCTGGAGATTTGCCGGAAGCAGGAATACTAAGGTATTAACAGGAATCCAGAATAAAGGCAGAGTTCTAAAAAAAGTGAATTCAACAAATTCTCCCCATTCAACAGATGTAACGGCTTCATATGCGGTAAGTTTTTTATTGCGCAAGCATTTTTCCTCGAAATAATTGCTGAAAATTCTTATTGCCGCAGAATGAACAGATCCGAAAAACAAATTAACAGAGCTGCTTGTAAAAAATGCCTGAGCCAGACGGTTTCCGTAAAAGGGAAGCATTCCTTCTCTCATGGCAAGCTCTACTCCACCGCTTACAATAAAAAAAGCGGCGGCAACAAATATTCCGCTTATTCCCCAAGTGGCAGCCTTATATGCGGTACATTTATTGACGTCCCAGTTTCCATAAAGAATTCTTGTGGACAGAATTTCACCTGATGTTGCAAAAATAAGAAACTGTATGAATCCTCCTATATAAGGAAACTTTTTATTCCATAAAGCAAGTATTCCGACATATGTGAGGATAGCCATGACTGCAAACAGTGCTGCATATCCTGCTCCCCATAAAATATCATATTTTTTCAATGTCGCTTTGTGCATTTTATTTCCTCCTTTTTATTTTAATTTTTGAGCATCTCTGTAAAATAGAGACAGCGTCTTTGCATAAAAATAAAATATCATAATATGACATTAAAGAAAATTCAACTTAGGAGCTAATTGTTTTGCACGGGCTTTGATATATCTTATACCTGAGATTATTTTTATTATACTGAATTGTAAGACCAAAAAAGGATTAAATCCCGTATTGTGCAGAATTCAATCCTTTTCAAGACATATTGTTTTATAATACATCAAAATTAATTTTGTCAGTAGAAAGAGGCAGGCTCTGAAGCAGCTGCACCCTATTATTCACATTCATCTTGATGTAAAGGCTGTGAAAATGCTTTTTAACCGTATGTATGCTTATTTTCATGGTTTCGGCAATATCTTCGTTGCTTAAGCCTTTAACCGCATAGTTTAAAAGTTCCGATTCCCTGGATGTTAATCCAAACTCCTGACAAACTTTTTCGTGATATCCCTTTGCGTAAAAGTACCGGGTATCTCCCTTTTTTGATTCGTAATATAATCTATATGCCAGATGCTTTTGCAATTGGTTGAGTATAAAAAGATCTCTGGCGGAAAAATCTCCGTTTTCGTGTTTTTTGTATATGGAAATAAGTCCGACAACCTCTTCACGGAATACAATGTTCATACATGCACAGTATTGAAATTTATTAGGAGAATAGAAATCTCTGTAAAAGTCACCAGTGCGTATTGATTCGTTTGATAATGAGTCGCTTTCCTTGTATGCGGATGAATTTCCACTCCTTATGAGCCAGCGTAGGGGACTTTTATTTATATATTCTTTCTCATAAATTCTTACATGCTCTTTGTCAATATTATATCCTATAGAATTCCTCAATTCATTTTTGTCTGTATCAAATAAGGAAAAAACCGCACCGTCAAATTTAATCAGCAGATTGAGCCAGCTGAGCACATCCTTTCTCATATCGTCCACAGAGTAAATAAAGGAAATGTTATATGCAAGTTCATTCAAAATCATCCATTCATTTTCCTCCAGATAAGGCATATATTCCTCCTAAAATTCAACTGTACATATTATATTCTCAATATCTCCTTTTCAGCAAGATATATGAAAGTAGCTTAGAAGTCTCGCATCTCCCTTCGTTACCTATATTTTCTTTTAAGAATAACACAAATATATACAATTGTAAATTTGATTTCAATAGCTTAAACATTCTATGATTTTTAAATAAAAAGTATTTTATATGTGCTGATTAAGGCTTTTACCCATTGACAAGAAATATATGGAAGTAATATAATATATATACGACGTGAGTGATAATTCACGTGAATGGGAGTGTAAAAATGGCTTACAACGGATTTGCTATTGATAATTACCTTGATTCCGAAAAGGTTACCAAACAGCTTGATGAGGCCAGACAGATTATACCCGGCGGAGTGCAGCACAATCTGGCATTCAATCAAGGTTCAATTTGTCATCTGGATAATGCGGGACTATGCATTTTTGTGTAGATTGGAAGAGACCGTGGAAAATCCTCAATGTTTTAAAGGAAACAGGAATCCGCCAAAAAGAAATGGAACATATGGGAGCCGCATATATGGCGGAGGGAATTGTAACTCTGGCAGGCTCAAGATTATATACAAGTGCCGCATATACAGAGGACATGATAGATGATGTATTGGTACGGTTCGAAGCCGCAGCAAGGGAATTAAAGAATAAAAATGCTGTTATGCTGGAGAATAGGGTCGCCCTTTGCACCGGAACAACCGAAGGTGATGCAAAAGCGGCAGTCATAATTTTGAGAAAAGGGTGTGTAGCAGATTTATATGCCGCAGCCCTGAATAAGACAGACTGTCTAAGTATAGCGGATGCTTATATTCAACGGATTATATACATAACGAAATATTCGAAGATAAAAGAACAACGAGGTTAATTATGTTGAAAAAACTGACAGAAGAAAAACTTGCGGAATTGCTTGAAACAGGAATAGCAGAATTTGCAGAAAAAGGACCGACCGGTGCAAACGTCAATGTAATTGCAAAAAAAGCCGGTATAAGCGTAGGTGTTCTTTATAAATACTATGAAAATAAAGAAGCATTTTTTCAGGCTTGCCTCAATAGAAGTCTCGGTGTACTGGAATCGGTATTGCATGATGTAATAGAAGGTGAGGATAAGCTTCTGGTACGTGCTGAAAAGATGATACGGGCATTACAGCGCTATTCAAAAGAAAATAGTAATTATATCAAAATGTACAATGTGATTACTTCTAGGAACGGGAAAAAATATGCATCGCTGTACGCAGCTGAAATTGATGGCATGACAGCTAAGCTATACACAGGTTTTATCGAAAGGGCTATGAAGGACGGAGATCTAAGAAATGATATTAATCCACGGTTCTTTGCATTTTTCTTTGACAATTTGCTTATGATGCTGCAGTTTTCTTACTGTTGTGATTATTATACTGAGAGAGCAAAGGTTTATTGCGGAGAATATTTTCAGGATGATGAACAGATGGTTTCGGAATTGCTGAAATTTTTGGAATCCGCATTTACCTTCTGCCGGACGGAGGTTGTTCATAAAAAGTAATTGGGTGCTTAAGCACCAGAAAAGGATAAAGCTATGATATATGTAATCGCTTATGATATAGGAACTACAGGCGTAAAAACCTGCCTTTTCCGTATAGGCAGGCAATCACCTTGCATTGGATGAAATAGCCGTTTATGCGTTTATCTGGAAAAAAGACAGGTGGTTGAAAGCAGGGAAGCTATATATACAAATTTGTACGATTATCTGATCGATACCGTCAGCAGAATAAAACCTGGAGCAGGAGGTGTGATTTTTACGCCATGGCTTCACGGCTTTACAGCTGCAATAAAAAAAGCTTTAAATATTTACATTTGGAGATTGAGGTGGTTAGAAATGAACTTTCACAGTTTAGTTGAAAGACAAAGGAATTATTACCGGCAGGGCAACACCAGAAGCCCGGAGTTCAGAATATCAATGCTGCGTAAATTACAAAGCGCGGTAAGGAACCATGAAGTCTTGTTTAACGAGGCTATGAAAAAGGATATGAATAAATGTCCTTCGGAGGTTTATATGACAGAGACGGGGATGGTTCTGGAAGAGCTGAGCTTTCATATCCGTCATCTGCCCGGATGGATGCGGGATAAAAGGGTTCCCACGCCCATTGCGCAGTTTCCTGCCAAATCATTCATATCTCCGGAACCCTACGGAGTTGCACTGATTATGTCTCCATGGAATTATCCCATACAGCTGTGCCTTGAACCGTTGATCGGTGCTATTTCTGCCGGATGCACCGCTGTGGTTAAGCCTTCCGCATATGCTCCTGCCACCAGCCATGCAATTGCTCAGGTTCTGAGAGCTGTATATCCCGAAGAATACATAGCCGTTGTAGAAGGAGGCAGAGAGCAGAATACTGCATTGCTGGAAGAAAAGTTTGATTATATATTTTTTACAGGAAGCCCCGCGGTAGGTCGTCTTGTAATGGAGAGTGCGGCAAGACATCTTACACCGATAACACTGGAGCTTGGCGGAAAAAGCCCGGTTATTGTAGATAAGACAGCAAATATCAAGGTTGCGGCTCGACGTATTGCATTCGGGAAGGTATTAAATGCAGGGCAGACCTGTGTGGAGCCGGACTATTTATTTATCCACGGGGATGTAAAGAACGAATTCATAAGAGGTTATAAATCCGCTTTGCAAGAATTTTTTCCTGACGGGACAATGACGGATATGAATACAATAATAAACGATAAACATTTTGAGCGATTATCCGGATTATTAGTGAGCGGAAAAATTGTTCTGGGTGGAAAAGTCGACCGGGAACGGAGGTTTGTGGAGCCGGCTTTGCTGGATGAAGTAAGCCTTGATTCGCCCATTATGCAGGAAGAGATATTTGGCCCCATTCTTCCTATGATTCCCTACATCGATATCTGTGAATGCACCGATTATATTGTGAAACACCCGAAGCCACTGGCACTGTATCTTTTTACTGAAGACTCCTCCGTTGAAAAACATGTATTAAATAAATGCTCCTTCGGAGGAGGGTGTATTAATGATACCATTATTCACATTGCAACCTCGAACATGGGCTTCGGAGGCGTAGGGAATTCCGGCATGGGAAGCTATCACGGGAAAAAGAGCTTCGATACCTTTACTCATTACAGGAGTATTGTCAAGAAGGCCAGCTGGCTTGACCTTCCAATTCGTTACAGACCATATTCAAAGACGAAGGATAAGATGCTGCGCTTTTTCTTGAAATAAGGCGAAACAACTAAAAGATAACGGTGCAGAAACTGGAAGACTAAAATAGTCTTCCCAATATCTCTTTTTCTGCAAATAGAGCAGTGGCGCCGCCTGTGTGGAGGAATACCACATTACTGCCCTGTTTAATTTTTCCGGTTCGCACATCGTCAATCAATCCTGACAGTGCCTTGCCGCTATATACAGGGTCTGTTAGTATACCTTCTTTTTTCGCAAGCAGCTTAATGGCTTCGATGGCTCCTTCATTGGGCTGCTCGTATCCGGGGGCGTAGAAACCAGTATCAATCTGGAAATCCGATACATCTACCAGGGGAGCCGCTCCTATATATTTCAGTGCTTCATTTGCCAGCTCAGCCTTGTAAGGAATATAATTATCATCTGTATCAAGGACTGCCATTGATTTTATAATCGTATCGGCGCCAAGCAGCTTTTTACCGGCTACAAGACCTGCCATTGTTCCTCCTGAGCCTGTGGCATGGTACAGGTAGTCGAAATTTATTCCCATTTGTTGCGCCTGCTCATATAATTCCACAAAGCCCGAAATATACCCTGCTGTTCCTATCTCGCTTGCCCCTCCCATGGGAATGTTGTAGCATTTATGGCCTGCTTCTTCCAGACGCTTAATATGCTCGGAGCCGAGAAGGAGGGAGCGCTTGTCCGCTTTAGTGAAGCTCTCACCTTTTTCGGGGCTTACAATATGTATCTCTGCATCAAATATTTTATCCAGCAAAAGATTTGCTTTTACATCATTTTCATCCGGCTCAACCACTGCGACCAGGTAAAGAACAGGTTTCAGATTATGGGAAGAAGCTGCCCACACTGTTTGCATGGCGTGATTTGACTGTGTTGCTCCATATGTAAATACATATTCGCTTTTTTGGTGGATGGCCTCACCTAATAAAAATTCCAATTTTCTTGTTTTGTTTCCACCGAACAGGTTCTTTCCCGTGTAATCGTCGCGCTTGATAAAAAGGTTAATCCCCAGCATGCTTGATAAATTTTCTAATTTATGAAGAGGTGTTGGAAAAAATCCAAGCTCAACCCTGGGAACCGAAGATATGAGCTTTTTTGCTTCCGCAATACTTATTGACATAGTATCCTCCTTGCTGAATAGCATAATTGTTGCATTTTCAACTTGTGTTTTTTTAAGAATAACATAAATATATATAATTGTAAATTTGATTTTATTAATCAGAATATCTGCGTCTACATTTACAGATCAAGCGTTATATCTTACCAAATGTTATTTGGGTTATCACGAAAGCTCTGCTTTAACATAAGATATAACCATGTGATACTCTATAAGGAGGAGTAATATGGGATTAAAATATACCATATTGGGCGGAGATAAGAGAAGCCTGGAGCTTGGAAATTTACTGATGAAAGACGGAAATGATGTTTACATCTTCGGGTTTGACAAGGTGGACCAGTATAAAGATGGATCAGCTAACCTAAAAGAAGCAGTTGAATATGCTGATGTTATTATTGGTCCATTGCCTTTTTCCACAGACAATATAAATGTTAATGCCCCATTTGCAAATGAAGTAATTCAAATCGATGCGGTATTTGACCTCGTGTCTGAAAATCAGGCGCTTATTGGCGGAAAATTCAGCATGGAGCACGAAAAAAAGCTAAAGGATAAGGAGATTAAATCAGCGGATTATTTTATAAGGGAAGAAATGCAGGTCTTGAACGCAGTACCGACAGCCGAGGGAGCCATTCAAATTGCAATGGAGGAAACTCCTTTTACCATTCATAATTCAAATATTATGGTTTTAGGCTATGGGAGAATCGGAAAGGTTTTATCAAAGATGCTGCACGGAATAGGAGCAAAGGTGCATGTGGAATCAAGAAGCTGCAGTAACCTTGCATGGATAAGGAACAACGGGTATATTCCGGTATGCCCAAAAGAGCTAAAGGAATATTTACCAAGGATGAATGTTGTTTTTAACACCATACCTCAGATGATATTAGACAGGGAATTATTAAGATGTATTGATAGTAATTGCACAGTAATTGACTTAGCATCAAAACCGGGCGGAGTTGATTTTGAAGCTGCCGGAGAGCTGGGAATAAAGGCTGTCAGTGCTTTAGGCCTTCCGGGAAAGGCAGCGCCGGTAACTGCTGCTATGGTAATTAAGGATACAATCTACAATATTATAGAGGAGTTGGATGTATAAATATGTCAGTAGAAGGATTAAAAATAGGTCTTGCATTAACAGGCTCATCCTGCAATTATAGCAATGTATTTCCGGTAATCGAGGATTTGGCAAGGAAGGACGCAGATATATACCCCATAATGTCGCATTCTGCAGATACCTTTGATACAAGATTTGGTACGGCAGAAGAATGGAAAAATAAATTAAGGGATATTACAGGTAAGGAATTAATAAAGACTATAGTTGAAGCCGAGCCTGTGGGACCAAAATTAAAGCTTGATATTATTGTAGTTGCTCCGTGTACAGGTAATACAGCGGCAAAGCTTGCAAATGCAATAACTGATACAACAGTAACCATGGCCTGCAAGGCACATTTAAGAAACCAAAAGCCTTTAGTCATAGCTATAGCAACAAATGACGAACTTGGAGCCAATGCTAAAAATATAGGGCTATTGCTGAACACAAAAAATATTTACTTCGTGCCTTTTGGTCAGGATGATGCGATAAATAAACCAAATTCTTTAGTAGCTAAATTTAATAAAATTGAAGAAACAATAGAAGCAGCAATATTAGGTAAACAGCTTCAGCCTTTATTAGTATAATAATCGACGGTGTAGATTTTTAAGAATCTGCACCGTTGATTTATTAGATGAAATTTGAGTATAATCTTTGTAAAAATTCATTTAGCATTTCATTTTTAGCTGTTATAGATGCATTATCATCGAAGAATTCCATGTTAATTAAGTGTTCTTTTTCACCCCACAAGAATTTATCCAGTTTCTCCTTGATTTCATCTCTATACTTGCTATTAAAAATAAAGGATATGACAGAATTGATTTCTTGTTTTTTTACTCCGAAGCCTATTATCTTTAAACCGCTTTTATCATTGGAAATAAGTGTGCCCGGCTCATCCGTAAATGTTGAAAGAATTCTTACAGGTATATTATGCTGTTTCCCCAGCAAAACAGCATCTGGATGAATTACGCCCGCTCCGTTGATTGCCATCCTATACATATCATCATAGGAAATTTTCTCAATATATCTGGCATTTGGTACTAATCGCGGGTCGGTAACAGCAACTCCGGGCACATCGGTAAATATATCCACTCTTTCGGCATTTAAAGCTCCGCCAAGTGCAACAGCTGTCGTATCGCTGCCTCCTCTGCCAAGAGTGGTTATTTCCATGCTCTCCGTAGCCCCTTGAAATCCTGCAACTACTGCAATTTTATTTTTATTTAGATATTCTTGAATCTTATTTGTATTGATTTGTATTATTTTACCTGAATTAAAGTTATTATCTGTAATTATTCCGGCCTGAAATCCTGTTAAGGCCTCTGAGGGCAATCCTTCATTTTCTAACAGATGAGCTGCAAGAGCTGCAGAAATAGTTTCTCCTACTGACATAATCAGGTCTTTTTTCTTTGGATCAATTGAGGGGCCTATATTTACCAATTTATTTATTAAAGTATCGGTAGCGTCGGGGTCTCCTCTTCTGCCCATTGCGGATACCACCACAACAAGCTTGCTGCCGGTTTGTGCTTCTTTTTTTACTTGTTTAAGAAAGTTACTTTGACTATTTAAATTCCTCAGGGAAGTTCCTCCGAACTTCTGAATTATGATGCTCATTACTGCCTCCTGATTAGGTTCTGCTCAATAAGTGATTCTGCTATTTGAACAGCATTCAACGCTGCGCCTTTTCTCAGGTTATCTGCCACAATCCACATATTAAGCCCGTTTTCAACGGTAAAATCACGTCTGATGCGTCCGACAAAGACGTCGCTGGTATCTTTTGAAAACAAAGGCATGGGATACAATTTTTCCTTAGGTTTGTCTAATACTGTAATTCCCGGGAAATTTTCAAGAAGCTCTCTGATTTCATCAATATCAAAAGGTAATTCAGTCTCAATGTTTACTGATTCAGAGTGCCCTCTGAATACAGGTATTCGAACTGTTGTAGATGTTACCTGAATTTTTTCATCTAAAATTTTATGTGTTTCATTGACCATTTTCATTTCTTCCTTGGTGTATCCATTATCAAGAAAGGCATCAATATGGGGAAGGGTATTAAATAGAATCTGATACGGATATACCAAGTGCTTTATTTCATTTTTATTTGCATAATCCCTTGTTTGTTCATCAAGCTCATCAATTGCATTTTTGCCGGTGCCGGAAACGGATTGATAGGTGGATACCACGATTCTTTTTATATGATATTTTTCATGTATCGGTTTCAGAGGTACCAGCATTTGTATAGTAGAGCAGTTTGGATTTGATATGAGTCCGTTATGATTTTTTAAACTTTCAGGATTAACCTCAGGAACTACCAAGGGAATTCTTTCATCCATTCTGAAGGCACTGCTATTGTCTATGACAACAGCTCCTTCCTCAACTGCTATAGGGGATAAGCTTCTGCTTATTTCATCATCTACACAGAAGAATGCAATATCAACATCCTTAAATGCCCCCTTGCAAGCTCCTTGCCGACAGCTCCCATAGCTCCTACGATTGCTACGTTATAATCATCCAAAATCAACTCCTCCTTAAATTTTCTAAGATTACCGCAGTAATCAGATGCTTTTATTTTATTCAGCAGATCTCTTTTTTGTTAGCAATATATCAGTCTATTTCATAAAATGGATTACAATATTTTGAAGGGAGAAATAATATGGTTGAATGGGGAAGATTGATAACTGCTATGGTGACACCTTTTGATGATGAGCTTAATATTGATTACGAGTCTGCCGGTTCACTGGCGGTTAAATTAGTTGAGGAGGGAAATACTGCTTTAGTTATAACAGGAACAACCGGAGAAGCTCCAACCCTTACGGATGACGAAAAAATAAATTTATATAAGGTTGTAAAGAAATATGTAGATGTACCTGTAATTGCAGGCGTAGGTACGAATAATACGAGGACTACAATAGAAAATGCAAAGGCAGCGCAAGAGGCAGGGGTTGACGGGCTTCTCGTAGTTACCCCGTATTACAATAAACCTGATCAGGATTCTCTGTATTGTCACTTTAAGAAAGTTGCAGATTCTGTTGATTTACCCATTATGCTTTATAATGTGCCTGGAAGAACCGGGTGCAATATATTGCCCGAAACGGTAGAAAAACTTGCTCAAATTGATAATATAGTCGCCTTGAAGGAGGCGGGAGGAAACATAATTCAGTTTGCCGAAATAATAAAGCGCGTCCCTGAGGATTTTTTGGTTTATTCAGGGGATGATTCAATGCTGCTTCCTGCAATGTCAGTAGGCTGCTATGGAATAGTAAGTGTAGCCGCTCATGTAGTGGGACCTGAAATGAAGGAAATGATAGATGCTTTTGTATCAAAAGATACTGAAAGGGCAAAAGAAATACATCTCAAGTTATTTGATATATTCAAGGACTTATTTATAATATCAAATCCGATTCCTGTAAAAGCAGCATTAAATTTGACCGGAGTGCAGGTAGGAGGATTAAGGCTTCCTTTAACCGAGGCAAGAGAAAAGGTATTAAAGGTCTTAAGAGAGGATTTAGAGGAATTAGGAAAGATATAGATTCCCTTTTGTAAATGGCGTTTATGCCGAAGCAGCAAGAAAAATAGAAATAGAAAGAGAAATATAATAATACACCTCCATGTCTTATAAGACATGGAGGTGTTGTGTTATATTTTAAATCTTAATATTAATTCCTGAAGACTTTTTGCCAGCTCAGTCAGACTTTCACTTGTTGCAGAAATCTGCTCTGCCGAAGCGGCCTGCTCTTCTATGGAGGCGGTTGCCTGCTCTGTTGCTGCCGCGTTTTCCTCTGCAATTGCCGAAAGATTTTCCATGCTTGCAAGGATTTGTTGTTTCATGGAATCCATTTTTTCACCGGCAATATTCAGGTAATTTACAGTATCCTCTGTTTCTTTCATGGCATTGGCTATAAGCCGGTACTTATCCCTGCTGTTTACGACGCTTTTTGTCTGTTCACCTGCTATGGCGGACAATCTTTCAATTGTCTTAACAGCGTTTTGTGAATTAAGCTGCAGTTCGCTGACCACTGCGTCTATTTCTTTTGTTGACTCAGAGGATTGCAGTGCAAGATTTTTAATTTCTTCCGCAACCACCGCAAAGCCCTTACCTGCGCTTCCTGCTCTTGCTGCCTCTATTGCTGCGTTGAGCGCCAGCAAATTGGTCTGCTGTGCAATTGATGATATCACACTGCTTGCCTGACCTATTTTAATGGAGCTGTCATTAGTTTGTACTATCACACTGTGAATTTCTTTGTTTGCCTCATTGCTTTCTTCGGTTACGCTGTACAGTGTGTTGATTTCCGTAAGTCCTTCATTTACAACATCACTTACCTTGT
>DAMAEI010000010.1:20621-48160 GCA_031997345.1 Sedimentibacter sp. | reverse complement strand
ATTCAGATTGTTCATATACACCTGATCTTCCTCTATGACCATACCCAGCTCGTTGGCGTTTATTGAGCCTTCCTGAGTGCTCTGAGCCTGGTCTGATGCACCCTTTGATATTTCTTCTATTGTGCTGGATATTTCCACGGCAGCTGCAGCTGACTGCTGAGATGCAGCGGATATTTCTTCCGATGCTCTCAGGACTTGTGACGATGTATCCGTAATTTCCGTAATAATATTTTTAATGCTGTCTATTATAACCTGAAGTGCATTGGCGAGATCGCCTATTTCATCTTTTCTTTTTCTGTACTTCTTAGGAAGGTCCTCGGTTAAATTCAATTCAGCTATTTTTTTAGAATGCTGTATGGATTTTATAATCGGATTTGTAATTGAGCTTCCCAGTATGTAAACCAGCACGACACTTGCTGCAAGCACAATATAGAGCACATTTATTATGACCTTTTTAAGCTTGGGAATTGCTGCAAGAACCTCATCTTCGCTTGCAGTTATAACAAACATCCATTCGCTGCCCTCTATAGGAAAATAGCCTGCATACAATGAGTTTCCGTTGAAAACATAGCTGCTGACACCGTGCTTTTCCTGCAGTGCCTTTTCAATCAGTCTCGCCGTGGAGCTCATGCTTTCATCGCTTTCAGCCGCATGTATTGGGTTGAACTGCTCCATTACCATATCTCTGTTGGGGTGCGCCACCACGGTTCCGCTTAAATTGACTATGTATCCGTATCCGCTGTCTCCAAATCCGGTGTCGTCTACAATAAGGCTCAGTGCGTTACCGTCTCTTCTCCCGATTAATACGCCTACTACCTTTCCATCCTTTTCAATTGGAGCAGCATACATTAAAACAACAGAATTTGTTACTCTGCTTATTATTAGGTCGGATACATTGGCTTCTCCGTCAAATGCTCTTTTCACATATGCCCTGTCTCCTAATTCACTTGTTGTGCCATCAGTGTAACGTGCAACTCCGTCAGGATATACCACGGCAACAGCTAAAAAGTTTGTTTTTTTAAGCTGATTTTCCAGTATAGGCTGTTGTATTTCCCAATCCATGGAATTTATTCCAGGGGTGGCAGCCATCATGCTGAGCACTTCCCTCTGTGTTTGTATTCTGCTCTCAGATAATTTCGCAGCATCTTCAGCTAACATAATAAGAGATTTTTCCGCCTCTTCTGTTAAGGCTTCGCTTGCTCTGCGTATTGAAATAAGCCCAAATGCAGTTGAAGAAGCAAGTATTAATACAGCAAAAAAGAAAATCAGCTTTAATTTAATGCTGCTTAATTTAAATTTTTTCATTTTTCCTCCGATTTTTTAAAATATAATATTTCCAAAAATGATGCTGATTTGTGGTCATAACCACAGACAAGGTTATTTACACGCCGTAAACTTAATTTTTTTTTCCTGATATAATAAGCTTTCGGTACCCGCCGCTGTCAGCGGCTTGCTGAATATGAATCCCTGACCCAGCTGGCAGCCCAGACTCTTAAGCTGACAAAGCTGCTCGCATGTTTCAATTCCTTCTGCAACTGTTACAAGATTAAGGCTTTTAGCGATGGCTATAATCGACTTGACAAGATTTTGCCTTCTGGCTCCGGTTACTAAGTCGTCTATAAATATTTTATCAATCTTCAGTTTGTCCAGTTCAAAGATGTCCAATTGTCCGAGTGAAGAGAAACCTGTTCCGAAATCGTCCATAGATATTTTTATTCCGTTTCGTTTCAATTCCTTTATATTACTGACAATTTGTGTTATGTCTCCTGATGACACACTTTCAGTTATTTCAAATTCAATAAGTCCCGGATTTATATTTTCGCTCTTGATTATATCCATGGCAGTTTTCGAAAAATTAGGCTGCTCTAACTGCTTTACGGAAAGATTTATTGATATGGGAAAAAGTCGGTATCCTTTGTCTTTCCAGATGTGCATCTGACTGCATACCTCTTTTATGACCCATTCGCCGATTACAATTATTTGACCGGTTTTTTCTGCTATAGATATGAATCTATCAGGCGGTATATTTCCCAGTATGGGGCTGTGCCACCTCAGCAATGCTTCTGCTCCGACGATTTTAAATTCATTTATTTCAAAAATGGGTTGAAAGCACACCGTCAATTCACTATTGGTAATTGCGCCAAACAAGTAATTTGCCAAATAAAATTTTTCTTCAGTTTCCTTTGAAATATTATTTGAATAGAAGCATATCCTGCTGCTTAACTCGTTTTTAGAATGATTCATTGCGGCATTTGCAAAACGCATTAAATTTTCAGAACTTTTACCATCCTCCGGAAATAAACAGATTCCAACATTGAATTTCAAATATATTTCTGTATTTGAAACTATATATGGTATTTCTAACTGATAGAGCATCATTTCAGCAAAATACAGCAGCTCATTTTTATCTACTAAGGTGCTTAGAAGAGCAAATTCATCACCATCAACTCTTGATATCATACACTGTGTGCATGAAGCTGCCATTCTGTCGGATACAGCAATGAGCAATCTGTCTCCCACGCTGTGACCCAAAGAATCGTTGATATCCTTGAAGCTGTCAATATCTATTGCGATGACAGAAAATTGGTGATTAAACTTCTCGCAGCTTACAATATGCCTTTCCATAGCTTCCAGGAAATGATGCCTGTTATACAGGCCTGTCAGAGCATCTTTCTGCTGCAGTTCAATCATTCTTTTATCGATTTTCTTTTTTTCAGAGAGATCCTTCATAATACCCACATAATGAGTTATTTCTTCCTGTTCGTTTTTAATGCTGCTGATTGACATCCATGCGGAATAGGTATAACCGTTTTTATTTGTATTCCAGACTTCTCCCTTCCATGATTCATAATAAGCAACATGATTACGTATATCGTTAAATTCATCGCTGTAAATACCGGATTGTAATATATTGATTTTCGGAATAATCAAATCTTCGGAAGTGTAACCGGTGATATCAGTGAAAGCATTGTTTATCCATTCCACGTTACCGTTTTTGTCGGTTATAAAAACTCCTTCAGTATTTTTCTCCAGAATTTTTTTGAACAGATGAAGCTGACGTTCATTATTTTTCTTCTCAGATACATCAATGTATAAAATATAAACCCCGACTACCATCTGGCGGTGGATTACGGGATGTCCCATTATCTCAACATATACTGCACTTCCGTCCTTGCGCTTCCTCTCCCCCTCAAGCTTAAGCCCGTGACCCTTGTATATTTTTTCAACGTTCTTGTCGACTTGTTTCCTGTGATGTTCAAAAGATACCAAGCTGCTGATAAATTTTCCCTTGGCTTCAGTCAGACTGTAATGAAACATTTTTTTAAAATTGTCATTGATATCAACTATTTTCTGCTTCCTGTCGAGAATGGCGACAGCATATGGGGAGGATAGAAGCAGCTTGCTTATATCTGATTTATAAATCTTGTTATTTGAGACCATATTCAGCTCCGTAATTTGTTATATGATTAAAATTTATTCATAATTGTCAAAAATAAAATGAGTATTATCACTCATTTTCAAAAATAGATGTGTAAGTATATTCGGCATAAAATTACAAAAATTTATGTTTTTTTAAATAATTGATAATTTTTTAATAAGTATAAGTGCTTGTCATAATAAATTTGATATAATTTTGGAATGTTATGAATAAAAAGGAGATACCTGCCTATAATAATTATATATGGAGGTTATCATGGGAGATATATCAAACAAGGAATTAAAATTTAAGAATATTTTGGATAGCTTCAAGTCTCAAAAGAGCCAGGATGCAAAGAATGACCTGTATGCTAACCTGGAAAGTGCCAAGAAGGAATGGGAGGAAGCAAAGAATATATTTGAAAATGTATCCGAGCCTGATTTGGTTGATTATGCAATTTATAATGTGGAGGCTGCCGAAAGAAAATATGTATACTTGCTGCGCCAAATAAAAAATGAAAATGCAATGTAATGAGTAAAAGGTGTAAACAGAAGTTTACACCAAAATTTTTTAAATGAGTTCCTGATCCAGCGCTTCAAAAATTTCCGATGTGAAAAAATCGTTCAGTGTAATTTCCAGTCCGTCGCAAATTTTCTTAATCAGTACAATGCCTATATCTTTTCTGTCAATGTCAAATACGCTGTAGACGGTAGAAGGTGTAATGCCCGACAAGGTAGCAAGCTTGTTTACCGCCAGATCCCTCTGGGTGCATATTTCGTTGATTCTTTCAATAACCGCCTCTTTAATACACATATCGATACCTTCTTTTCATAATATTTAAAGTAATTTTACCATAAATTCGTTTAAACGTATACGTTAAAGCGTAATAAATTAATAAATTATCAAAAATATCTATAAAACAAGTCGAAAGTACACGTATTGCGGATATATATTCACTGCGCGAATATAAACTTGATTAAAATGCCAATTGAAAATATGTATTTACCATGTTAAACTAAATAATACGGTTTTAAGTTAAAAGAGCGGACAAATATTTGTCCGCAGCATAGGAAAACAGTATATACTGATTCGCTTCAAGGGCACTGATTTGATGCGAATTAGTGTAAGATATCAATGGAAAGAGGGGAAGGATTTATTATGCAGCCAACCCAAGCAATCACAAGTAATAAGGCAAAGCCAGACAAGCTCTATGAGTTGGATTATATGAGAGTTATTGCATGCCTGGCCGTAATTATTGTACATATTACCGCCATAGGGACCACAGACTATATTCAGGGAAGCCTTCCGCATATTATTATACTCATTCTGAACAGAAGCCTTAAATTTACAACACCTATATTTATTTTTCTAAGCGGCGTGACAAGCTTTTACAGCTACAGAAAAAAAGAATTTGAATATTTACCGTTTATAAAAAAGAGAATGGGAAAGGTCTTGATACCGTATATTGTGTGGTGCGTAATTTATTACGCAGTATATATGGAAAAGCGCCTTTATGGCTTTTATCCATTTGATATACAGGATTTCATGGACAAAGTCTTTAATGGCACAATGTCCTATCATCTTTATTTTGTTATAATAATTGTTCAGATGTACATTGTGGGCCCGATTTTTTACAAGCTGCTTAAAAGGTCCGGAAACAGGGTTGCCATTTTAGTTATATCGGCAATAATAACTGCCCTCTGTGCCGAATTCATAAGATATGAAAATTCAGACAGGCTATTTCTTAAATATATGTTCTTCTTTATGCTTGGCATATATGTCACATTGGAATATGACAGGTATACAGGCTGGATTAATAAACACAAGGTTTTGATTTCGGCGCTTTATGTTGTCTGCGCGGCGGTATATACGGCGGTATCCTACTATAATCTCTCCATATATGTGGGAGTATGGTTTTTATTTTCCGTCGTATCAGTTTTCTTTGTGTATCTTGTGGGATTGGTAATGAAGAAGCTGATGAAGAATATTTACCCATTCGTCAAGTTGTTCGGCCAGAGCTCATACTATATTTACCTCATGCATCCGCTTGTATTGACGCTGATGGTTCTATACACCAGGGAAAATGGAATTTTATCCGTAACAAAGAGACTGATAATTTATTTTTCAACTGTAATGCCAATAACAATCCTATCATGCCTCGCATTTGCTTTTGTGAAAAATAAAATTAAGGCAAGAAAAAAAGCAGCATCCGCTGCTTTAAGCTAAAGTTCTAGCAGTGGAGGAGAAAATGAATTATCGCAGAGCTGAGATAAAAGATATTCCGGGTATTTTGTTGCTGGAGAAAAAATATCATAGGAATTCAATCAGTGAAGAAGATAAACCGGATGGATTTATAGGAACTTTCTTTTCTGAGAATAAATTAAAAAGGTTAATAGAAGAAGAAAAAGGATTAGCAGTAGCTTATGATGGAGATAGATTGATTGCTTTTGCTAACTCTGCGTCCTGGCAGTTCTGGCAAACATGGCCGGTATTTAAACCCATGATTGATGACTTGCCAAATATTAAGTATAAGGATACAGTATTGTCGGCAGATAATTCCTACCAGTACGGACCGGCTTGCATAGATAAAGAATACAGGGGCACTGGAGTATTATTTAATTTATTTGAGTGTTCAAGGCTTTTGATGAAGGACAGATACCCTATTTTAGTAACCTATGTGGATCAATCCAATCAAAGGTCATTTCAGGCCCATTCAAGAAAATTAGGGTGCGATTTTCTAAAAGAGTTTGAATTTCATGGGAATAAGCTTTTTGTTCTTTGCTATGATACAACAAAAAAAACACAAGGAATTATTTTAAATTAAGATGTCCCACGCCTCTATAGAGGTGGGACATCTTAATTTTTTATATAACTTTCTCAGATAGCTCGTATTCCTTCATTGCATCCAATGTTTGCTGCAGTAAATCATCCAATTCCCATCCAAGCATATCCGCTCCTTGTTGGATGGCCTCTCTTGAGCAGCCTGCTGCAAAGCTTGGAGTTTTGAATTTTTTCTTGAGAGATTTCAGCTCCATGTCCGATACACTTTTAGAAGGTCTCATCAATGCGGCAGCGCCTATGAGTCCTGTTAATTCATCTGTGGCAAACAGAACCTTTTCCATCTGGTGCTCAGGCTTTGCTTCAGCCTTTGTAAGCCCGTATCCGTGGCTGGCAATGGCATATATGATTTTTTCGTCAATTCCTCTTTCAGACAATATCTCCTGAACTTTTACACAGTGCTCTTCAGGATACATTTCAAAATCCAGGTCATGAAGAAGCCCTACAATTCCCCAAAAATCAACTTCATCTTCATAGCCGAGCTTTTTTGCGAAATACTCCATTACAAAACTTACTGTTTCGGCATGCTGTAAATGAAATTCTTCCTTGTTATATTTCTTAAGAAGCTTCCATGCATCTTCCTTTGTTATAATCGCGCTCAATTTAATCCCTTCCTTCCGTTTTTATTAAGACTTATTTTAGCGCATTTGTTAAAACATGTCTACAGTAATTAATGTATTTGTTACATTTACTATAATTATCAAATTGACAATTAATTCTCAAGGTGTTAAAATCTTCATATACCATGAGCATATTTGCTGAAATCGGCCTATATAAGGCTATGCAATATTTCTTAACATTAATTTAATTTTAAAATTAATGATTGATTTTATATAAGCAATGTGCTAAAATTTCATGGTTAGGGATAAGCTATGAGGAATTTGGTCAGAGTGCAGTCTATTGACAGAGCAGTAGGAATAATCGAGTGCTTTTCAGAGAGCAGGCGCGAGTTAAAACTGGGCGATATTGCCGATATGATGAATTTAAACAAAAGCACGGTTCACGGACTGCTGGGTACGCTTAAATATCACGGCTTTATCGAACAAGATGAGCATACGCAGAAGTACAGGCTCGGAATACGTCTAATCGGTCTCGGAGATTTGGTAGTAAACTCTCTGAATATACCGGGTATTGCGTATCCCGTGATCGAAAGCATCTGTGAAAAGACTGAAGAGACCGTACATATTGCAATGCTTGACGGATCAGATGTCGTATATATAGGGAAAAAGGAATGCAATAAATCCATAAAGACGACTACTAAAATAGGGTCGAGGATTCCGGCATATTTTACTGCTGACGGAAAGGTTATTCTGAGTCATCTGGACGAGGAAAGGCTGGACGATATTATTCCTCAAAATATTGACAGACTTACGCCCTTTACAATAACTGACAGGCAAAAGCTTGTTGAAGTACTGAAAGAAGTCAGGAATAAAGGGTATTCGGTTGATTACGAAGAAACAATCCAAGGGCTCATATGTGTGGCGGCTCCCATATTTGATTATACAGGCGCCGTGAAGTACAGCATCAGTACAACCGGCCCGGCACTTCGGATGACCGAAGATAAAATAGAGGAATATATTAAAATTATAACAAAAGCTGCACTTGAAATATCACAGCGCATAGGATACAGAGGATAGCATAAGCATATCCTTTAAAATTGCGTATATATCAGAACGCCATTCAGCAATACTGAATGACGGATGTTATAGGAAGATATGATAATATTTTGATAAAGTGCGGTTATATTAATGATATAATCAGCGAAAGCTGTTTATATATAAATTAAATTTTCTTTAATGGAGGAAACATGAAAAAGTTAATAGCGTTAATTTTGGTCCTGTCAATGTCATTATTTGCATTTGCAGGATGTACAAAGCAACAAGCACCGGAAGAAAAACCACCGGTAGAAAAACCAGAAGAGAAACCGGCTGAGCAGAAACCGGAAGAAAAACCGGCAGCAGAAGGTGATGTTAAGACAGGCCTTGCAGTAGTTACATCTGTTGGAAAATCAAAGGATGCAACTGCAGATGCAGAAGGATTAGGACAGTCAGATTCAGTAGTTGTAGCTGTTACCGTTGATAAAGACGGAAAAATAGTTAAAGCTGCTATAGACACTGCACAAACTAAAATTAATTTTTCAGCAGAAGGAAAAGTTACTTCTGACATGACAGCAGTATACAAGAGCAAGCAAGATCTTAAAGAAGAATATGGAATGGTTAAGGCTTCTAAGATAGGCAAAGAATGGTATGAGCAGGCTAATGCATTAGCTGAATATGTGGTTGGAAAGACTGCAGAAGAAGTTAAGGCAATACCTACAGACGATACAGGCGTTACTACAGATGCAGATTTAGTTGCTTCCGTAACTATAAAAATCAACGATTACAAAGAAGCTATTGAAAAAGCTGTAGCAAATGCTAAGGACTTAGGCGCATCAGCAGAAGATGAATTAGGATTAGGCGTTTTGACAACAATAGATAAGTCAAAAGATGCAGCTGCAGATGCAGAAGGACAGACACAAGCATATTCAACATACACAGCAACTACATTCAATGCAGACGGAAAAATCACAAGCTCAGTGATAGATGCATCACAGGCTAACGTGAAATTCGACGCTACAGGAAAAATAACAACTGATTTAAAAGCAGGAGTTAAAACAAAGAATGAGTTAGGCGACGAATATGGAATGAAAAAAGCTTCTAAGATAGGCAAAGAGTGGTTTGAACAAGCAGCTGCATTTGCAGAGTACTCAGTTGGAAAAACAGCTGACGAAGTATCCAAGTTAGCAGAAGAAGCAGACTTAGTTTCTTCAGTTACAGTAGGAATCGAAGGATTCCAGCAGGTAATTGAAAAAGCAGCTGCAAACGCAAAATAGTAAATAAAGAGTAAATAGAAAGGCTTCAAATGCGGTACGCATTTGAAGCCTTTTTTTAAGTTATGAGCCCTATTTAAGCTCTGCTCCTCCCCATTCAATAACTGCAAATCCATTCCTTTCAAATGTATCCAATACAGGCTCCTGAACTTCTACAAACATGTCTAAAGCTTTATACACCATAAAAATCCTTAAAATGCTGTCCGGTTTTGGGCTTACATTCAGTTTAGCGCTGTTTTCATAAATATCTGTCTGAAATGTGATTAAATTGTATTTGTTATTTTGCATATGTGGAAGCCAATAAACAATAAATTCATTCAGCTCCTTAGGAGTTAATCCTAAGTACTCTAATTTTTCCTGTAAAAATCGTATAGTGTCTGTTCCCTTTACTACAAAACCTTTTGACATATCCCAGGAGCTTTCTCCGATACCTTCCCAATACAAGTACGAATACTCTCTGCCGTCATCCTTATTAATCAATGTTCCGTCATCTCGGGCAATTACTTCCCAACCGTTTTTATATGCCGGATATGTACATGTTAAGGCACCGTCCAGCTCTAAGCTGACAGAGACTTCTGTTTCTTTTTCCGGATAAAGATATATCACAGGTTTTGCAAAGCCGCCTAAAAATTCAAAATAATAGTTATAGGTTTTCGGACTGTATTCGCCTAAATAATATGCATCAACCAAGTAAGCAAGTTCATGATGTATCATCCTTGTGCTTAGTTCTTTTTGAGATATCGAATCATATTCAGCTAAATTAGCAACCCAGTCGGAATACAGGTTAAAAGTGCTGTCTCTCATATCTTCACAATAATCCTGCTTTAAATATCCAAAAAAAGCCCATTTGCCGTATGCATATGTTATGCCGTTCCATGTGTAAAGCGGTATAGTATCTCCTCTTTGTTCAAGATATTCCGTACTTTCTTCAAACTCCATTTTTTCACCGAAATAATAATAATCGGTAATTGTTTTCTCGGCATCATCAGGATCATTAACTATTTCTGCTCTGAAAGCTTCAGTAAATACTAATGTATCTTCTTCTAAGGTAAATAAATAATCTGTATCCTCAACTTTATTATTCTGTCGGTTTTTATATGACATATTAAACCATGCTTTTGAGCCATCGTCTAATGTTTTTACAGCTATTACATTGCTTAAATTTCCGACAATCCTATGATAATTATATATGGTATCAATATATTTTAACTTATTATCATTAATCCTGTATATTTCTACATCAACAGTATTTTGAAAACTGCCGGTAAAATCAGTATAGCTGGATTGTCTTGAAACTAACAGCTCCGGAAATTTATCAAAATCTAAATCCAATAATACAACTCCTACAGTTTTTTCATTTATTATAGTATCAAGATTAGATATTAATGAATCATATACCTTTTTCATATTTGGATCTTTGTTTTCTGCACTGAAATCTAAATCTGTAGATTTTGTTAAAACATCGGTGGTATCCTTACTTATAGGAGTACACTTTGTTAATACTCCCGTATTTGAATATTCCGATTTATTTGAGCTTATTTTATATTGCACCAATAAACTGTCAGCCTCTATTGTAGCATATATGTAATCAGAACCTATATCATTGAAGCTGTCAATATTTTCTTTTGTATTTTGTCCCGTCATATCTATATCAATTTCACAATTGAATTCCAATGTATCGGCTTTTATATCCAAGCCATTAATATTGAATCTGCACAAATCATCCTTATCATGGTAAACAGGTATTCCATACATATAAGCAGGATCAATTATTATATTAATTGTTTTGCCGTCATCATTCCTTTTTATAAATGCATTGAAGGTAGACTGCCACATATCATAACCAAAGTTAAAGCTCTCAACCTTCATTATTTCTGAAGCTTCACTATAACCATTGAAAACTGCATATGGTGAAAGCTGTCTGATAGTAAGAGGGGTTTCAAAAGATTGAAAATTATCATAATTTTCTTTTTCTATGCTTAATTGAATATCCTCAGTGTTATATTTATAGTCGTATCCTTCACAATACAGTATTTTTGTAGAGTTTCTTACAAAATCATTGTATTCACTAAAATAAGCAGAATTGGATGAAATATGTGTGTCCCCTAAATTAAAACTAATCAGACGACCAGTCATAATTTTGTTAATATTTATAAAGCTCAGCTGTTCGGGTGTTGCTTCTTCTAATGGTACAAGATTTTTATCAGAAATATCTTTGCTTTGTTCGTCATTATCTTCATTGTTTTTTTCATCAGAATCTAAGCTTACATCATACGGGTTATTTATGTTAACACTTTTACATCCGGTAAAATTGATTGCTATTAACAAAAAAATACACATAGCATAAATACATTTCTTCATTATAAATACCTCTTTCTGATTTAATGGAAAGATTTCACATTATACTTTTATGTTACATCATTTTAAAAGTTTATGCAAACTTTAATATTACAAAAACTGGAACTGGAAAAAAGGAATTTATATATAAGAAGACTTTATTTATGGGAATGGTTAATTCTTTTTATGTACGGGGCGGACTGTGTCTGCCCCATGTGATTGTGCTATTTTAATTTGCTTTTAAATCCTTTGTCCTTATTGCTTCTATTAATGTTGCCTGATATAATATCTGAATCAGGAACGTCTTGGAGCGAGCTGTAATCGTTAGGATCTATTTTTTTATCTGAGTTGATGCCGTTGCATGCTCCGTGAAACTTATCCATTCCATTTCCCATGCTATTTTTTCTGAATCTGCCATTTCCTTTGCTCATATGAAAAACCTCCTTTAGAAATTATATTTCCCCTTGACAGATTGATTTATTCTTTGGAAAAAATAAAGATCCCCAATTTATTTGTTGGCAGTTTTTGTAAAAAACTACTTACATTAACTAATAAAGGAAGGCAAGGAACCGTTAGAAGCAGTAATGAGAAAAGTATGCGGCAGTTATGTATTTTGGTATAACAAAAAATATGATAGAGTAGTGTACTTATTTCATGATCGTTTTAAAATCGAGCCTGTACTGCTTTTATTGTACCAAAAGAGCTGCCTCTCTTAGAAATTAAATTTTCCATTTTGAGACAGCCCCTTGTTAAACAAGTCATGCTTTTATAGCCCAACGTAATTTAGCGGAACGAGCGCGACTATTGGCATTACATTCTTCTAATGATGGTCGGATAACATTAGGAGCTATTTCGCGATATATGCCTTCACGTAAAAAGTGTTGAAAAGATTTTTTAACCAAACGATCTTCTCCTGAATGAAATGAAAGTATAGCAACACGTCCGCCTTTAGCAAGGGTGTCAGGGAGTTTTTCCAAAAATTCATATAGAACTTCAAACTCACTGTTGACATCAATTCGCAATGCTTGAAAGCATCGTTGACAGGATTTTTTAATTTCATCATTTCTGTTTTTTTCCGGAATAAACTTCAGAGCATCCTTAATAATTCGCTGGAGCTGAGTTGTTGTTGTTATGTCTTCCCCATTTTTTATTGCGGAAATAATAGCGCGGGCGATTGCTGCTGAATTAGGTTCATCAGCGTTTTCTACCAACATTCCTTGTAATTCATCTTCTGAAATAGTTTTTAAACGCTCTGCAGCAGATATACCCTTATTAGGATTCAGTCGTAAATCTAATGGTCCATCAATCTTAAATGTAAATCCTCTTTCAGGATTGTCTATTTGCATTGATGACACACCCAAATCTGCCAAAACAAAATTAAATGGTCCTGATTCTAAAGCTAATTGATCTATATTGGAAAAGTTCATTTGTTTTATCGTTAAAATTTCCGGGCCATAACCTAAGCTTTCTAAACGCATTTTAGTACGCGGCAATTCAATAGGGTCAACATCTATAGCATACATGTGCCCTTTTAAATTTAAACATTTAAGCATCTCTAATGTGTGACCACCATAACCCAGTGTTGCATCTAATCCAATTTGTCCGGGGGTAATTTGTAAGAATTCTAATATTTCTTTAACACAAATTGAACGATGCATACCTGCAGGAGTATTGCCTTTTAGAATAACCTTTGTCACAGTTTCAGCATATTTCTCTGGTTGCAGCTCTTTATATTTTTCATTAAATGTTTTAGGATGAGTGCCTTTATATCGAACCCGTCGTTGATGTTTTTGTTCTTGATTATCCATTTGGCTTATTTTTTCCTCCGCCTTTTTAGTATCTATTAATGTTTATACAAACATATGATACCAAATACAATACATAAAAGCAAATTATTATCATTCAAATAATTTTGGTGCGAAATAGAGTGTTCGGAAAAAATAAACAAATAAAGATATATTAAATATGATATAATACAATTACATATTAAAGGTAGAAAGAAGATAAATAATGAATTTTAAAGAATTAGGTATAAATGAAAATTTTCAAGTTATATTAAAAAACTCAGGCATTATAACGCCTACCCCTATTCAGGAGCAAAGCATTCCGGCTATTAAAGAAGGAAATGATGTTATTGCAATGGCACAGACAGGAACGGGTAAAACATTGGCATTTTTGCTTCCTATATTTGAAAACATAAATCCGAAAACAGAAAGTGTACAGTGCTTAATAATTACTCCCACACGTGAACTTGCAATTCAAATTACGGATGAAGCTAATAAGTTAAACGGGGCAAAAAATATTAATATCCTTGCCGCTTACGGGGGAAAGGATATAGCGTCACAAATCAGAAAATTAAAGAACAGCATACATATGATTATAGCGACACCGGGAAGGTTAATAGACCATATTAACAGAGATACAGTAAACCTAAAAGGGTTAAAAACATTAATAATTGATGAAGCCGATCAAATGTTATTGATGGGATTTAAAAAAGAGGTAGAAGATATTATTAAAGAAACTCCAAAGACTCGTCAGACATTATGCTTTTCAGCAACAATAGATTCTGATGTAAAAAAGCTTGCATATAAATACATGAAAAATCCTATATCTATATCTGCAGAAAAAGAAAGCGTAACACTTGAAAATATTAAGCAGCATGTTGTCGAAACAACGGATAGAAAAAAGCAGGAAGCATTGTTTAATGTATTAGATCAAGACAGAGCTTTCATGGCAATAATATTCTGCAGAACAAAGATAAGAGTTGATGCTTTAGAAGAAGCAATGCACAACAAAGGTTATAATTGCGAAAAGTTGCATAGTGATATACTTCAATCAAAACGTGAAAGAATAATGAAAGCGTTCAGAGGTGGAGATATTCAATATTTAATTGCGACAGATGTAGCGGCAAGGGGTCTGGATATAAGCGGTGTCAGCCATATTTATAATTATGATATACCGGAAAGCCCCGAGTCATATATTCATCGTATAGGAAGGACAGGACGAGCAGGTGAAAGTGGCTACACATGTATGTTCATTGCTCAAAAGGATATGGGAATATTAAATGATATAGAAGAAGCAATCGGATTTAAAATTGATAGAAGACAATTTGTCATTTAAATTAATCAGGTTAGCGGATTTTACGTGTCAAGGGGACGGTGTTGATGTCACACGATTTTTGACTAATAATCAGGTAATAATAGATTTATAGCTTCTTGTTAGAACGGTACCACTATATACAATTTCAGCAATCTCAATATATTTTTTCATATACGCTATTGGTAAAAATGGCGACTTTGACACTATTCAAAGCCGCCATTTTATGCATGTTCAATCATTCGTATGGGGTCATAATTTGTTAACAAATTTAAAAGCAAAGGGCAAACTCATCTAAAGAAAACAGCAATATTTATACTTGCATCTTTTTAGGTTACACAAAATTGTTGAAAAATCAACAATATCGATATTGCCGCTCTATAGAAATACCCCTATGATACTTTCTGCTATTTTCAATAATTTTCCGCTGTGAATTAATTCTCTTAATTTTTCTATATGAGGATATAAATATATATCATCTTTCATAATTGGTATAGTCTTGGCAATTTCATTGTAAATAGCTTCAGTAACAGTACTTTTCTTTAAATTATTATCTATATATTGATACGACTGATAAGCAGATAATAACTCTATAGCTAAAATATATTCCAATTTTTCAGCAATTGCAATTGCCTTTTTGGAAGAATTATATCCCATTGCAACATAATCTTCCTGATTACCACATGTTGGAATATTATCAATTACAGACGATGTTGACAGTATCTTCATATCATTTAACACCCCTGCCTGAGTATAATGTGGTATCATCAGTCCTGAATTAAGCCCCGGATTGTTTACTAAAAACCATGGATTTTCTGATAGATTACCATCCACCAACCTGTTGTTTCTTCTTTCAGACATCTTAGCAACCATTGTAGCTGCCATGGCTACAGAATCCATCTCAAGACCGATAAAAGACGAATCAGGGTTCCCACCGGAGATTGCCTCACCGTCATTGCCTTCACCCCAAATTATGGGATTGTCCGTACAGCTATTCATTTCAACTTCCAATGTATCCAACGCATCGTAGAGTGTCTTTTTAACAGCACCGTGTAATTGCGGGATGCACCTTATAGACAATGCATCTTGCAATCTATAGGCATAATTTGCCTTAGTTATCTCAGAACCTTCCAATATATTTCTTATATTCTTAGCTGTTTCTAATTGATATTTATGTGCCCTGACGCTCATTAACCTCTCATCATAGGCCCTTAATGTACCCTTTGATACCTCCAAAGTCATTGCACCGATAACATCAGCTGTTTTAATAGAATTTATTATATCATAGATAGCTATAGCCGCTAATCCGGTGACGCTTGTAGTGCCGGATACTAAAATCAACCCCTCTTTATATGACAGTCCATATTTACCGAGATTGTTTTCTTCTAATACTTTTAAAGAATCGACAACCTGTCCATTTTCTATCATTTTACCTTCCCCCATTACAGCCAATGCTATATGAGCCTCCGGTGAAAGATATCCGACCGAACCCTCTCTAGGCGCAAACGGAATAAAACCATAATTTAAAAATTCTTTATATCTATCCAAAGTCGCAAATCGTATACCGCTATAACCCTGTCCTGCGTTTTGAAGTATCATAAGCATAGTGGCACGCACTTCTTCTTCCTTCATTGGTTCACCAACCGATGTTGAGTGGGAAATAATTATATTTCTTTGCAATGTTTCCGCATCTTCCTTAGAAATGGTTTTAGTACTGTTTGCTCCAAATCCTGTTGTGATGCCATACATTACTCTACCCTGTTCAACCCACTTTTCAACCAATTGGCGAGATTTATTTACTCTATTCTTGTAAGCGTCTGTAAATTCTACATTTTTTTTATTTCTTACAATGCTTATAAAATCCTGTAGTTTCATAAAATCGCCCACAAGTATTCCCTGACCCTCTTTCAAATCAGTCATATAATATTCCTCCTTGAGTCCACTTCATTATTTTTTTAAGCGCAAAAAGATAGCGGCAATCTGTAGAGTTGCCACTATCTTTGAATTATTCAACTATTTTATCAAAAAAGAATGTCTTAATTGCAGAAATTACTTGTAAAATATAAATGAAGAGAACTACAAATCCTCCGGCTGTGGCCAATGCCTTAACGCCTTCAACACCTTGTTCATGACCTCCAAAGGCAGCCATAATTATTGCAATTACTCCAATAGTCGCACCCCATATAACCTTCAAATAAGCAGGTGGCTCAGTTCCTATAGGGACATCTTTCAGACACATAGAAGCAATATCTGTTGATGTTGCATCTGCACATGTTACAAAAGATATTACAATAATAAATAGGTTAACCGGTATAATTATAAACCCTAAGCCAAATGGCAGATTTTGGATAAATTGCCACAGGGCGGATATTGCATCGGTTTGTGCAATAGTATTTACTAAATCAACCTGTCCTGTGATTTGCATATTTAAGGCAGAGCCTCCCCAAACTGCAAACCATATAATACCGAATACAGAAGGTAGGATTAAATTTACCAATAAAAATTCTTTAATGGTTCTGCCATAGGAAATCATAGCCAAGAATATTCCTGCAACCGGTGCATATGCTATCCAACAGGCCCAGTCAAACAATGTCCAAGATTGGGTTAAAGCTGCACCACCAATATCGATTGGATCAAGACCCCATCTCCAAAAGTTATGAAGCCATTCTGCTATACCCGCAGTAGCGGTTCTGACCATAAATAATTTTGGCCCTATTATTACTAATAATATCAATAATCCGTAATAAAAATATGCATTAAGGCTGGCTATTTTCTTCATGCCCTTTTCTAATCCTATATAAGATGAGAATGTATAAAGGAAAATGATTACTATACCAACTATAAAGAATAGAGTAAATGATTTTTCAATTCCATAAGAATAGTTCAATCCACTTGTTATAAGTGTTATACACATTGTTAAACCTGATGTTAACCCTAAAGTAATTGCCAGCATTGATAGGGTATCAACCATATCTCCCCAAATACCCTTCGTTATCTTTTCACCAAATAAAGGTTTTAAAGTTGATGTTACGGCAAGTTTCTCTTTTTTATTGAAATATACATAAGCAGTTAAAAGTCCTGTTAAGGCATACATTGCATAAGGTATAAATGTCCAGTTGTAAAATACCCTTCCCATTGCAAATCTTACCGCTTCAGCTGATTGTGGATCTATTCCCAATGTACTTAGTTCTCCCCAAACATTTCCGAAATAGATTAGTGGTTCATTAACTCCCCATGTAACAATTCCTGTTGCAACGCCACCGGTTAACGCCATAGCAAACCAAGTACCCATACTAAACTTTGGTTTTGCATCTTTCCCGCCAATCCGAACACTGCCCAATTTAGAAAACATAATTATAAGTACAACTAACAGTCCTACAACACTTACTATTTGGTATAGCCAACCAAATGTACTGAGAGACCAATGAAAGAATGCCCAGGCAGTATCAGCTAATGCCTTATTGTTTACAATTCCTAATAATGCCGCCCCGCCAACAAATATAAATGCCGGGAGGAATACCCCCATACGTATTTGTTTCTTTTCTTTGCTTTTAGAATCCATCACTTTTCCGCTCCTCTTTTTTTATTTTTAAATACAAACGAAAAATAGTTTGTATTTAA
This sequence comes from Sedimentibacter sp., assembly GCA_031997345.1. GTDB lineage: Bacteria > Bacillota > Clostridia > Tissierellales > Sedimentibacteraceae > Sedimentibacter. The sequence goes on along the minus strand of DAMAEI010000010.1, from coordinate 29,981 downwards.
ATAACTTATTTTGTTTACCTGTTATTATTGATGATACTCAGAAGTATCCCGGAATTAATAAATTCATATGACTTTTTAATATCAATACTTAAATTCCTATCCTTATCTAAAAATGTTACAAACTTCCTAAATTCATCATAGGCTAATTTGGTTGTTTCCCCTAATTTTATATCACCTCTTAAATCTATTGCTTGAGCTGCATGGATAGCTTCAATTCCAATTATATATTTTATATTGTCAATAATCTTCATAACCTTGTCTGCTGCAAGCGGAAGATTGCTGGCGTGGTCTTCTATGGTTCCGGCTAAAGAATAGAAGTCCATAGATGATGGATTTGCAAGCATCCTATTTTCAGTATCCAAATAAGTGAAGGTTTTTTGTATAGTTCCATATGCTATTGTTTTAACGTCACATGGTGTTAAAAATCTCGACAGTTTAGTAAATTCCGGATCTGCCAATTTTATCATTCTGTAACATGATGCTTTGGAAAGATGGCATAATGCAGCAGCCAACATCTCAACACCGACTGCTAAGGTTGTAGTCTCAAAATTGGAACTTACCGATGTTCTATCTTCATCGTAAATAATACAAGGATTGTCATCTGTTGAATTTATACCAATCAAAAGGTTTTCCTTTACAAAGTTTAGTGTATCAATAAGGGTACCGGTTATTGTAAATGCACCCCTGAAGCTTAAGGCATCTTGCAAGGCCCTATCTTTATGAGGCTCATTTAAATAACTTCCTTGTAAAAATTTACGACACTGTTCGGCAGATTGTATTTGACCCTTTAAACCCCTTAATTCATTTACTCTTTTATCTAATGATTGGACTACGCCGTTTAATCCTTCCATACTCATACAATAGATTAAATTGGATATTGAAATTAATTCTTCTATCTCCTTTATCACAACAAATGTCATGGCTTCACCTTGAGCATTTGACGAGACAATGCTTAGGCCATCTTTTGGCCCAAGAATAGCAGGTTCAATGCCTTCGGCTTTCAATGCATCTATGGAAGGCATTATTTTACCCTTGTAACTAACCTTCCATTCTCCTATAAAACATAATCCAATGTGAGATAAGGTTGTTATATCTGCTTCTCCGATAGACCCTCTTTTTGGTACACAAGGATGTATACCTCTATTTAAAAATTCTTTATACAAATTTAGTATTTCTACAGAAATTCCTGTAGACCCAACCAAGGCTTTATTAAGTCTGATAAGCAATATTGCCCTTACTTCTTCATCAGCATGATAAGGTTCTACCCCTAAGCTATGACTATTTAATAAGTTTCTATTATAGGTTTCAAAGAAATCCTTATCAAATTCCTTATCTTTGTTCCAACCAACTCCCCTATTTAGGCCGTAAACCGGTTTGCCCAATGCAGCCATATCAAACAGTATTTGGCGGGCATATGCTACTCTTTCCAAAGCTTTTTCTTCAACATTAACAATTCTGTTATTATTAGCGACATCATGTATATCCCGAAGCGTTAAACTTTTACCATCCAGCACCAACTCTTCCATTAAATTAACCTCTCTTTTCTATATATTTTCTTTTTTAATTCTCCTATAATCACTTCTGGTGATGCCGGATAACTGGTTATATTTAAATCTAATGCATAGTTAATTGCATTTAATATAGCCGGCGCCGGTGCAACAGTTGCCATCTCACCCACACTCTTAGCTCCATAAGGCCCGAAAGGCTCATTGCCTTCTATAGTCAATGTTTTTACATGAGGCATTGATGTGGAATTTATCATATGATATTTTGAAAAATTAGTTGATTTCACAATCCCGTTTCTATCGATTTCAATATCTTCCATAAGTGCCATGCCTAAAGAAAATTGTGCTCCGCCTTGGATCTGCCCTTCAACAAGCATAGGATTTATGGACTTTCCTATATCATGAACTGCCAAGCTATCTACAATATTTACTAAGCCTGTATATTTATCAACCTCTATTTCTGCGAAGAATACCGCAAAGGATGCCGGATTGACAGGAGCCTTGTAATTAACAAATATACTCATTCCATTTTGATAAGTTTTCTCATGTTCTTTAATTATATCTGAGTATTTATATTTTTCATCATTACCTTTTATATAGATATATCCGCATGATGTTTCTACGTCTTCGGTTCTTGCATTTTTCATCTTGCAAAATGTATCTACCATTCTTTGTCTTAACTTATCACCTGCTTCTTTTACCGCAGCACCGCAGACGAATGTAACCCTGCTTGCCTGGGTACCGGCTGAATCTTCCGGTGTCATAAGTGTGTCAGCTTCAGTTACCTTTACTTTTTCTATTTCTATATCCAGTGCTTCTGCAGCGATTTGTCGCATAATCGTTACAGTCCCGCACCCTAAATCATGTAAGCTTATTTTTACATACGCACTACCGTCAGCAAAAAGCGTCATATCTACACTTGTATAATCGGCAAAAGCGCCTGTATATCCATTGCCATGAGTACCACAAGCCATTCCTACTCCATAGGCGTAACGATTTGTATTTTTTAATTTAACATTGGCCCTTCTTTCTTTCCAATTGAAGGATTCCATTCCGATTTTGACACATTCTTTTACCTTCGCGTTACCAATATCTGTAGCTCCGGAAGGATCCTTTGCACCCTCTTCAACGAGATTCATAAGTCTAAATTCGCATGGATCCATATTTAGTGCCTTAGCTGCATTGTCAATGTTTATTTCTGTTACAGCATGAGCCTGCGGTGATCCGTAACCCCTGCATGCTCCGCCGGGGATAGTATTGGTATAATACGCCTTCCCCAAATAGTATTGGTCTTTAATATCATATAACCTATATAGTTTCTTACCTAATGCCATTGTAACTGCCGCTGCGTTTGTATTGTAAGCACCGCCATCCACATGTGCTTCAATTCTTCTCCCTAATATTTTGCCTTCTTTACTTACAGCAGTTTCTACGGTTATTTCAGTTGCGTTTCTGGTAACAGTTCCAATTATTGATTCAGTTCTGTTCATATAAAGCATTATAGGTCTATTTAGTTTCGTAGTTGCAAACGCACAGATAGGTTCCAGAATCGGTATACTTTTCCCGCCAAAAGAACCGCCCATGATTGCTTTTTTAACCCGGACCCTATTCAAAGGGATATTTAATATATTAGAAACATGCATTTGGATTTGAGATGAAACTTGACAAGGCGAATATATCACTAAATCTCCATTCAAATCAAATTCTGACATACATATATGCGGCTCTATTGCCGCATGGTGAATCTTTTGTGTCGTCCCGATATCTTTGATTATAAAATCTGCCCTTTTAAATGCATCACTGTAATCGCCGGCATTTATATCCTTTTCAAATGCTATATTAGTATTGCCTGTAACGAAAACCTTATCTTCTCTTGCTTTATCCAGCCCTATAACGGGTTCTAATTCCTTATACGCTACACTTAGTTTAGAAATTGCCTTTTCAACAGCATACTTGCTTGCCCCCACAACAAGGGCAATTCTATCCCCGACATATCGGGCCTTGTTATTTAACAGATATTCATCTCTTGGTGCTATTATTGATGAATGCCATTCAAATCCGTTGTAAGTCACACTTGGAACATCTTCATGCGTATAGATGGCTTCTATTCCTTCCACAGACATGGCCTCGCTTTTATCTATTTCAATTTCAGCATGTGCTTTTTGGCTTAATACAAGCTTTGCATAAAGCATGTCAGGTCTTCTCATGTCCCCAACATATAATGTCTTACCTGTAGCTTTATCAATGGAATCTTCTCGTATTACACTTTTACCTACATAATTTAACTTTTCCATATTTATCTCCCAAGGCCAGAAAGCATATCTTTCACAACACCAATAGCAGCTTCTTTTTTGTAATGTTTAGAGCTTCTATCAGGTATTAGATTTTCTATTTGCATTTGAACAACATAGTCTGTGCTGTTAATTATATCACCGAGCTTTTTCCCTAAAAGTTCATTCTCAATTACGTCGGCTTTAACAGGTTTTACCCCTACCGCACCCATATAAATTTCTACTTCTTTTATAAGATCGTTTTCATCTATGTCGAATTTACCGCAACAGTTAATCTTGGATATGGTAACAGTTTTTCTTGAGCCTACTTTAGCAAAAGAAGATATATGGTTTGTTTTCCTAATTATTATATTTGTTATGACTTCGTCTTCTTTAAGTGTTGTTTTGCCAATTCCCGTAACTAAATTCCTTACCTTTTCAATTCTGTATTCATTTTTGCTGTTTATTATTTTCACGTCCGCATCAAAAGCAAATAATACAGGTATAGTATCACCGCATTGGGCCGCGTTTGCCAAGTTCCCGCCTATGGTTGCCCTGTTTCTTATTTGAGTGGATCCAAGGTTATATGCGGCACTTACTAAAGCAGAAATATTTTCCTTAATTATTGGACTGTTTTCCAACTCTGTCATTGTTACACAAGCACCAATATCGACTGTATCATTTGCTTCTTCAATTTTTATTAATTCTTCAACCTTGCTTATATCTATTATCTTATAGTCAAAAATTTGATTTTTTATGAATTTGATACAAAGGTCTGTTCCACCGGCAATCACAAATGTATTTTCATCCTTTTGTTGCAATGCCCCACATAGTTCGTCTATACTTTTAGGTGAAATATAATTATTGTTCACAATTGTGCCCCCCATTTACTACACAATGCATTGCTTCAACTATTTTGTTATATCCTGTGCATCTGCATAAATTGCCTTCAATAGCACGTTTTATCTCATCATCAGTTGGATTGGGATTGTTCATTAATAATGCTTTGCAGGATAATATCATTCCCGGAGAGCAAAAGCCACATTGTATTGCACCCTTTTCTATAAAAGCATTTTGGATTATATCAAGTTCTCCATTTTTAGCTAAACCTTCTATGGTTATAATTTCATCGCCGTTAACCTGACCTGCTAATATCGAACATGAAGCAACTGCATTTTTATTTAATATAATGGCACATGCGCCACATTCACCTTCAGAGCATCCCTCTTTTACTCCTGTCAAGCAAAGGTCATCTCTTAGAAAGTCCAACAGCCTTTTTGTGGCATCGATTTCCATACATATTTGCTGACCATTGACAAATAATTTTAATTCCATAAAATCCACCCCTTATATAAAAGCTAAGAACTGCTATCTAATTTCCGTTATTAATCAATTGTAAACTATTTAAGTCAAAAAAAAGTCAAAAGAAAATCTTCCTATTTTTACAATAAGAAGATTAGAAGACGAAATTCTTTATCCGGTATGTAAACCATCACCTGCGTTAATTTAGTTTAATAAGAATGCTATTAATGCGTTCTCGTAATTCATCACATGCATATTTGTTTGCGTAAACCGATGCCTTTTCAAGATAGTTTTTAGCCATTGCTACCATGTTTTTACTGCTATATATCTTATATAAATAATAGTAAACATCTACCCTGCCCCACGCGAACACGCTATTTTCGTATGCTTTTAGCGATTTAAGGAAATAGAATTGGGCTTCACTAATTATCCCTTGCTGAAATTTAACTTGCCCTATTCTTGAGAAAATTAAAGCCGCTGCGGGGCAATCTTCATTATAATCACACAGTTCGAGGGATTGTTCATAATGTTCAAGTGCAGTATCATAAGCCTTTTGTAGCCTATCTTTTTCACCAATATAAAATAAGGATGCTACAATATTTAGGATGTATTTATCTTTATTTTCAGGTAAATTGAAAATATTCAATGCCTTATTTATAAACATTTCACCTTTATCATATTCCCCTACAAGTATATAAAAATATCCCTTTAACCTCCAGACAACTGCCAGCTTACACTCATCAACCAATAGATTTGCCAATTCTTCAGCTCTTTCAATAGAACTTCCCATTGACCTAGTATTATTTATATTTACATAGTAATGAGCTAATTGCAGATATCCGTTATATGCATGCTCATAATATTCATTTTCTTCGGACAAGCAGATTGCCTTATTTAATAAATTAAGACCATCTTTTGCATTTCCTATATTCTTATTAAATCTTCCGTACAAATATAAATATAAAATTTCTTCTTCTATGCAATTTTTACATATATCGCAATTTAAGTCATCATAAATTTCTTTTAGATTTAAAAATTCTTTTTCTAAGGAATCCTCATCCAGATAGTATTCAATAAGCCCTACAGTATTAGTGGCTTCAGCCACAGGAAAAATTTCATGCTTAAAATTCAAGATTTCTTCCAGCCATCTGATTTTATATTTAAAATATTTGCATTTATTGGTTGATGAAGAAAAATGATAAATCATCTCGGGATATAATGTTCTATTTATTTTTTTATTGTGTAGCAACTCATCTTCATAATACTCAGCAATCTTCGAATGAAGGATTATTCTCTTAGAATTGCTGATATTCTTGTATATGTGTTCCCTTATTTTCCTGTGGGTAAATGTAAGTCCCAACTTGCCGTTTATATCTGTTTCTTCTCTGAGTATTTCTTTCGTAAGGAGTTCATCTATCAAATCGATTAATTCAATTCCCCTCATATCCGTTATTCTTATCAGCATATCTACTAAAAATATATCTTGGAACAGTGAACATAGGCTTAGAAGTTTGTTTGCCTCATTTGATAGATTTAATAATCTTCCCTGAATCAATATGTCTATCTTATTGCTGATATTTGTGTCTGTGTTTCCATTCCTAATATTGTTTAGTATCTCCGTTATAAAAAGTGGATTTCCTTCACTTTCCGAATATATATAATCAATATGCCCAACTGCATCCGGCATCATTGTATTGACAAAGTCTTCTGTTTCCTTTTTATTAAATCTATTTAAGTGAATGCTTTCTATAATATTATTGAATTTAAGTAAATTATATAATTTATCATCAATCTTTCCACTTTCTTCTCTTGTTGTTGCTATGAGCATTATCTTGAACCTGTTTGCCAGAATGGTCTTATACAAAAGTTCAAGACTGGCTTTATCCGCATTATTTAGATCATCAACGATGAATATTATCTTTAGATTATTGCTTAACAGACTAAATAAATCAAAAATTGCCTTCTCGGAGATATCCGAATTTTTAAAGCCATAATAACTGTGTTCCTCCTCAAAATCAATATCTAAGGTTGGAAATAGTTTGCTTATTATATTCAATAAATTGTTCGGAATATCAAGTTTCTTTTCTTTTATTATACTTGAAATTTGTTGAAATACCTTGTCCCAAAACTTAAATATAAAATCGGTTTCGTATTCATAGCAACTTATCTTAATAAGTAGAATATTTAAATCCAATTCCTTTACAATGTCATTTAGCAAAAGACTTTTTCCAATACCGTCTTCACCACTTACTATGAAAGATTTGAATTGTTTGTTCCCAATAAAATGAAAGATATTATCTTGAAGCTTCTTTTTTTCTGCATTCCTGCCATAAAAACCTATGGTCTTGCTCTCAGACTTTGATTTTAAATTTTTGATAACCATTTCGTAAGCTTCATCGGTTTCCCGAGATGTTTTTACTGATAAATCATTAAATAATTTTTCTGCTAAAGTGTTATAGATATCAATAGCTTCCCTGTGCTTGTTTTGTTCTGAAAATATTATCATTAAATCTGTATAGCCTGTTTCATCGTACTCTTCCAATTCAATTAATTTTCTGCAACACATTTCAGCATAATAGTAGTCTTTATTTTTTAGCAATCTATTTGACAAGGTTTTTAGCTTATTTATGTATAAGCCCTTTAATCTTGTATTTATTACATCAATCCATTCTACAAATTCCAAGTCAGATTTCAATTTTAATTCTTCTAAAAAGTCTCCTTGACAACAATTAACGAACTCTTCAATATCCTTGCTTTCCACATCATTACATGGATCAAAGTTATTGATAAAATCCGCATCCGAAACTATCTCATAGTTGTTATTTAATTCTAACACTGCTCTTTTAGGTGAAATTATAATATCATCAAACGTTTGCCTTCTAATAGTATAAATTGCATTTCTTAAATTTTTCTTGGCTGTAACTTCATCCATACCACCCCACATCAATGAACTGAGAGCATCTCTGGAAGCTTCCTTTTCATAAAGAAGGAGATAGAAAATACACTCAGCTTTTGAATAATGAAAATCGATACGTTTATTTTCTAACGTTATTGATGGTATACCAAAAAATCTTATGTTTAAAGTATCCATAGATAATCACCCAATTAAAAAGTAATGTAATAATACAAATCAAGTATATTTTATATTACTTTTGTTACTTTGTAAACTATTATGTGCGGGCATCCTACTCCGCTGTTTATTTTTATACAGGCGTTTCAATTGTTGAAATCCGGGATATATTAAGGAAATTATCGTATTCATTATAGAAGATGTTTTTACAATATATAACAGAAATAATATATAACATCCCCACAGTTTAGAACATATTGACATAATAAGAAGAGACTTTTCCCAGCGGAGATTCATTACCCTGTGGTAAAATATGATTGGGACATATATAATATAGGTATAAATAATAAAAATGGAACATTTTTACTTTATTTGCGTCTATATTGAATATAGAATATATGATAGCTATAGGTAGGGAGTTATTAGTTAAGTGTATCAGATTTGTGGAGTATGATTGTATTAATATAGCGAGGAAGGTGGCATAGATGAAAAAATATTTATTTGCTGTGTTGTTACTTATATTGGTAGTCGTGAGTATGTCATGCGCTAAGGAGACGGAGACATATGAGTTTCCTGTTGACAGGGAAGCTGTTGAGAAGGTTGTACGGGCTAAAGGTTTGGATTGGAATATTACTGATGAACAAAGCAGAGAGTTTCGAACTTCATTTTCCATGAAGAGGGAAGGAGATGAACCCGGGCGCATAGATGTTGGTATTACAGCCTTTTTTGAATCAGTCGGGAATGAAGAGGAAAAATTTATGTCAACTTCTATAATATATCCTGATAATTATTCTATAGCGCAAATACAGGAGGAACAGTCTGCGAATCTACCTTTGTTAATTGATATGGCTGCAGAGCTTTACGGTATAAGCGATTCTGCAAAGACCGTTTACAATGAATGTGTTAAATATTCAGAAGGAAATAATGATTACGAGAGCAGTGGTCTGTGGTGGGAGTATAAAGTTAAGGATGCACATGTATTGTTGAGAATGTCTTCGCTAAGCAAAGAAGGAACGAGTAGAAGATGTATTGTTTTCGTCATGAATGATGCTTCATACGGAAAATATATGGATGGGCTGATTCTTAACCAGTAAGAGAAAATATAAAAAATACACATCAATAATTTTTGATTGATTATAATAAGTTCTACAAAAATCTATAGGACTATATGATATATTGTAGTTGAGGTAAAATATAATATTAGCGAGGGTAA
>DAMAEI010000010.1:0-20611 GCA_031997345.1 Sedimentibacter sp. | reverse complement strand
TGATTATCTTAGGGTTAATAAAATTGAGGGCTTTTTTATTTCAAAGCCGCAGAATGTGAGATATGTAAGTAAATATACCAGCGATGATGCATATTTGTTTATAACTGAGAAAGAAAATTATTTTTTAACTGATCCAAGATATACGGAGCAGGCCGAATATGAATGTCCTGACTATAAGATAATTAACTGGAGGGCAAATGGAAGGTCTGTTGCGGAATCAATTAAGCTTATTGTTGAAAGCATGAATATTAAAAACTTTTGTTTCGAGGGTGACTTTGTAAATTATAACACATACGAAGAGCTAAAAGGAATTAATGCGGAGGCTATAGCAGCTACAGGTGTGATTGAAGAGTTCAGAAGTGTTAAAACATCTGATGAAATTCAAAATTTGAGGATTTCATGTCAAATAGCCGACAGAGCTTTTGAAAAAATAATTAAGGATATCAAAGTAGGAATAACAGAAAAGGAACTGGCTTCAAGGCTTTCTCATTACATGGTAATGGAGGGGTCTGATACAAAGCCCTATGGAAATATATTGATTTCAGGGAAGAGAACATCCTTGCTTCATGGGATTCCTTCCAGCAAGAGTATTGAATATGGCGATTTTGTGCTTATGGATTATGGGTGCGCTTACAAGGGATATCTTTCTGATATGACCAGAACCGTAGTGGTAGGCAAGGCCACGCCTGAGCAGAAAAAGGTATACTCATTGGAGATGAAGATGCTTGAGGATTCAAAAGAAGCTATGAAACCGGGTGCCAGGGCAACTGATGTTTACGAAGCTTCAGTTCAGGCAATAAAGGACACGGAGTATTTTAAGTACCATTACAGCGGTATAGGACACGGAATAGGGATGTTTGTGCATGAAATTCCTTCCATGGGACCTAAATCAAATGAGGTGTTGGTGGAAAACAATGTTGTGACGATTGAACCGGGTATTTATATTCCTGATTGGGGAGGAATAAGAATAGAGGATCAAATGTTAATTACCGGTGATGGAAATGAATGTCTTACACATGCTGAAAGGGAGCTTTTGGAGTTATAAAGAAAGAACCGTGGCATGATAGATAAGCCACGGTTGAAAAAATACTGGAAGCTTGTATACACAAATTTAATTCAAGCACTGAGAATGCAGAAGGTTTTGTAATACAGTATAGGATTTGGCAAATAAAAAGAAGATGGGTTTTTAAATATTTATGTTATTGACGTATTGCTATTTCCGGAACTTAAATATTGGTAGCAAAAGTACCACATATTGCAGGTGATTCCTAATTCATCTTGATTGCTCAGCTTTTGAAGTGCCTCTTCAAATGTCTGGGGTGCCGGAAATATTACAGGGCCGCCGGGCATCCAGTTAGACGGAGTGTAAACATTAAACTGCTCTGTTGTCTGTAATGAATCTATCACTCTCAGCAGTTCATATACATTCAATCCGCAGGATATGGGATAAGATATTATGGCACGTATATGCTGAGTCGGACTTATAATGAAGGCATCTCTCACTGTTACCTCATAAATCCTGTCAGGGCTTACAATATCATATAGCCTCGCTATTTCTGCGTTTCTATCAGAGATAAGAGGAAAAGCAACTTTTACTCCGGTATGTTGAAAAATATCAACAAGCCATTCTATATCTGCTAAATTGCTGTCAATGGTCACCCCTATAAGCTGGACATCTCTTTTTTCAAATTCGGGATGCAGCTGAGTAAATGCTATTAATTCTGATGTAGCCGTAGGAGAAAAATCTCCAGGCTCATAAAAAAGCACTATCCATTTTCCTCTATATTGAGACAATGTTATTGGTCCTACGGTTGATGAAGCTGCAAAATCAGGCGCCACCCTTCCCAAGGTTATACAATCACAATCTCTTGCGGTTATATTGTTTGTATGTAAATTATTGCTATGTACCATAAATCCTCCTATATAACAATCAGAAATATGTGATATTATATGTACTTTATTATAAAAGGTTATAAAAGTAAGTATCTGACAATAAATATTAATATTTCTTAAGCTTGCGAGGACGAAGAATGTTCTTATTAGGTGAAGATACGCAGATATTTTGTCTGCGTATCTTGCTGATTCGGTCTTCAGTAACTAACCCCCCATAATAACTCCGCATGCAAGTTTCTTTCCGGAATTTCCGGAGGGCTGTGTGCGGTAATCATCTGGATTTTGGTGTATGATTACTGATTTGCCCACTACCTGAGGTACGGTAAACTTGTTTGTGAAAAAGAGCATTCTTGCATAGCCGTCGTTGGAAAACAGAACCGGAAAATCACCTGCATGATTTCCATGAGGCTGATTTGTGGGATTCCAGTGCCCACCTGCTGCCATAAACGGGTCTGAGCTGTCTCCTACAGTACAATTGCCGTTCTCATGAATGTGAAATCCGAAAGGGCCTATAGGTGAGTTATTGCCTTCAGCAGGCTTATATGCAGGAAGCCCGTTAACCTCAACATATACTGCTGTTCCTCCTATTACATTTGTAAATACTACTATACCGACGAGATCAGGAGCCAAAGGTCCTCCCGTTACCTGAGCCAGGGCTTGAGTGTACTGCGGATTTGTGCTGCAATACCTGTACATATTGCCGCCATATGGATTATAATATTGATATTGTGAAAAGTTCATGCCATCCTCCCTATTAAATACTATAATATTGATATGCGCCAAGGTGTAAATGGTTCGCAGACTGTAGAAAAAGCTGTTTATACTTGCCTTGACACTTCAGCCAAGGTTATATAGAATTAATAGAAGGCAATATGGCAAATTAAACTGTATAATAAAATGCAAGGAGCTTTATGAATAAAAATTTATCGAACTTAAAAATGATGTTATCTTACGCAAAGGAATATATGTACTTAATTGCAATTTCCGCTGCTGCAATAATAATTAAGGTTGGAGCAGGGTTTGCCACGCCTCAGATAATTAGGTTTACCGTTGACTCGGTAATAGGAGATGTGCCTTTTTATTTTGGCAGGCCCATAGTTGATTTGATTAACTTAGTGGGCGGAATAGAAGGAATGCGGCAAAATATATGGATTTGTGCCGTATTTGTATTGGTTATGGCTGTAATAACCTGCATAAGTGATTACATAGGAAGAATTACAACTGCAAAAAGCACTGAGGGAATAATTAAGAATATAAGGAACAGCTTGTTTGACCATATTCAAAAGCTTCCATACAGCTGGCATATTCAGAACCAGACAGGTGACATAATACAAAGGGCAACGTCGGACGTGGATATTGTGCGAAACTTTATAAGCACGCAGCTGTCAGAGATGTTCAGGACAATCATGCTCGTTGTAATATCTCTTATTCTTATGTTTTCCATGAATGTGAAGCTCACGCTGATTGTTCTGTGCTTTGTTCCTGTGGTCGTTTCGTATTCGGCGGTATTTTACGGCATATTGTCGAAAAAATTTCTTGCGGCTGATGAGGCTGAGGGTGAGCTGTTCACCGTAATTCAGGAAAACCTTACGGGTGTAAGGGTTGTGCGCGCCTTTGGAAGAGAAAGGTATGAAATAGAGAAATTTAATGAAAAAAACAATATATTTTCCGAACTGTGGGTTAAGCTTGGATACCAGCTGGGATATTACTGGGGTATCGGTGATTTTGTAACTGGTTTACTATTGATGACGATTGTAGGGATGGGTTCTGTATATGCTGTCAGAGGGATAATTACTCTGGGAGAATTCATGGCCTTTGTTTCATATACGGCAATGATAGCGTGGCCCTTGAGAAGCTTTGGAAGGATATTGGGAGAATTAAGCAAAACAAAGGTATCCACCGAAAGAATATGTGAAATTCTCAGGGAGCCCCAGGAGCAGGATGGTGAAAATTCCGTTGAACCTGACATGCATAAGGATATTGAGTTCAACAGTGTAACATTCAAATATGAAGGCAATGCCCCTGTTTTAAGCGGCATAAGCTTTAAAATCAAGTCTGGAACCACATTTGCTATATTGGGCGGAACCGGCTCAGGAAAGACAACGCTCATGCACCTGTTAAACAGGCTGTACGACCTGCCGGAGGGTTGTGGCTCCATTACGATCGGTGACATTGATATAAGGAATATCAAGCGTGAGCACTTAAGGAAAAATATAGGTATGGTGCTGCAGGAGCCGTTTTTGTTTACCAGGAGCATCCGTGAGAATATAAGTATTGTAAATCCAGAGGCAGATTTTGAAAGCATAAGGGAAGTGTCGTCCATTGCTCAGGTTGATGCGGCAATTCAGAGTTTTTCCAAGGGATATGATACCATTGTGGGAGAGAGAGGAGTCACCCTGTCGGGAGGACAGAAGCAGCGTGTTTCAATAGCGCGCATGCTTCTTCAGGATACGCCCATTATGGTGTTTGACGATTCGCTGTCGGCGGTCGATTCCGAGACGGATGCCAAAATTCGTGCTGCACTGAAAAAAGGAAAGAAAAATTCAACGGTGATTTTAATTTCTCACCGTATCACAACTCTAATGCAGGCAGATAACATATTGATTCTTGACAAGGGCAGGATTTCGGATATGGGAACTCATGAAGAGCTTATAGCCCGTGAGGGTATTTACAGAAATATTTATGAGGTTCAGATGAATATGTCTGACATAGATAAAATATATGAGATGGATAAGATGAATAAGACAGAAGAGATGGATAAGGAGGTGACGGAATGAACTACTTTGATGAAGACAGCACGTATAAATCCTTTGATATAAAGCCATGGCTTAAGCTTATGAAGTTTTTCAAGCCCTACGGGAAAAGCATAGCAGGCATAGTTGTTTTCATGCTTCTGACCGCTGCAATAGATTTGTCTGTTCCGCTGTTTCAAAAATATGCGGTTGACAACTTTATTGTTGCCGGAACCACTGAGGGTATGGGAGGATTCATTGCTGTTTATACCGTCACACTGATTGCGATGACAGTCTCGGTAAATATCTTTGCACGTTTTGCCATGGTTGTTGAAATGTACATAGGCAAGGACTTAAGGAAGGAAATATTCACACATCTTCAGAATCTTTCTCTTTCCTATTACAATACAACTCCGGTGGGCTTCATTCTGGCAAGGACATTATCGGATACAAACAGAATAGGCACGATGATAGCATGGGGGCTTGTTGATGTGTTCTGGTCATTTGCATATGTAATAGGAGCATTTGCGGCAATGCTAATTCTCAATTTCCAGCTTGCTCTGATTGTAATGCTGATTGTGCCATTAATGGCAATAATCACTGCATATTTTCAAAAAAAGCTGCTGGTTACAAGCAGAAAAATGCGAAAGGTCAATTCAAAGATGACGGGGCATTTCAACGAAGGAATAACGGGAGCTCGCACATCAAAGACGCTTGTTATAGAGCATAGAAATTTAAAGGATTTTGAAGGGGTGAGTCTTGAGCTTGAATCATCGGCAGTAAGGATGGCGAGATACAACGCCATATATATTCCGTTCATTGTGTTTCTGGGATCTGCAGCATCAGCGATTGTTCTGGCAAGAGGTGGATACCTTTCCATGAACCATGTTATTCAGATAGGAACACTGTCAGCCTTCCTGTCATACTCCATAAGCATATTTGAGCCCATTCAGCAGCTTGCAAGGACCTATACGGAAATTGTATCCCTGCAGGCAAATATCGAAAGAGTGACGGAACTTCTTGAAAAGGAGCCTCTGATTAAGGACAGTGATGAGGTTGTGGCAAAGTATGGGGACAGCATAAATCCCAAAAAGGAAAACTGGGAAGAAATCAACGGTGAAATTGAGTTTAAAGATGTGACGTTCGTATATCCTGATGGGGACGAAGAGGTTTTAAAGAATTTCAATCTTCATATTAAGGCAGGCATGAATGTTGCCATAGTGGGAGAAACAGGGGCAGGTAAAAGTACTCTGGTAAACCTTGCGTGCAGGTTTTTTGAGCCGACAGAAGGTGAAATATTAATAGATGGAGTAAGCTACAAGGAAAGGTCACAGCTGTGGCTGCATTCAAAGATAGGCTATGTGCTCCAAAATCCACATCTGTTTTCCGGTACAATAAAGGAAAATATAAGATACGGTAAATTGGATGCCACGGATGAGGAAATAAAAAAAGCTGCGGAGATAGTATCTGCAGATAAAATAGCCGAAAAGCTTGAAGAGGGCTATGACAGCCAGGTGGGAGAGGGCGGTGACAAGCTCTCCACGGGCGAAAAGCAGCTCATATCCATAGCCAGAGCCATACTTGCAGACCCGAGGATATTTGTGCTTGATGAGGCGACGTCATCCATAGATACGGAGACGGAGAGGCTCATTCAAAAGGGTATAGATTATCTTCTCAAGGGGCGTACATCCTTCATCATTGCCCACAGATTATCTACAATTAAAAAGGCGGATATAATTCTGGTTGTAAAGGATGGAAAAATAGTGGAGCAGGGAACTCACAAAAATCTCATAGAGAGCAGAGGATATTATTACACTCTCTATACAAAGCAGTTTGAAGAGGAAAAAACTCTGGAAGTCTTAAAGTAGGAATTGCTTCAAATAATTTACATTGACACAAAACTTGATTTGTGTTATCATTCATATGCTGTGCTACACGGGGAGGTAGCGGTGCCCTGTACTTGCAATCCGCTGCAGCAAGGTGGAACTCCCTCTCAGAGGCTGGTGTTGTGAGGTCTGACTCTTATAAGTAGCGTTGATAATTTGGTCTCGCGCAATGAAACCCTGTGAACCCTGTCAGGTCCGGAAGGAAGCAGCAGTAAGCGGATCGTTTCGTGTGACGTGAGGGTGCCGGATTAGAGCTAACTGTTAGAGTACGCTTGTGATATTTTGTCGAAAGAGGGTGCACAGCCTTAATATGAATTATAGACCATGAATAGAAATGTTCATGGTTTTTTGTATGCCCTAACCCCATTTTCTTGACTCATATCTGTCATCTATACAAAATGCATAACTGTATCTTTTAAAGGGTACAGAAAAATATATAATTAGATTTAATAAAGCTATGGACGGTGATTGATATGGATGATAAAAAAATAAAAGAAATGGTGTACACTTCATTGCTTGCGGCATTAATTTGCGTGTCCACATTCATAATAAAAATACCATCTCCGGTTACAAACGGATACACTCATCTGGGTGACGGATTTATATTTATTGCAGTGATTTTACTGGGCAAAAAAAATGGTGCATGGGCAGGCGCCATAGGTGCATCTCTGGCAGATATGCTGGGAGGATACAGCTACTATGCAATTCCAACGTTTATTATAAAGGGTGTCATGGCATTGATTATGGGAACGGCAATTGAAAAGCTTTCTTCAGGAATGAAGAATAAGTGGGTTGTGGGAGCAATAATGGGAAGTGTGTGGCAGGTGCCGGCATACTATATTACAGGTTCTTTAATGGTGGGGAATTTTTTCTCCACAATAAGCGAAATCCCGGGAAATGCTGTGCAGTCGGCCGCTGGAATAATAACAGCGGCAGCGTTTTTGGAGGTTTTCAGGCATACTCCTCTGAAAAGGGATATAACCTGATAGAATTCAAATAAAATACTAAAGGGTACAGATATGACGCTATCTGTGCCCTTGTTTTATATCATTTTAGGTGTTTTGGATAAACTTTGTTCCGCATCTTTGACAGGTTACTGCAATTTTGCCTTTTCCTCTGGGAGCGCGAAGCTCTTTTTTGCAGTTGGGGCATCTGAAGTACTTGTAATCCTTGCTTGATTTGAGACTTCTGTATTTAGCCGTTAGCCATGCGCTTGCAGGGTTCCAGTATTGGAGAAATTTTTGATTTTCTCTTTGCCTCGCCACAAAATTCTTTGACATTGTACGGAAGATGCATGCAAAAAATATTACATAGGTAACAAGCGTAAGGAAGTGTAAATCAAAAGCGTTGCCTATGAAGGTGAGAACCATGCCCGATATAAGCAATGCTACCGTAAGCTGATCCGTTCCGTATCTTCCAAACATAAAATTCCTGAATCTGTTCATAGTGACCTCCTAATTTTGAACCTGGACTGTTTCCGGATTAATAAACTCAGGAGGATACATGACTTGTGTCAAATTCTTGGATTCCTCGCCATTTACAGTTATTTTTATGCTGTCCACGCCAGGTATTGATGTAAATGTATATATAAGGGACTCAAGCATCATTTGTTTCAGATTTTCCTTTCCCTTGTGGGCATTTGAAAATCCGTCGTTGAAGTTAAGTATCAGGGTTTTTCCTTCCAGCTTTGCATTCATGAGCCTTACGCTTTCAGGCACAGGGTTTATTCCGTAGGAAATATCGGAATCGAAATATGCGTCAAATAGCTTCTGTGCCTTCATTTCTGCTGTGTCGGCGGCAGTAATTCCTGCTTTTTGAATGTCTGCATCATAATCAAACAAGTAATATCTGTCATCTATTCTGTAAGCCATGTACAGCAGGTAATTTCTTTCTTTGTTGGGCAATGCATTTATTGCTTCACTTGGGAGACCATGAAAATACGTATCTGATTTTTTCCTGTCAACAGTAAATGTAAGGCTGCGTATAGGCCAATATCTGTCAACATCAAATATGGTTTTCACGAATGCTTTATATGCCAGAAGGGCACCGGCGCTTCCGCTGTTATATCCTTCATATGAGCTTGGAATGTCTATTACCACATTTCCGTTATTGTAGGTTGTGTTTGTGACATCCTTTATCATTGATACAAAACCGTTGTTTAACGGGCCGTTTTGCAGCTGCTCTATGGCCATTCGCGTAATGGACTTATCTTCTACCAGGAAACGCGTTACAGGAATCAATGTATCTGCATTTTCTGTGGCAAAGTAAAGAGTAAATCCCTTTGTTCCTACCGGCGCCTGCACTGCAGCAGGATAATATGTGCCTCCGGTATCATAGGTAACGGTTGATGATACCGATGACCTACCTTCGGCTGCTATCAAATTGGATGTGAAGACAAATTTATATGTGCCGTCCTCCAGTCCCAGCTTTTTCTGATTTATATTTAATGTGGTTATAATCGGGTTATCTTTGCTAACTGATATGGACATGTTTACAGAAGGAGAAACGAGCTCAAGGTTTCTTATGCCGCCCTTTACCAGCGTATCGCCTTGGTATACATCCAAAGTGAATATGCTGTCAGAAACACTTTTCACGCTCTCCTCACTGTCTGATATATGGCTGATTGTTATAGATTCAGGGTTTAAAAGGTCATTTTCTTTTGATTCAAGACTCAGGGTGCTGTTTTCAACCGGTGTTTCTATTTCGATAGTCCCCCTGTAATCTATGGGAGAAAGGTTTAACAAATATGTGGATGAAAACAACCCTATAAGCGCTATTATAACTATATTGCTGAATATTCTCATATTATACCTCTAAGTAGTGTCTTTGTTAACATCAAATTCTTTGATATTATTATATATCATATTTATGAAAAAATAAATGCTTTTTATTTTTCCGAATCCGACAGTTATCATTATTGACATGTGCTTCATATACTGTATAAAAGGCAGGGAGGTAATATGTACAGAGGGAGATACGAAAATAATATGCATGACAAGATGTATGACATTATTGAGCTTATGTATATACTTAACAGATTGTCAAACAACTCATACATTGATGATAATTCTAAGCAGTATTTAATCAGGATGCTGAATGACGCGGAGTCCATTAAAAGTAATTTCGACAAATATAAGGATTATGAACCCGAAAGAGAAGAGAGGGAAATTGGCTACAGCAGATACAATGGCTATAATTACAGGAACAGAGGATCCTTTGGAGATAAATTAATTTCATTTTTAAAATCATTAAATGATTAACTGTATAAGTAACATTTTAAACTGGTTCTGAATAATATATAGAAAAATTAACTTTAGGAGGTTCTAAATGTTTAACAATATATTAGGTGGCAATGGTGATAGCTTATTGTTCTTCTTCCTTCTTTTAGTGGTTCTTGCATGCTTCTGTGGAGAGGATGGACTGCTTGGAGGAATAGGCGGCGGATGTGGATTCGGAGATAGCGATAGCCTGTTATTCTTCTTCTTATTATTAGTGATATTGTTCTGCAACTGTGGCGGAATAGGCGGAATAGGTGAAAACTGCTAATAGCTAGACCTTGTACATTATACAAAAATCTTCCCTGGAAGTTCAGGGAAGATTTTTGTATGCCCTAACCCCATTTTTTCGACTGAAAGGAGAAAAAAATGGCGGTAGGTCAATCGCAATGAGTCCCCAAAGTACGACTGTGTATGCCCCAACCCCATTGAAATTATAAAGTGGTTACAAACGGCGGAAAAAATAAATAAATAGTATATTAAATAAGGACATGCAGGATGAATTTCAACATTAATGCAAAGAATGGTTTCGTGTGAAGAAAAAAAATAAAAAAAATTATATTGACAAGAAATTAAAAATGTATTATCATCATCTTTAAATTTATCAAAATCAAGGTGGTGCACAAATGAGGAAAAAAACATTTTTATCAGTAATTTCTATAATTATGATAATGGGATTGCTTGCAGGATGCGGAAGCGGAGCAAACAATGGAAACAGTGGCGGAAAAGAACCCGCTAACGGAGCAAGTGAAGTAAAGATAGGTATAAACTACGAGCTTTCAGGAGGCGTTGCTTCATATGGTCAGTCAAGCGTAGACGGAATAATGATGGCATTTGATGAAATAAATGCTGCCGGCGGCATCGACGGAAAGAAAATTGTTCCTGTAAAAATTGACAATAAATCAGAGCCGGCGGAGGCTACTTCAGTAGCGACAAAGCTTATGACTCAAGACAAGGTTGTTGCTCAGCTCGGACCTGCAACATCAGGAAACTTCATGGCTGCAATTCCTGTAGCTATGGGAAATAAGGTGCCGATTATATCTGCATCAGCAACCGCTGACAAGGGAGTTACAGTTGCCGGCAACGGAAAGGTAAACGACTATATATTCCGTTTGTGTTTCAATGACTCCTTCCAGGGGGTAACAATGGCAAGCTTTGCACTCAATAATCTAAGTGCAAAAAATGCCGTTATAATCAAGGATACATCCAGTGATTACGGCAAGGGACTCGCAGAGAACTTCAAGTCTACATTTGAAGCAAACGGCGGAAAGATTGTTGCCGAAGCAGGATATGTAGCTAAAGACAAGGATTTTAAAGCTATCTTAACTGATATAAAAGGAAAAACATTCGATGTAATATTTATTCCCGGATATTATGAAGAAGCAGGACTCATAATCAAGCAGGCGCGTGAGCTTGGAATAAATGCACCGGTGCTTGGAGCTGACGGCTTTGATTCACCTGTATTGCTGGAGCTTGCGGGAGAAAAAGCCTTGAATGATGTATACTATTCAAATCACTATTCTTCATTGGACAAGGATCCGTTGGTACAGGATTTCATCAAGGGATATACAGAAAAATATGGACAAGAACCAAATGCATTCAACGCTCTGGGTTACGACCTTGGAAAATTTATAGCTGACGCTGTAAAGCGTGCGGGCTCAAATGATACAGAAGCAATCACAAAGGCGTTGGCAGAAACTAAGGGCTTCAAGGGTGTTACAGGTTCTTTCGATATGGGAGAAGATCACAACCCGATTAAAGCAGCGGTAGTTATCGGGCTTGAAAATGGAGTTCAGGCAACAAGCGTAAAAGTAGAACCTAAATAATAGTTTTAAATTATTAATATCTGGACACAATTAAGTTAGCGTGCAGTTTCACGCTAACTTAATTACTTCGTACGAGGAATGAGGAGGTGCTCCTTGAATCAATTTTTACAACAATTAGTAAACGGAATATCCCTTGGAAGCATATATGCATTGGTTGCATTGGGATACACAATGGTTTATGGAATAATCAAATTAATAAATTTTGCCCATGGGGATATATATATGATAGGCGCATATGTGGGATTTGCTGCCACGGCTTATTTGGGTGTGGGATTCATACCCAGCCTTATCATAGCTATGGCCGCATGTGCAGTATTGGGAGTGACCATAGAGAAGGTTGCATACAAGCCGTTGAGGAATTCAACAAGAATTGCTGTATTGATAACAGCAATAGGAATGTCACTGCTTTTGGAGTATGTGATGATGTACTTTGTGGGGGCGCAAGTAAGGTCTTATCCGAGGTTACTTTCGGATACACTGCTCAATTTAGGCAGCATAATAATAAGCACTCAGCAGATTTATATAATCGTTACTTCCATTGTGCTGATGATTGTTCTTCAGTATGTTGTTAAGAAAACAAAGGTGGGAAAGGCAATGAGAGCTGTTTCGGCTGACAAGGATGCGGCTCAGCTCATGGGAATAAAAGTGGACAGCACAATTTCCTTCACATTTGCAATAGGCTCGGCGTTGGCCGGAGCCGGAGGAGTTCTTGTGGGTGTTTATTACAATTCTATAGACCCCCTCATGGGAATGATGCCGGGACTTAAGGCATTCGTTGCAGCAGTTTTCGGAGGTATAGGAAGCATACCGGGAGCAATGATCGGAGGTTTATCCATAGGGGTAATAGAAACCCTGGTTTCCGGATACGGAAGCTCCATGTACAGGGATGCTGCAGTTTTTGCATTTCTTATAGTAATATTGATATTGAAGCCGTCAGGGTTGCTGGGCAAGAATACAAAGGAGAAGGTGTAGCATGAGAGTAATTAGTAAGAAAAACATAATAACCTTAATACTTATCCTTGTTTTTTATGCAGCTATGCAGGCTTTGATTGCTACCGGAATTATAAGCAGTTTTTATGAAATAACATTGGCTACCATATGTATAAACATTATACTTGCGGTAAGCCTTAACCTGGTTACAGGATTCACAGGGCAATTTTCACTGGGACATGCGGGATTTATGTCCATAGGAGCATATGCCGGTGCATTGATAAACATGGAAATGAGCTCAACAGGAGGCTTTTTGCTTGGCACATTAGCCGGCGCTGTTGCTGCTGCAATAGTAGGGGTTATAATTGGTATTCCGACACTGAGGCTCAAGGGCGATTATCTTGCTATAGCCACATTGGGTATGGCGGAAATAATCCGTGTTGTATTTTTGAATATGAATATTACAAACGGCGCTGCAGGTCTTAACGGAATCCCCAGATATACAAACTGGCTGTGGCTTTTTGTTTTTACGGCATTGACATTGGTAATGATTAATAATTTTATACGGTCATCTCACGGCCGTGCCTGCATTTCCATCAGAGAGGATGAAATAGCGGCGGAGTCCATGGGAATAAATACGACAAAGTACAAGGTTACGGCATTTGCTGTAGGAGCGTTTTTCGCAGGAATAGCCGGAAGCCTTTATTCATCATACTTCTACTTTATAAACCCGAATATTTTCGGATTCATGAAATCTGTTGATATTTTGGTAATAGTGGTGTTCGGAGGAATGGGAAGTATTACAGGTTCTGTAATTGCCGCTATTGCGCTTGCTGTCATAACGACATTCCTTCAGTCCTATTCAGAGCTTAGAATGATTATTTACGCACTGCTGCTGATTATAATAATGCTTTTCAGGCCGCAGGGAATTTTAGGCACAAAGGAGATTACAGATTTGTTCAAATTCAGAAAAAAAGGTGAAAAAATTCAGTAAAGGAGGGGTCATATGTCGTTACTTTCAGTTGATAAACTAACAAAGTCCTTCGGAGGACTAACAGCGGTATCCAATGCAAGCATGAGCATTGAAAAAGGCGAGCTTGTGGGACTTATTGGCCCTAACGGAGCAGGAAAAACAACCTTTTTTAACCTTCTCACAGGTGTGTACGCCCCGTCATCAGGAAGCATCAAGCTTGAAATCGAAGGCAGCATGAAGGAAATCGGTGGGCTTAAGCCATACAATATAACGAAGGTTGGAATGGCTCGTACATTTCAGAATATAAGGCTTTTCAAGGACTTGACTGTATTGGATAACATCAGGATTGCAATGCATCAGAATGTTAAGTACGGTCTGCCTTCATCATTTTTCCGCTCAAATAAATTTTACGAAGAGGAAGACAGGCTGAAGAAGGAAGCCGAAGAATTAATGGATATATTCAAGCTAACTCATAAGAAAAATGAGCTTGCCAAGAATCTTCCCTACGGGGAGCAGAGACATCTTGAGATAGTGAGAGCCATGGCGACAAAGCCGGCGCTACTGCTGCTGGATGAACCAGCAGCCGGAATGAATCCCAACGAAACTGCTCATCTGACAGAAACCATAGCAAAGATAAGGGATGAATTCAATCTTACGGTTCTGCTTATAGAGCACGATATGTCACTTGTAATGAAAATTTGTGAACGCATATATGTGCTTGACTATGGAACGATGATAGCTTCAGGAGTTCCGGAAGAAATAAAGAATAACAAGAGGGTTATTGAAGCTTATTTAGGGGAGGATGTATAAATGCTTGAGATAAAAAATCTTAATGTTCATTATGGTGTTATTCATGCCCTTAAGGATGCGTCATTGACTGTTAATAAAGGTGAAATTGTAACACTTATAGGTGCCAACGGCGCCGGAAAAACAACTACGCTTCGAACAATATCCGGCCTGAACAAGGCTTCGGGAGGACAAATCCTTCTTGAAGGAAAGGATATCACAAATGTTCCTGCTCCAAAGAGGGTGGAAATGAACCTGTCACAGGTCCCTGAAGGTAGAAGGATATTTCCTGCTATGACAATAGTTGAAAATCTGGAAATGGGTGCATACCTCAGGAAGGATAAGGCAGACATCAAAAGAGATATGGAGCATGTTTACGAGCTTTTCCCCATACTTGGGAAGCGTAAAAAGCAGCTGGCAGGGACATTGTCTGGAGGAGAGCAGCAGATGCTTGCCATGGGCCGCGCGCTCATGTCAAAACCGAAAATACTGCTTCTTGACGAGCCGTCTATGGGTCTTGCCCCTCTTCTGGTAAGAGAAATATTTGAAATAATTAAAAGTATAAATGCCGAAGGCACAACCATACTCCTGGTTGAGCAAAATGCAAAGATGGCTCTTTCCATAGCCCACAGGGCATATGTAATTGAAACGGGAGCAATCGTAATGAGCGGTACAGGCGAAGAGCTTGCAAAGAGCGATGAAATCAGAAAAGCATATCTGGGAGGTGAATAATATGTATGTAAGAAGCAGAATGACCGGAAATCCAATTACAATCACAGCTAATGCACCTATAATGGATGCCGTGGAGGTAATGAAGGAGAAAAATCTTAAAAGAATGCCCGTTGTGGACGGAGAAAAGGTTGTGGGTGTTCTGACTCAGGGAGATATTCAGAAGGTATCCCCCACAAAAGCAACATCACTGAGTATTTTTGAAATTAATTACCTGATTTCAAAGATAACCGTAAAGGAAGCAATGACAAAAAGTCCGGTGACTATTGAAGCAGATTGTCTGCTGGAGGAAGCAGCAGTTATAATGAGACAGCACAGAATCAGCACCCTTCCGGTTGTGGAAGGCGGCAAGCTGGTGGGAATAATAACAGAAAGTGACATATTTGACGCATTTATTGACCTGCTTGGATTCAGAGATATCGGAAGCCGAATTACGATTGAGTCTGAGGACACGCCGGGAGGCATGGCTGAAATAGCTGAAATCTACAAGAGTCTGGATATAAATATAACCCATGTGGTTGTATATAGAGGCGAAGGCTTCAGCGATATTGTCATAAGGTCGGATGTTGTTAATACTTCGGATTTGGAGAAGAAGCTTAAAGAAAGCGGATATAAAATCAAACATATTTTAAGAAATGGGCAATAGCAAAGGTAAAGGAAAAATGCACTCATCCGGGGGATAAGTCCGGTGAGTGCATTTTTATTGAAGAATACATTTTTACATTCTTTCCAGCAGTGTTTTTAAGCCAATACCCTTTTCATATGTATAGTTTAATTTAATCAGTGTTCTCTCAATAGCAGCAATTGTTGAATATACAGTGTGGTCATCAATGTTGCCCATGTGGCCCAGTCTGAACATTTTTCCTGCATATGCAGCCAAGCCGCCTGCTACCATAACGCCCTCTGCAGCTAATGTTGTTCTGAACTGAACATCGTCTATGCCTTCAGGATACAGAATGTTTGAAAGTGTTGAGCATCTGTTGCCTTCTGCAGCAAGAAGCTTGAAGCCCATTGCTTCTAGAGCGGCATTTATTGCTTCTGAAACCTTTATGTGTCTCTCATATCTTGATTCTGCGCCTTCTTCATTTATTAATCTCACGGATTCCTTCAGGGCCCATATCATGTTAACTGCAGGAGTTGCAAAATATTTTGTAGGATCGTTCATTATGGGGATCCATTTTTCAAAGTCGATATAGTATTCAGGGATTGTTCCTAATGCTGTTCTTCTTTCAAGAGCTTTTTTGCCTGCCCATAAAATAAGAAGACCAGGAGCAACACCGAATGCTTTCTGAGAGCCTGTAAATAAAATGTCTATTCCATATTCATCAACATATTCCCTTTCACCTGCTGTTGCGGCAACGCCGTCAACTATGTAAACAGTGTCAGGGAAGTTTTTTATAATTTTTCCTATTTCCTGAATTGGCGCAACTGATCCTGTTGCTGTGTCAACATGTGATACAGTAATTGCGGCATAATTTTTTTCTTTTAATTTTGCTTCGATTTCTGCAGGGGAAACCACCTGTCCCCAAGGTGCCTGGATCACGTCGGTATTCAAGCCTTTTCTCTGGCAGATATCGATAAATCTGTCTCCGAAGAAGCCGTTGGAAATAACAAGCACATTGTCTCCTCTTTTTGTAACGTTGGAAATTGCCATTTCCATTGCCAAGGTACCTGTACCTGCCACAACGAAGCATTCACCGTCAACCTTTAAAAGGTTTTTTAAATCAACAACCAATTCCTTAAAGTCTTTTACAAACTCTGGATCTCCAAATGCAACTGTTTCTCTTCCCATCTGGTCATTAATGGAACGTACGGTGGGTGTAGGACCTGGGATCATTACTAATTTTTTATTTTTCATAATTACACTCCTTCATTAATTTCACTATATGAAATTCGATTTCAATAAAAGTATATTATAAAAATCAGATAGTGTCAATATTGAAAATTCGTTTAATTCCAGGCTTGGATTAAATTCCGGGCCTTTTATTAATATATTCAGATTAATATTATTGATTTACTTCTGGTAACATGCTAAAATTTCACTAAGTAAAATATAATTTTAGGAGATGCTCTGTGAATCAGAAATCAGTCAAGAATAACCAATCTGTTGAAAAAGTACTGCAAATTATAGAAACTATGGCCCAGAGCAAGGAGAGCCTGAGGCTTCAGGACATAGCGCAGAGGGTGGATATGCCTGCAAGCACGGCGCTGAGATTTCTCAATACGCTGATGAAGTGCGGATATGCACGCCAGGATGCAGAAAATCTGAGATATTCGCTTACGCTTAAGTTCATGCATATAGGAAGCCTTGTCAGCTCGCAGATAAGCATACGTGATGTAGCCCGCCCGCATCTTGCCAATCTTGCGCAAAAATGTAATGAATCGGTTTGCCTTGCTATTGAACAAGACATGGAAATTGTATATATAGATGTCATAGACGGTCCGGACGGAATGCTGAAAATAACTCAGCGTATAGGCAAGCTCGCTCCAATACACAGCACAGGAATAGGAAAATTAATGCTTCTTAACTATGATTTAAAGCAGCTTGAGCATATTATAGAAACAAAGGGTCTTAAGGCCCTCACACCCAACACAATAACTTCAAAGGATGAGTTGCTTCTGGAGCTTGAAAAGATAAAACAGTGCGGATATGCCCTGGATGATGAAGAATGTGAATTGGGAGCACGATGCCTGTCTGCAGGCATTAAGGATTATACGGGAAAATATGTTGCAGGTATAAGCGTCTCAGGACCCACAACACGCATGACAATGGAATATATAGAACAGATTAAGGATGTAGTCATTGAAACAGCCGATAAAATTTCCCGAGAGCTTTCATACAGGTCTTAACAAATAAAGCACAAGCCACGTTCGCGAACGTGGCTTGTATTAATGTTTATGGTTATTTCAAATATTTTTCAAACCAGTTTGTTATTTCTTCCAGTCTTCGCACTCTGTGGCGGGGCTTGCCGCTTCGGCTAAGCTCGTGATTTTCGCCTCTGAACATGCAGAGTCTGGCATCCACACCGTGGTATTTTAGGGCTGTGAACATCTGCAGACCTTCCGCAAGCCAGCAGCGGTAATCCTCCTCTGAATGTATGAAAAGCGTGGGAGTTACTGCTTTATCGGCATATTTAATAGGTGAGTGGAACCACAATTTTTCCGGGTTCTCCCAAGGGGTTGATTGTATCTGGTCAGCGTTGAAATAATATCCTATATCTGTTGTACCGAATTTGGAAATCCAGTTGGATATGCTTCTCTGGGATGCGGCGCATTTAAACCTGTCCGTATGTCCTATTATCCAGTTTGTCATGAATCCGCCGTAAGAGCCTCCCGTAACTCCAATGCGGCATTTGTCAATCTGAGGATACTTTTCGAGAACATTATCTGTAAACTTCATCAGGTCGTCATAATCGACAGTTCCGTACTTCCCTCTTATATCCGCAAACGCGTCACCGCGTCCGTCGCTGCCTCTGGGATTGCAGAAGAACACGAAGTAGCCTTCATTTGCCCAGTACTGCATCTCGTGGTAAAAAATCTCTCCGTAGACTGTTTTAGGTCCTCCGTGTATGTCAAGTATACCGGGATAGCATTTTTCTGCGTCAAAATTTGCCGGCTTTAAGACAAAGCCTTCAATTTTGATTCCGTCGTTAAAAAACTCTATGGGCTCGGGCTTTATTATATTTTTAGTTTCCGTTATTTTTTCATTAAATTTTGTTTTTTGATTTTCCGTACCGTCCTTGCAAGTGTATATTTCCTGCAGTTTCGTTCCTCTCAGGCCTATAAATATGATACCGTCGCTGCATACGTCAAAACAACTTATGGCGCCGTTGTCGGCTGTTAATTTTTCAATTGTCCCGTCTGTTGAAAGTTTTTTAATGAATGAGCTTTTATTTTCGGTTGCCACGAAGTACAGGTAATTGTCTAGCACTCTGTAGCTTGCTCCTCCGCCGTAGCGGCAGTCTGAACCTACGGCATCATGCATTCCGAAATCATGATGGCACAGCAGCACGAACTCTCCATTTTTAAAAGTGTAAAAGCTAAGATTCTGATTGAGCCCGTACATATCCATGGGTGATGCCGCGAAAATTATTTCATCTCCCACAAATTCTGCAAAATCTATGGCAAGCTCCTCTTCCTCAACCAGAAGCACAGCCTTCTCGGAATATAGGTCATACAAATAAAGCTCATTTGTGATTTCAAGCCTGTTTGTATAGTTTTGTGATGTGTAGAGAACCTTGCCGTCTTTTACGCCGGTTACGGTTATGTTCTCGAACTGGCCCGATATTGGCACTATGTCTTTTGTTCCTTTGTCAAATAAGTAAAGCCTGTTTCTCTTCTTGTTTGTAAAGCCTTCACCGTTGGCCCAGAATGGTATTTCGTCAAGAACTTCATAGTCCTTGTTTTCACGGATCTTATCCATGGCTTTTTCTTTGTCCTCACCCTTATGAGAGTGAAGGTTGATTCCATAATGGTCATATTCAGCCGTCAAAAGAAACTTTTCTTCGGCTATTTTTCTGATTTCTCCAACCTTCATAGGTATTCGCATATACTCAAATGCTTCTCCGCCATGAATGCCAATTGCATAGAATACGGTCCAGTTTTCACCGTCCTCTATTTTCTTCTTCAGCTTGTCATCTCTGAGGGAAGGAAACAGGAGCGTTTCGTTATCAAGCCATATGAAGGCTGACTCCTTGTTCATGGATGTGAGCTTACTGCATTTTTCAGTGAGGCAGTTATATATCCATATCCCTGACAAATACTTGTTATCATCATAATCCGAGGCATGTACTGCAAAAGCCGCATAATTTTTATCCGGAGAAAGCTCAAGCCCCGATAAAAATTTATAATCTAAAAAGTCCCTAAGTTTTAGGTTTTCCATACTAACCTCCTGCTTTTTTTATATATTATAACTTTTATGCGCCACATATGCAATAAAGGGTTGAATTGTTTGGAGAAATAGTTGCAAGGAATGCGGACGTTTAATCCGCATCCTTATCACATAATTGATTCTGAACAGCAATTGTTGTGAGAGTATCACCTAACTGGGTAAAAGCTGCACCAACTACTGCTAGCTCATCATTCGTGAAGCATTTCGAAATAGCACAAGCAAGGGCAGTTATGTAAGAAACAAGTTCGCAAGATTGCATAATTTTCACCTCTAATAAGTTTATGCCGAATAGTTATAAATGTTAAAAAATTTGAGGAAACAAAGAATGTCTTAAAAAGATTTGCCAGCTTTCAGGTGTTGTACGTATTTTTGTATAATATTTGTAATCAGAATATATTTGTAGTATAATTTTAGGAGAATATTAAATTGGAGGACGTATGAACTTAGACACAAATATTGAATATACCCTCAAGTTGCTTGAAGAAATAATCAATATACCAAGCCCGTCGGGATATTGTAAAAATGTTATGCTTCATATAGAAAATGCTGCGGCAGAGCAGGGGTATAAGGTATCAAAAAACAATAAAGGAAACAGGATTATAGAAATAGAGGGTGAGGACAGCAGCAGGTGCATAGGAATACCTGTGCATGTGGATACTCTTGGTGCAATGGTGAGGTCTGTGAACACTG
>DAMAEI010000009.1:66222-70474 GCA_031997345.1 Sedimentibacter sp. | reverse complement strand
TATTTTTATTTTACATCAGTTTGGAGGTTTACACAATCTTTGAAGATGACCCTTAATTTATGTGTAAAATAACTCGTTAACATTATAATAACCTTATCACCAGTAAATATAATTTGGTAACAAGGTTATTATAATTATCAGTGACAACATTAATTATAACTCACACATTTAATAAAATAAAACTTCACCAAACAAATAACTTACCAACTTTATTTAAAACCTTACTAACTTAATTCAAAACTTACCAACTTAATTTAACTTATACAACTCACACTTGCTTCGCAGTTTATGTTTATTCAACAGTTACCGACTTTGCAAGGTTTCTCGGTTTGTCGATGTCGCAGCCTCTCAGGAGTGCAGCATAGTATGAGAGATACTGAGCCGGAATTATTACAGACAGGGGTGAAAGAAGCTCGTTTACGTCATCTATTACCACTTCGTCTGTTTCCTGGCTGAATTTGCGCATGGATATTACCATGGTCGCAGCTCCTCTTGCCTTTACTTCCTTGATGTTGCTTCTTGTGTTGAGATTTATATTTTCCTGTGTAATTACAGCAATAACAGGTGTGTTTTTCTCTATTAACGCTATGGTTCCGTGCTTAAGCTCTCCTGCAGCAAAACCCTCTGTCTGGATGTATGATATTTCTTTCAGTTTCAGGGCTGCCTCTAGGCATACGAAGTAATCCATGCTTCTTCCTATATAGAAACAGTTTCTGCTGTTTGACAGATATTTTTCAGCAAGCTCTTTGTAATTATCCTTATCGTCACAGAGTGTTTCCATAGAGTAGGCTATTTTGCTCAGCTCTTTGAAAATATCTATGTTTATTTTATTCTCAACCAATGCTGCAAGTATTGACAGCACGGCAATCTGAGCAGTGTATGCCTTAGTTGAAGCGACTGCTATTTCAGGTCCTGCATACAGCAACAGTGTATTGTCTGCTTCTCTTGACAGAGTAGAGCCCTTTACATTGGTAAGTGTAAGGGTTTTATAGCCCAATTCTTTAACTTTTACAAGTACGGCCCTGCAATCTGCCGTCTCACCGCTTTGAGATATAAACATGAACAGCGGTTTTTCCGATAGAAGAGGCATGTTGTAAATAAACTCACTTGCTATAATAACCTCTGTGGGCTTTCCTGCAATTTTCTCAAAAAACTGTTTACCTATCAGTCCCGCATGGTAGCTTGTTCCGCAGGCTATGATGTAGAGTTTATTGCATTCTCTTACATTCTCAATAATTTCCTGAGGCATAGACATTTTTCCGTTTTCATCGGAATATTCCGACATTATTTTTCTGATAACAAAGGGCTGCTCCTCAATTTCCTTCATCATGTAATGAGGATATGTTCCCTTTTCTGTATCAGATGCATCTATATCAGCTCTGTAAGGCTCACGTATTACTTTATTTCCGTAAATTGTGTAAATTTCTATTTCGTCTTTTGTTATTTTAAGGAATTCCCTATCCTCTATTTCGTAAAATTGATTCGTACAGCTAATCATTGCCATTGCATCACTGCCCAGCATATTAAAGCCTTCTCCCTTGCCTGCGAGCAATGGAGTTTTATTTTTGGCCGCATACAATGTTCCCATATCCTCACTGTCAATGATGGCAAGGGCATATGAACCCTTCAGCTCACTCATTGTGTGCCTTATTGCCAGCGGCACCTCTTCACCGTCATTTACGAATTTTTCAATAAGCTGGACTATTACTTCCGTATCCGTATCACTTGTGAATTTTGTTCCGTTTAAATACTTTTGTCTAAGCTCATCTTCATTTTCGATTATTCCGTTATGAACCAGTGTAAATCTTTTCGTACTACTCTGGTGGGGATGTGAATTTATTCTGTTAGGTACCCCGTGAGTTGCCCATCTTGTATGACCTATACCGAGGTTTCCTTTGATTTCATTGTCCAAGCATTCCCTGAGCTGAGCTATTCTTCCCTTTTCCTTGCATATATAAACATCATTGCTGTAAGCAACAGCTATTCCTGCTGAATCATATCCTCTGTATTCGAGCTTTTCCAGTCCGCCTAAAATTATTTCCTTTACATCCTCAAATCCTATATAACCAACTATTCCGCACATAATCATTCTCCATTCTCAATAATATTTTTTTGTTTTAATGATTTAATTTCCGAAAATCAAAATAAAGCAACAATATAGGACATTTTTAAATTTCACCGCGTTAAAGCGGCAAAGAACCGCATAAAAATAACGAATCCTTGAAATCAAGAAAACTGCCCTTACATATTCATTTTTGATAAATTTGGGGAATCATCAGACAAAAGATATTATTTCAATAATAGATATGAAAGCTTTTGGTTTCTTTTTGTTCCAACAGTCACCTGAAGGTTTTGTAAAAACCATATCGATGAAGCTACACCGCGAAGCATCCGCCGAATTTTCGATAACTTCGTCCTCGTCAACTAAACAGTCTGGCGCTATAATAATTCAGTCCTATTCCCTTAATCGAGCCTCCTTTCCATATGTTATGATATCATATAAAAATAGTTACTTTATTCGTACAATTTTAACACATACTGCTGAAAAAGTACATGTATTTTTTATTATTTCATTTTTCATTATTTCAATTTTCTATACCTCTAGCTAATTCAACATATAAATCATCGCATGTATTTATATCTTTTTAATTGGATGCCGAATAACTGTTTTTAGTTTGGCGGTTTCACATTTTCTTGGATCGCTTAAATATATTTCATGATGAAATCTGGTATCTGTAATATCAATCTTGTATCCATTTTCTGATGCATAGTCTTCCATGAGCTTTGTAGTTGTAGGTTCATCATCGTAAGAGCCTACATGCATGCATTGAACGCATGACCCTTCTT
This sequence comes from Sedimentibacter sp., assembly GCA_031997345.1. Lineage (GTDB taxonomy): Bacteria > Bacillota > Clostridia > Tissierellales > Sedimentibacteraceae > Sedimentibacter. Next base: position 67,627 of record DAMAEI010000009.1, on the reverse strand, counting down.
CATAAGTTAGAAATTCAACCTTCGAAAAATCAACCTTTTTCTTTTTCGTTGCCTCTTCAATTGCCCAGTTGAAATCTTTTTCTGTAACAAAATCTGGAAGCCTTATTATAGAAATAAAGTTTAACTCTTCTTTTTTGGTATAATCCATTCCTTTAATTCCGTCCTGCCACCAGAATCCTTCCAATGGAGGAACAACATATTCAAAATATCCGTCAATTTTATAGTCGCCTTTATAGCTCATCTTTATTGTAAAAGCAATACCATACAACAACTCTACCGATTTTTTATACTCCCCGTTTTCCTCATTTGGGTTCCCTTTTCCTCTTACTGCAACATAGTTCATTTTAGGAACAATTACTATGCTTGGTTTATTTTTAGGCATATAAAATTCTTTATATTCTTTTTTATAATCAAAAGCCATGTTTATTTCCTCCTTATAAATTGGATTTTATCGTGCGAATGATTAATCTTATACATATATTATATCATCTGATAGTGTAAAAATCCACTCAATGTACTAATTATCAGCATCTCATATATTTCATTATTTTTTTATTCTTGTAATAAAAGACCTCATTATCATGAAAAATAAAAATATAATTCCAACATAACCGTTTATAATATAAACAACATTCATCATTTTGTTGAATGGAACCGTAAGCCCCGCTGCTGCACCCAGTATCGCTAAGATCACAGTAATAACCTTAAACTTAAATGTATTTTCATCGGCCAACCTTGCGGAAACTATCCACAGAAGGGCGGCTGCTGTGGTGAATATTTCCGCAAATACGCTTAGTGAAAAAATTACTGCTATATATGGATGTATATTGGATGCTATTATTAATGACGGTATTTGTGAATGTGCGGTCTCGCCTATGTTTGCAAGCAATCCCAATGTTATGACTACAATTGCAGCACAATAGCCCATTGCTCCGTATATGGCACCAAGAGAAGAGATTTTTAAGCTTTTTGCCCTGGCACCTATGGAAGACATGAACACAGACAGCAGGAGAATATTGAAGCCCACATATAAAAGTGCAGCAAACAACCAATTGTCCGATGCTCTCATAATATTGAGCTCGGAAATCAATGTATTTGCCTGCTTCAGCATTTCTGCATTTTGTGCTACAGATGTTAACCCAAGCAAAATTGCCATAGTTGCAATTACTGGTCCTATTTTACTTATTATGTTTACAATATTGTCCAACCCGAATATTACAGTTACCAGAGAAATAAATGCCATGGATATGCAGCCGAAAGATTCATGCAGACCGAACTGTTGTTTCAATGTAGCGCCTGCTCCGGCAACCATTACGAAAAATGACAGATAAGCAAATATTATTGAAAAATAGCCATATATATTCCCTATTCTTTTTCCGCAATAATAGCGGAATATATCGCTTCC
>DAMAEI010000009.1:56731-66212 GCA_031997345.1 Sedimentibacter sp. | reverse complement strand
CCCCTTGTATATTTGTGCACGTAGCCCACCATAACAAAGCTTACGCCGGCATACGTGAGCAAAATAAAAACTATTATTGCACCTGCTATTCCCACAAATCCATAGACGGCGAAATACTGCATTATCTCCTGGCCTGTGGCAAATCCGGAGCCTATTAAAAAAGCAATAAACGCGCCGGCTATTGAATATATTTGCTTTGCTTCACCGCTCTTCATCATATCCCTGTTCTCCAATCATTAATCAATACTAAGGTATATGATAAACAAGAGCCCTTTATGCAGAGCTGCGTTAAAGTCACAACTCATTTCAAAATTTTTTGCCATTTCTGAACCTTTTGTTCAATTATTTGCCATGTATTATTAAAAACATGCTGTCAATAATAATGTTAGAAAGTCACTTAAATGTACTTTCTTAAAATTTAATCTTGTAAATTAAATTTAACCTGAACCATACATAGTTATTCAGGTTATGGGGCCCAATATAATTTACCAATTAAACATTTTATTACATGATTAAATTAAACAAACAAGACAATACTAAGATTACATCTATTGAAAGGAGAAAACAAAATGGCATCAAACAATACAGGAACTAACAACATCGTTGTTCCAGAAGCAAAACAGGCATTAAACCAAATGAAGGCTGAAATAGCTAATGAATTGGGATTAACAAACTATGAGCAGGTAGATAAAGGTAACTTAACAGCAAGACAGAACGGTTATGTAGGTGGCTACATGACTAAGAGACTCGTTGAAATGGCTCAGAGACAAATGAGCGGATCCAGCGGAATGGGTTCAATGAAATAAGTTGAAATAAATTGAAATGAGGCTGTCACGGTGTGTGACAGCCTCATTTACATTATTTATCAGCGTTTGCTTTTTCTTTTTTAAGCTCTTCAATTAACAGCGGTACAACCTGGAATATGTCTCCCACTATTCCAACGTCTGCAACGTCGAATATAGGTGCAGTTTCATCCTTGTTTATTGCAATAATGAACTCCGACTCTTCCATTCCTGCCAAGTGCTGTATAGCTCCTGATATACCGCATGCAATATACAGATTCGGTCTTACTGTCTTACCTGTCTGACCAACTTGTCTGTCTTTGGGAACCCATCCCGCATCAACAGCTGCTCTTGAAGCAGATATAGTTCCGCCAAGCAGGTCTGCCAGCTCTTCAAGCATAGGATAATTGTCAGGACCGTGCATTCCTCTTCCACCTGATACAAGTACTTTTGCTTCCTCTATGTTCATTCTCTGCTGAATAATTTTTGTTACATCCAGAATTTCAACATTTCTGCATTCTTTTGGAATAACAACCTTAAACTCTTCAATATTTACAGGATTTTGATCTGAAGGCTTTATTGCCTTCATAACGCCCGGTCTTACTGTTGCCATCTGCGGTCTGTGGTCAGGGCAAGCTATTGTTGCCATAATGTTTCCGCCGAAAGCAGGTCTTGTCATCATAAGATTTAATTTTTCAGGTTCTTTGTCATCCGGCTCAATAGTCAGACCTGTACAGTCTGCAGTAAGTCCTGTGTGAACTCTGGCTGAAACTCTCGGAGCCAAATCTCTTCCTATTGCGGTTGCTCCATATAAAACTATTTCAGGTTTTTTATCTTCGATAACCTTATGAAGCGCATACACATATGGTTCTGTCATGTATACATCAAGTAAATCATCTTCAACATATATTACATTGTCAGCACCTGCCTGGCAAAGTCTCTTTGCTTCTTCCTGCATGTCCTTTCCAAGCAATACTGCTGTTACGGTTGTTCCTAAATCTTTTGCTAAATCTTTTCCCTTGCCTACAAGCTCGAAGGCAACTTTTTGTACTTTTCGGTCTCTCTGCTCTGCAAAAACAAACACACCTTTATATTGTGCAATACTCATTTTCGGCCTCCTACTATAATATAAATTTTTCTTTCATTTTATCAACTATCAATTCAGCTGACTCCTGCGGTTCCAGATTAAATACCTTACCTGCGGATTTAGCACCCTTGGTAAATGATTTTTTAACCTTAGTAGGAGAACCCTTCAACCCAATATTAGCTGTATCAACCGTTATATCATTCAATGTCCATACTGTAACTTTCTTTTCCCTGAAGGCATCAAATATGCCGCCTGGAGTCATATATCGAGGAGCATTCATTTCGGAAAGAGCAGTAATCAGTACAGGCAGCTTTGCCTTGATTGTGTGGTATCTGTCTTCATACTGTCTTTTTACGATTATATGATTATCTTCTATTTTAATATCTTCCGCATAGCTTATGTTAGGGAGATTTAGGTGTTCTGCAATCTGAGGTCCAACCTGAGCTGTATCTCCGTCAATCGCCTGTCTTCCCGTTATAATTAAATCATATTTTAAATTTTTGATTGCAGCAGCAATCGTTGTTGAAGTTGCCCATGTGTCTGCGCCGCCGAATGCTCTGTCTGTCAAAAGAACTGCTTCATCGGCACCCATTGCCAAAGCTTCCTTCAGAGCTAGATCTGCCTGAGGAGGTCCCATGGAAAGAACTGTAACGTGAGCACCCATCTCATCCTTCAATCTAAGTGCTGCTTCCAATCCTGCTTTGTCATCAGGATTGATGATGCTTGGAACACCGTCTCTTATCAATGTGTTTGTCTTTGGATCCAGTTTAACTTCTGTCGTGTCCGGCACCTGTTTTATACATACTACTATATTCACTTTGTCTACCTCCTACTTCAGCATATTAGCACTGATAACCATTCTTTGAACTTCTGAAGTACCTTCATAAATTTCAGTTATCTTAGCGTCTCTCATCATTCTTTCAACAGGATAATCTCTTGTGTATCCATATCCGCCGTGAAGCTGTACAGCCTTTGTTGTAACTTCCATAGCAGTTTCTGCCGCAAAAAGCTTAGCCATTGCCGCATCAACGCTATATGGTGCTCCGGCATCCTTGCTGCATGCTGCCCTGTAAACCAAAAGTCTTGCAGCATCAACCTTAGCCTGCATATCAGCCAGCTGGAACTGCGTGTTCTGGAATTTTGAAATAGATTTTCCGAACTGCTTTCTTTCCTTTACATATTTAACAGTTTCGTCAATAGCACCCTGTGCAATTCCAAGTGCCTGAGCAGCTATTCCTATTCTTCCGCCATCCAGCGTCTTCATTGCGATTTTAAAGCCCTGCCCTATTTTTCCAAGAAGATTTTCCTTCGGAACGATACAGTCTTCAAAAATCAGCTCGCATGTAGCAGAGCCTCTGATACCCATTTTTAGCTCTTTCTTTCCTATTGAAAAGCCCGGGAAGTCCTTCTCAACAATAAATGCCGATATTCCTTTAGTTCCCTGAGACTTGTCAGTCATAGCCATCACTATATACACATCTGCATAAGATGCGTTTGTTATGAATATTTTGCTTCCGTTAAGGATGTAGTTGTCGCCGTCAAGCACAGCCTTTGTTTGCTGTCCTGCTGCGTCTGTTCCTGCTCCAGGCTCTGTAAGTCCGAATGCTCCAACCCACTCTCCTGATGCAATCTTTGTAAGATACTTCTGTTTTTGTTCCTCAGTACCGAATTCATAAAGAGGAGAACCGCATAAAGATGTGTGCGCAGACACAATAACACCTGTTGTCGCACAAACCTTAGACAATTCTTCAACTGCCATAGCATAGGTAAAATAATCGCAGCCTTCTCCACCGTATTCCTTTGGAAACGGAATTCCCATAAAACCGTATTTTTTCATTTTTTCAACGGTTTCAACAGGAAATCTTTCCTGCTCATCAATTTCCTGAGCTAATGGTTCTACTTCATTGACAGCAAATTGCCTGAAAAGCTGTCTTGCCATTTCATGTTCCTTGCTTAATTGAAAATTCATGATTTCACTCCCTTAAATTTTTGTCTCAACCCTATATTACTCATTATTTGTTTTATATTTGTTATTTTTTTAACCTTAGTGATTAAAAAAATATACTTAACTCAACATTTCTATTATACAGGAATGCAAATAAATTATCAATACCCTAATTTATATTTCCAGTTTTTTCAACATTATTTGCATTACTTAAATTCCGGTTTTCTCTTTTCTAAGAATGCGCTCATTCCTTCTTTTTGATCTTCAAAAGCGAAGCATAATCCGAATACATTTGATTCATAGGCGATTCCTGTCTCAATATCAGTCTCTGTACCTCTATTGATGCACTCCTTTGAATATATTACGGCAGCAGTGGAGTTTGACTTAATTTTATCAGCCATTTTATATGTTTCTTCCATCAATTCTTCCACTTCCGTTACTTTGTTCACAAGTCCTATTCTATATGCTTCCTCGGCATTTATATGTCCGCCGGAAAAAATAAGTTCCTTTGCTCTTCCAAGCCCCACAAGCCTTGCAAGCCTCTGTGTACCTGAAAATCCCGGTATTATTCCGAGTCCCACCTCAGGCTGTCCAAATTTAGCCTTTACGGAAGCTATTCTGATATCGCAAGCCATGGCAAGCTCACAGCCTCCACCAAGGGCGAATCCGTTTACAGCTGCAATAACAACCTTATTCAGTGTTTCAATTTTTCTGAAAACCCTTGAGCCGTCCTCTGAAAATTTCTTAGCCTGAGAAGCATTCAATTCTCTCATATAAGCTATGTCAGCACCGGCTACAAAAGCCTTTCCCTCACCAGTAAGAACAACGACTCTAACATCATCCTCATCCCTTATCATGTCAAAGGCATACTCAAGCTCGCTGAGCACCTGGGCATTCAACGCATTCAAAGACTGCGGGTTATTAATTTTAACCGTGCAAACGCCCTCATTTTTTTCAATTACCAAATTTTTAAGCTCCATACCTTCCTCCTCTTAAATTTTTTTGCAGCTTAATTATATCATGAATATACTACACAAAGGGTTAATTTTTGTTAATAATTATATTTTGCCATTTAAAAACCGACCTCCCATTAGTTAGATTTTTGGTCTAACTTTTGGAGTTCGGTTCATTTATAACTGCAGGCACTAATTTATTTATAATTTTAATTTTCTAAAAATCTTTGCAGAATTGCAGCCATCTGTGCTCTTGTGGCTTCTCCCTTTGGTGACAGTGTGTTGTCTCCCATACCTGAGAGAAGCTTGTTTCCTACGGCATATTCCATACCTTCTGAAGCCCAGCTGCTTACACTGGCGCTGTCGGCGAATGCGCTGTAATCGCCTGCCGCCTCGGTTTTATTTTCCCCAAGCTTAGCATAGTTGTAAAGCATGAGAGCTGCCTGCTCTCTCGTTACAGGTGCAAGAGGAGCGAAAGTTCCGTCTCCCATTCCTGCTATAATGCCGTTTTTCTCTGCCCATGACACTCCCTTTGCATACCATGCATCTTCGACAACATCTGTGAAGCTTGATTTTCCATCTTCAGCATCCTTTGACATATTGTAAAGAACTGTTGCCATCATTGCTCTGTTCATACCTAAATCAGGCGAGAAGGTAGACTGTGATGTTCCGCTGTAGAGTCCCTTTGCATCAGAATACATTATTGCATCGTATCCCCAGTGTCCTGCTATATCCGTGAAGCTCAGGTTATAGTCAGCTCCCAGGACCTTGCTGAATATGGTATTTGCAGCAAGCTGATATTCATCCTGCTGATGAGCCTTGTTTGTAAGGCTTCCCGCAAATACTGTTACATCCATTCCATTTTCATTGTATGAAAATGCCTGAACAGAGCCAAGGAAATTTTTAAGATTTTCCTCCATCATGAATCCTTCCAGCGGTGTCTCCTTCGTTGTGGTCATAAGTATTTCTGCATTTGTAGGAACAGATGATATATATGCCCCGCCGTATGAATAAATGAGGTTGTCATTGTTCTTAACATTGCTTGCTGTTACAAGGCTGTCGCTGTCAAATGTCACAAAGCAAAGAGCATCTTGGTTTGATCCATTTGAAACATAGTCAAAGCCGTATTGACCTAAAATATCAGTCTTTATTTTTTCAAGAGCACCTGCTCCTGCTCCAAGATATGCCTTACCTTCCTTCACTGCTTTGATGGCAGCATCATTTAAAGCTCTGTTTCCTACAATAATATCTGCATCCTTAACATCTTTTGCTATGGAAAAGCCCATTTGCTTACCGTAAGCAAACATATCAAAATTATAGTTTGTATTTCCATAGTTAGGATAATTGAACACACCATATTCATTGCCTTCTGAATCTACAGAGTAATCTCCCGCAAATCCGGGAATGTATAACGATGGTTTTTTAATTGTCTGTGCACCTGTTATAGATTTTACTCCTGTTCCCTTAACAATGAACTTATCCTGATATTTTACGAAGCTGCCATATGATACGACAAAATCTCCCTTATAATCACCTTCTGTAATAAATCCAACCTTAATTCCGTCCGAAAGCATCTCATTTACCATCGCTATTGCGGAAATGGAATTGTTGTCTATGATTACCTCGCCACCTGTCTCTCCGGTAAAGTATGTCTTCGCTATCTGTGGCACCTTGATTTCTGTGAGCATATTGTCCTTAACAAGCCCCTTTGTGTCAACGGCTGCGTAGTCAAAGCCTCTCATTTCACCAAAGGCAGTTATGGGCTCTGAGTATAAGTCAGGCCATGCAGTTATTAATATACCGTCGTACAAAGCTCCGTTGGCTACATTACGCTTAGCTTGGTACATGCTTACCACCATTGAACCCTTTGAATATGTGGTTCCTCCAAATGTTACATCTGTGTTCAGGCTGTGTACCTTAACTCCGTTGTCAATGAGGAACTTCTGCATTGCATAGGCCGCTTCTATATTGCTCTGGTTTTTACCGTCAAGAGGTATAATGTAGCACTCAGGGAAGAAGTTATTGTTTCCATCATATTTAGGACGGAAAATATCAGCTTCCGCTCCTATATTGTCGTTCACATCCACATACCAATCTCTTATGGCAGGTTCATCAATATTTTTAATTCCCCTTGCCCAGCCTGTAAGCTGATTTTTATAGAAAGCATCCTTGTTTTCCATCACATATGCTCCGTGATGCACGAGACCATGCTCTAAGGATTTAGTTGCCTCCTGGTTTGCAGCAGGCACCTCTATGGTGAAGGCCACTGTTCCGTGAAGCATGGAATACTGCGGAGTGTAATTTGTAGACATATCATCCCACGGTTCCTGCCAGTAAGGATTTCCTTTCTCATCAGATACGAGATAATCTCTTAAAGGCATCACATAGCTGTTAAAATCGCTGTTGTTTGCAATAGCCCCTATTCCGAATGCCTCACCACTTTTTATGCCATTTTCGGCAAACAGGTCATATTCGAAATTCGGTTCATGAGGAGGCGAGCATGGCTCCACCTGATAATCACTTACAAAGCCGTGAAGCTCAATCATTGTAGCTGGGTTCCATTGCGCTATCAGCTTCGTCATATTTTGAGTTTCTTTCTGTGTCTGGAACATATTATCACGGTTAAGGTCAAATCCATTTCCGTTTTGTCTCACGTTGTTAGTCCTTCCATCGGCATTTTCTGAAGGAACCACAATGAATATTATATTGTCTAAAAGCTCATTTACATCAAGTGTATAGCTTTCAACTGTATAGTATTTCTCTAAATCCACAGGTCCGGATGTCTTATTTTCGGCCTTTATAAATCCAAATCCCGTAACATGGTCCTTAATCAGTTCTGACCAGTGTATTCCTTGCTGCTCCATCTCAAGCTTAAGCTGCTTTTCACCCTCCGGTGTAAATCCGGTTAAAATATTGTAGGTTATTTCGCCGCCATTTTCAAAGCTTTTAACAATGTCCCATATAAAATTCATTGGAGCATCAACTCCCGGGTTTTCGTCTGCATGAATGTTGCTGTATAATACAGGTATTTTATAATCAGCACCTGAATTTATTTTTTTAATAAAAGCATCAGGGTCTTCCTGTGCAAGCTTGTTCTGCTTATGATAGTTTTCTACTGATGCCTTGCTGTCAGATATAACCGCATATGGCATATCATATCCTTGAGTTGATTTTCCAACTGATAAAACATCTATGTACAGTCCATTGATTGTATCGGCCTTTGCCTTAGCATCCAGAAGCTCATCTTCAAGCTCCTTGTGTGTTCTGTAGTCATCATATGGATTCACCTTCACAGTCGCCTGTCCAAGTATTTTGCCCGACAAATCACTGCAGGAAAGGGTGAAATCTCCCGTGTGGTCCAAAATAACATTTCGGTTGCCTCTCGGGCTGTCAACTCTGTTTACATCAAGAAAATACTCTGTTGAAAATGAAAGCTTCAGCGCATCTTTTCCGTCCACGGAATATTTCTCTGTAGCTACGTTCGTGAAATACGGCTTTTGAGTATTCCAAACCTTCCAGTCTTCAAGCTTACCTCCCAGATACTGATGAGGAAATATCTTCTCATCCTGAGCTCCCTCTTTTCTCTCCATGGCCCATACCACCTCGTCCGGAGATATGCTGCCGTCTGTAACAAGAACAGCCTCAAAGTTTCTTTTATCAGACAAGGAAATTGCATCCTTTCCCTCTCCCGTTACATTTTTAAAGTCTATTGCCGGCACGACTGCTGCTTCCACAGGCACAACAGCAATGGATACAAGCATCATAAATATTATTGCCAGCGAAATAATCGACTTTTTAATGCCTTTCTGTTTCTCTGAATAGTACATTTTTTCTCCTCCTTGAATAATTCATCATATTTATAAAAATATATTCATGTTTAAGATAATAATACCTATAAAGAAAAAATGCAAGCATAAAATGAGATTTTAATACACTTTTTCGTATTTTTATTTATTTGTCATTGTGAGTAACTTATAGTAAGCTACTAACTTATTTTTGTAATAAAAAATAAACCCTCGAAATAAGATTCTCATCTTATAGGGGGTTTATTTAATTTTTACGCTAACCTTATTATTTTATTATATTTGTTAAATCCCACATTTTTTTAAGCACGTGTACAATGTTATACACGTGAGCAAGCTCGTGGGAGTCCTGCTGCCAGCCTGCAAGCACTGCTGTTACACCGGCGTTGAATGCACATTCCATATCAAATTTTGAGTCACCCACATACAATGTTTTTTCGGGAGTACTTCCCAGAGCCTCCATTGTTTTAACAAGCGGTTCCTTGTCCGGCTTGTGCTTTTCCACGTCGTCCGCAGCAATTACAGCAGCGAAGTATTTTTCAATCTTCAGACTCTCCAGGGCTGCCATGGTTGAATATCTAAGCCTTGAGGTTGCTATTCCCATTTTAATATTTCTGTCGCTGAGATATTTCAGCGTTTCCTCAACGCTTTCGTAAAGAGTTACCTCTTGATTGAACCTATCTCTTTGATAGTCCCTGTAGCATTCCATGACCTCGTTAAAGTCGAATTGACAGAAATCCCTTGATATGGTCAGCGCCAAAGGCTCGCCAAATGTGCTCATGACATACCTTTCATCGCACTCTTCCTTGCGAAAAATTGAATAAATATGCCTGAAGGAATTCAATATCATTTGGTTTGTATTTGCTAAAGTTCCGTCAAAATCAAATATTACTGTATCAATCATCATATTT
>DAMAEI010000009.1:51475-56721 GCA_031997345.1 Sedimentibacter sp. | reverse complement strand
CTCAGCCCTATTCTCTGTCTTTCCTTGTCAATGCTGATAATAGTTACGTTGACCGTATCCCCCACCTGCACTACCTCCATGGGGTTCTTCACATATTTATCGCTCATTTCTGAAAGGTGAACGAGACCGTCCTGCTTCACTCCTATATCAACGAATGCACCGAAGTCAACAACATTTCTTACTGTTCCCGTAAGCTTCATGCCAACCTCCATGTCCTCCATCTTCATAACATCGCTTCTGAACACAACCTTTGGCATTTCGTCCCTTGGGTCTCTGCCCGGCTTCTTAAGCTCTTCTATAATATCTGTCAGCGTAGGCACTCCTATGTTAAGCTCCTCTGCCAGAACCTTGATTCTGTCCTTTATCTTTTCCCTTGCAGGCTTCTTTTCTTCCTTGAAATTTATCTGAGCAAGTGCTTCAAGGCCTTTAAGTCTTGAATTTTTTGAGGTCATCTGTACATTTTTGCTTTCCGAAACCTTGACCTTCATTATTCTTTCGTTGATATCTCTTAAATTTCCGGACTCAATGTCTTCCAGAGTATATCCTAACTTATTGAGTAGGTTTAGGGCTATATCGTAGGATTCCGGGTGAACAGCAGTCTTGTCAAGAGGGTTGCTTCCTCCGGAAATTCTCAGAAAGCCGGCACATTGTTCAAATGGCTTAACCTTCAAAAGCTCCGCTCTGTCAGTGAATTTTCCGTTTTCCTCCCTGTATTTAACTACATTCTTAGCAATGGTCTTTGAAACACCTGATACATATTGCAAAAGTGCTGTTGATGCGGTGTTCAAGTCAACTCCCACGCTGTTTACGCAGTCCTCTACCACACCATCCAGCTCCTGACCAAGCTTCGTCTGGTTGACGTCGTGCTGGTACTGACCAACTCCTATGCTTTTCGGGTCAATTTTTACAAGCTCAGCCAGCGGATCCTGCAGCCTCCTGCCTATGGATATGGCTCCTCTTATTGTAACGTCCAAATCCGGATACTCTTCCTGGGCGAGCTTTGAAGCCGAGTAAACAGATGCTCCCGCTTCGCTCACTATTGTATATGTAACCTTTTTATTCAGCTTTGGAATCATATCTGCAACAACCTGTTCCGTTTCCCTTGATGCGGTACCGTTTCCTATGGTTATTACATTTACATTATATTTGTCTATTAATCCCGCCATTATTTTCTGAGATTTTTCAACTTCATTTTTAGGCTCGCTTGGGTATATAACTCCCTGATCGAGGAATTTCCCGGTTCCGTCAAGCACAGCCAGCTTGCACCCTGTTCTGAAGCCAGGATCTACCGCAAGAATCCTGATATCCTTTACAGGAGGAACCATCAGAAGATTTTTCGTATTCTTTCCAAAAACCTTAATTGCCTCCTCTTCGGCTCTTTCAGTAAGTATATTCCTTACTTCTCTTTCGATGGACGGAGCTATGAGGCGCTTGTAGCTGTCCTCAATGGCAGAATTATAATAAGCGGCTGTTATTGCCGATTCGTTTGTAATTTCCTTTGATTTTAAATAATTTATGACTTTATCGTCCGGAGTTTTAAGCTTGACTTTGAGTTTCTTTTCAGACTCACCTCTGTTTATGGCAAGTATTCTGTGATTTACAACCTTATTTATTGCTTCCTCAAACTTGTAGTACATTTCGTACACAGTTTTTTCTTCCTCATCAGCTGCTTCTGATGTCAGTATTCCGTCTGCTATGTAAATTTCCCTGATGTGCTTTCTGTAATCGGCATTGTCAGAAACCATTTCGGCTATTATGTCGCAGGCTCCTTCGTATGCTTCTTTTACATTTTTAACGCCTTTCTCTTCATCTATGAATGGCTTTGCTATTTCTTCTAAATTGCCCTCTGTTATATTCTGAGCAAGGATGATAGCCGCCAAAGGCTCAAGTCCCTTTTCTCTTGCTTTTGAAGCCCTTGTTGACTTTTTCTGCTTGAATGGTCTGTACAAGTCCTCAACTCTCTGCATAACATCGGCATTGAGTATTTCATCCTTCAGCTCCTCTGTAAGTTTGCCCTGCTCTTCAATGAGGCGTATAACCTCTTCCTTTCGAGCCTCTAAGTTTCTCAGATAAATAAGCCTCTCATACATGTCCCTTAAAACAACGTCATCCAAGGAGCCTGTCTGCTCCTTGCGGTAACGTGCAATGAAAGGAATTGTATTTCCTTCGTCAATGAGGTTTACAGTATTTTCTACCTGAAAAGGCTTGACATTAAACTCTTCACATAAAATTTTATTTATATCTATCATTACTCTCTCCCTTGTTAACAATTATTGCTGCTTTATTTCCCCAGCTGCTCCAGCGATTTCATTTTAAGATACTCATTCATAAACATATCTAGATTTCCGTCCATTACGGACTGCACATTGGCTGTTTCAGCATTTGTGCGATGATCCTTAACCATGCTGTAGGGATGGAATACATAAGAGCGTATCTGGCTTCCCCACGCAATCTGATTGTACTTGCCCTGAATATCCTCAATCTTTTCCTTATTTTCCATCTGCTTTATTTCAACAAGCTTTGATTTAAGCATCCTCATGGCAGTTTCTCTGTTGCTGTGCTGAGATCTTTGATTCTGGCATGAAACAACCACTCCCGTAGGTATGTGGGTTATGCGTATTGCGGAGTCGGTGGTATTTACGTGCTGGCCGCCGGCACCGCTTGAGCGGTAGGTATCAATCCTTATGTCAGATTCATTGATTTCTATATCATCATCATCCTCTATCTCTGGTGTAACATCAACGGAAGCAAAAGATGTGTGACGGCGGTTTGACGAATCAAAGGGCGATATGCGCACTAAACGATGAACACCTTTTTCTGATTTCAAGTACCCGTAGGCATTTTCTCCCTCAACCAACATAGTCACGCTTTTTATTCCGGCCTCTGTGTCCGGAAGAAGATCCAGCACCGTCATGCTGTAACCACGAGACTCAATCCACCTGGTATACATGCGATAAAGCATGTCTGCCCAGTCCTGTGCCTCCGTGCCGCCTGCTCCGGCATGAATTGACAATATGGCGCTATTCTTGTCAAATTCACCGCTCAAAAGAGCCACTATGCGGGCGTCCTCCAAAAGTGCGCCCACATCGCTCATGTTTTTTCTGAGCTCAGGCATGTGGCTTTCATCATCTTCATCACGAATCATTTCCGCAAACAATTCCAGCTCCTCAACCTGCTGCTTCAGACTTTTATATTCGTTTATTCTGTCCGTATTATGCTTAAGTTTTTGGGACACCTTTTGAGCTCTTTCCTGGTTGTTCCAGAAATCAGGCTCCTGCATTTCAGATTCAAGCAAAATATTTTCTTCTTCTAATTTTGCCAAGTCAAAGTGAACCACCGACCTCGTTTAATATTTCATTAAATCTCTTAAGATTTTCCGTAACCTCGTACAAATCTACCAATATATCAACTCCCTCTTGTTCTTATTTATTCTAATATTCACATTTATTCTATTCTTCGCCTGCTCCGCAGCACTTTTTATATTTTTTGCCGCTTCCGCATGGGCACGGATCATTTCTGCCCACTTTTTTGTCTTTCTTAACAACAGGCTGAGGTTTGCCCCCACCTAGGTCACCTCCGCTGGTTCCCGTGATTCTTGCAACCTCTTTACGCTGCATTTTTTCCTGAGGCTTCACCCTCATGAGCATTTTCACCGTGTCTTCCTGTATTTCAGTAGTCATTTCTTCAAACATATCAAAGCCTTCCACCTGGTAAGCTCTCACTGGGTCTTCGTTTCCTATGGCGCGAAGCCCGATTCCCTGTCTCAGCTGATCCATGGCATCTATGTGGTCAATCCATTTTGTATCAACATTTCTGAGAAGCACTATTCTTTCAACCTCTCTGAATACATCCGCTCCGAACTCATCTTCCTGCCTTGCATAGTGTCTGATTGCAGCATCTGATGCACGCTGCTTCATCATTTCCTTTGTTATGTTTTCCTTACTTTCTCCTTCAAAGCTTATGAGTACGGAGAATGTTTCTGCAATATATTTTGTATATCCTTCTATATCCCAGTTGTCGGAATATCTTTCATCTGTTGTATATGTCTGCAGCCCGCTGTCTATGAGTCCTTCAACCATATTGGTTATATATTCTTTTAAATCCTCTCCCAGAAGAACTCTTCTTCTTTCGTTGTATATAACCTCTCTCTGCTTGTTCATTACATTGTCATACTGAAGAACATGCTTTCTTATATCAAAGTTTCTACCTTCAACCCTGGACTGTGCAGTCTCTATAGTCCTTGTGAGCATTCCTGCTTCCAGAGGCTCATCCTCAGGCATTTTCAGTGTTTCTATAATGGACCTTACCTTATCACCGGCAAACAGCCTCATCAAATCATCCTCGAGAGATATATAGAAACGTGTGGATCCAGGGTCTCCCTGTCTTCCAGAACGCCCTCTCAGCTGGTTGTCGATACGTCTTGATTCATGACGCTCTGTACCTATTATGTGAAGACCCCCTGCATCACGAACTCTCTGCTGCTCGTCTGCAAGGTCATTTTTAGACTGCTCAAGATATTCCTTGTATGTCTTTCTTGCTTCAAGTATTTCCTCATCAGCTGTTTCGTCGAAGCCATCAGCCTGAGAAATCTGCTCTTCAGAAAAGCCTTTTTGCTTCATCTTATGCTTTGCAAGAAACTCAGGATTTCCTCCAAGCACAATGTCCGTTCCTCTACCCGCCATGTTTGTGGCAATGGTAACAGCTCCCAAACGCCCTGCCTGAGCAACTATTTCAGCTTCCTTCTCATGCTGCTTTGCATTCAGCACCTCGTGCTTAACTCCCTGCTTTTTGAGAAGCTTACTTAAAAGCTCAGATTTTTCTATTGAGATGGTACCAACAAGTATTGGCTGTCCTGTGCTATGTCTTTCTATTATTTCCTTTATAACAGCATTGTACTTTCCTTCTTCGCCCTTGTATACCACATCTTCGAAGTCTTTTCTCACAACCTCTTTATTTGTTGGTATCTCAATAACATCCACGCCGTAAATTTCTCTGAACTCATTTTCTTCTGTCTTTGCAGTACCAGTCATACCGGAAAGCTTCTTGTACATTCTGAAATAGTTCTGGAATGTAATTGTTGCAAGAGTTTTGGATTCTTTTCGAACCTCTATTCTTTCCTTTGCCTCTATGGCCTGATGCAGACCGTTTGAATACCTTCTTCCGTACATTATACGTCCGGTAAACTCATCTACAATCAGAACCTCTCCGTCATTTACAATGTAGTCAATATCTCTCTTCATTGTATT
>DAMAEI010000009.1:48833-51465 GCA_031997345.1 Sedimentibacter sp. | reverse complement strand
AAAATCTCTCAGCCTTTGATATTCCTCGGCCAGTCAGGGTTACGTTCTTGCCCTTTTCGTCAACTATGAAATCTACGGTTTCATCCTCATCCACATCGCCCATGAAGTAATCCATCTTTGTTTTCTTATCTTCGGGAGCTTGAATCTTTCCTTTTAGCGTAGTAACAAAGCTGTTTGCCAGCTCATACAGGTTTGTTGATTTGTCTCCCTCGCCGGAAATAATCAAAGGAGTTCTCGCCTCATCTATCAATATGGAGTCAACCTCGTCTATGATACAATAGCTCAAATCCCTCTGAACCATTTCCTCTTTACGGATTACCATATTGTCTCTCAGATAATCAAATCCAAATTCATTGTTCGTTCCGTATGTTATGTCGCTCTGGTATGCTCTTGTTCTTTCTTCCTTAGTTATTCCGTGGACAATACATCCCACCGAAAGACCTAAGAAATTGTGAACCTTGCCCATCCATTCACAGTCACGCTTTGCCAGATAGTCGTTGACAGTTACAACATGCACTCCTTTTCCTTCAAGTGCATTTAAATATACAGGGAGTGTAGAAACAAGAGTCTTACCTTCACCTGTTCTCATTTCTGCAATACGTCCCTGGTGGAGCACCATTCCACCTATTAGCTGCACTCTGTAGTGCTTTTGCCCTAAAACTCTCCACGCAGCTTCTCTTACAACTGCAAATGCTTCCGGCAGTATATCATCCTTTGTTTCTCCGTTTGCAAGCCTTTCCTTGAACTCTGCAGTCTTTGCTCTCAGCTGTTCGTCGCTCAATGCAGCCATCTCACCTTCCATGGACAGTATCTTATCAACGGTTGGCTCTAATCTTTTAACTTCTTTGTCGCTGTAGGAACCAAAAATTTTCTCTAAAAACTTTTTCATAATGTATCCTTTCTCCTATACTACTGAACTGAAATATCCGGCCGTATATCCCGAGCTCCATGCCCACTGAAGGTTAAATCCACCGCAATCGCCGTCCACATCAAGCAGCTCGCCCGATAAATACAGTCCCCTTACCTTTGCTGATTCAAGGGTCTTAGGATTTACCTCAGACATATCCACTCCACCTGCAGTAGACTGCGCCTGCTGCCACGTGTTATGTCCGGTAACTTCAAATTTCCATCCTTTAAGAATGTCTATTATTTTATATATTTCTTTCTTGTTTAATTTTCCGCATTTTTTCTTGAGGTCTTCAAAGCCTGCTTCCATGAGAACAACAGGTATGAGGTTTTTATTTATAAATCCTATAAGTCCGTCCTCTATGCTTTTGTATCCAATCCTGCCGAACCTTGTGCTCAATATGTCATAAAGCTCCACCTGTGTGGTATGAGGAAACATATCCACCGCTACAAATACCTTGTTCTTTTTATTAAGCTCCTCAATAACCTTCCTGCTTATCTGAAGAATCGGAGGCCCCGATATTCCGTATTCAGTAAAAAGGATTTCACCTTCGTCCTCACGTACAACTCCTTTATCGGTAAATCCCTTGACTTTTCCGTCAAATCTTATGCCTGATATTCTTTTGAAATACTTTCCTTCAAGCTTAAGCTGCACAAGTGCCGGAAATGTTTCAACTATTTTATGACCAAAACTCTTAGCAATATCGTATCCCTTGCCGTCTGAGCCCAGCTGAGGGCTTGACTTGCCTCCTGTGGCAAGAATAACTCTGTCAGCCTGAAAACTGCCACTCTTACCTATAATACTGAATTTATCTTTATTTTTTCTTAATTCAGTTATTTCACAATCCGTTACTTCTTCAATTCCCAGTCTCTGCACTTCGTATCTCAGCACATCCAGCACGCTCGATGCCTGAAGAGAAGACGGATACACCTTGCCAAGCTCGCCCACATAGGGAGAAATCCCTAAATCTTCAAAGAAATTCAGAGTTGCATGCAGGTCAAAATAATTCAGTACAGCCTCGGCATTCTTAATGTTTTTGCTGTGGTAGCGGTGTATGGACATGTCCATGTTTGTGTAGTTGCACCTGCCATTGCCCGTAGCCAGTATTTTTTTGCCCACTCTGTTCATTTTCTCATAAATTGTTACTTGGGCTCCGTTCTTTGCCGCCACAATTGCCGCAATCAAGCCCGAGGCGCCTCCCCCGATAACAGCTATTTTCATCTTTTTCCTCTATTATTTATCAGTTTTATCCATTGTCTTATATGTCTTTATAATCTGCTCGGCAACCTTCAGCCCATCAATGGCGGCGGACATAATTCCTCCCGCATACCCTGAGCCTTCTCCGCAGGGATAAACCCCACGCACATTGCTTTGCAAATCATCATCTCTCGTTATGCGCAGCGGGGATGATGTCCTTGTTTCTACTCCCGTGAGAACTGCATCATCCCTATCATAATTGTCAAGCCATTTTCCGAAGGCGTTTATTCCCTCCGACAGACTCTCGCACACATAGGCAGGCAGACATTCCCACAGGTTGGCAAATGTTGCTCCCGGCCTGTATGTAGGATATATTTCCCCAAAGGACGTCGAAACTCTTTTTTCTTTAAAATCTTTGAAAAGCTGCACTGGAGCATGGTAATTGCTCCCTCCAAGTTCGAAAGCCTTTCTTTCAAATTCTCTTTGAAACTCAATTCCTGCCAACGGATTTTCTTCGCCGCCGAAGTC
>DAMAEI010000009.1:26573-48823 GCA_031997345.1 Sedimentibacter sp. | reverse complement strand
CAGAGTTGGCATTTTCCAAATCTCTTTCGTGGAAGCTCATACCGTTGGTAACAACGCCGCCCTTCTCAGATGCAGATGCCGTAACCACTCCTCCCGGGCACATGCAGAATGTGTAGCAGCTTCTGCCATTCTTGCACTTATGCACAAATTTGTAATCTGCCGGCCCTAAATTAGGATGTCCAGCCATCTCTCCGTACTGTGCCTCACTTATCATTTTTTGAGGATGCTCTATTCTCACACCTATGGCAAATGGCTTTGCCTTAAGCTCTAATTTTCCGTTGATCATTTCGAATGTATCTCTTGCACTATGGCCTATGGCAAGAACAAGCACATCCGTATCTATAATATCACTTTCCGTTACAATCCTTTGAATCCTGTCGTCTTTTACCCTAATGTCTGTAAGGCATTCTTCAAAACGGAATGTACCTCCGAGACCTATTATCTTTTTTCGTATGTTTACAAGACACTCTCTGAGTAAATCAGTGCCTATATGAGGTTTGTTTATATATGTTATTTCTTCCGGAGCTCCTGCCTCAACAAATTCCTCCAGAACCTTTTTCCCCCTTTTCGACCTGTCCTTGATAAGGGTGTTGAGCTTGCCATCCGAAAACGTCCCTGCCCCTCCTTCTCCGAACTGTATGTTGGAGCTTTCATTCAAAGTTCCGTCCTTCCAGAACCTGTCAATGTCCTTTACGCGGTCTTTTACCTTTTTTCCTCTTTCAAGCACTATGGGGTTATATCCCTTTTCTGCCAGCAGCAATGCACAAAATAATCCGGCAGGTCCGCAGCCAACTATTACCGGTCTATTTTTCAGTTCATTTTCTCCGGTTGCCTCCGCCTCATACATAAAAGGCTCAATCAAGGTAATATTGCTGTTTCTTTTAGAAATTTTAATATCGTGGTCAACGTCCACGTCCAAAGCATATATGAAAAGTATTTCTTCCTTTTTTCTTGCATCTATTGATTTTCTGAAAATTGACAATGAATTTATTTCTTCTCGCTTTACTTTAATCGCTTCCGCAGCTTTTATATACAAGTCCTCTTCGCTGTGATCTATAGGGAGCTTAACCTGCTGTATTCTAATCATGTTGCACCTCTGTATTTTTACATTTAATAAATTGCTCTAATAACCTTGTCATTATACCATAAATGTATGAGGGTTACAAATATTATACTTAAATATATAAAACACCTTCAGGCTATCATGTAAGTATTGTATGCATATTGCAGATGTTTATAATTAACTTTAGCATATAGCTGATATGTTTCTTTTTAATATTTTCACAATTATATATTACAATACTGTATTTTGTCAAAAATAAAAAATCCCGGGCGCAATGCCCGGGACAACTAATTTACGCAAAGGTCTATTATGCTGTGGAATAAATATATTCTGTTATTATATGATTTGGTGAAGATGAATAGGCTGTGTTGCTATCTTATGCTTGTACATAATATTTGTGACGACCTAGCGGGAATAGGCGGCAAGTCGACGCGGAATTTGAACAATACCCTAGCTTTTTGAGAAAACAGGACATATAGTCACACTCTTTTAGCTGCAGAATATAATACTAGCAAGTTTGTCCTTAGTAAAGAAGGTGAAATTAATGTGTAATAGTAATATAGCTGGCGAAAGAAACAGAAGAAGATGCGACTGCGACTGTGTTTTTGATTGCTTAGAAGAATTGCTTGAAGGTAGAAACGAAGAAAGAAATAGATGTAACAGATGCTGTTGCTGTTTTAGATAGATTAGATTTTTTGAAGTTAAAAATGGGCTGGAACATCCTTCCGGCCCATTGTACTGCTGACTACAAAATATAAAATTCCAAATTAATAATATGCCTTTTTTTGCACACAATATTACGACCGTTGAATTACACCGCAGTCAAGGAGTGTTTATGAATAAAAAAACCAAGGCCATATTATTAATGCTTTTTTCAGCATTTACTTTTTCTGCAATGCAAATAATTGTAAAGCTTTTGCCGGAAATACCGCTTATGGAAAAAGTATTTTTCAGAAATTTCATCAGTTTGATAATAGCATGTATTGTTATCAAAAAAAACAATCTAAGCTATTTTGGAAATAAAGAAAACAGAAAATATCTATTTTTCCGATATTTATTCGGGTTTACAGGCATTGTACTGTTTTTTTATGCTACAACACAGATGTTCGCAGCAGACGCCGCCATGCTTAATAAGCTGTCACCCATATTTGTGATAATCCTCGCTCACTTTTATCTTAAAGAAAAAATCAACAAAATTAAAATTATTGTAATGGCAATATCCATTCTGGGCGCACTGCTGATAATAAAGCCTCAATTCAATTTATCCGTAATGCCTGCGGTATCAGGGTTCGTTTCGGCAGTACTTTCAGGAGCAGCATACGTATTTATAACGGTAATAGGAGACAGAGAAAGCATTTACACAACTGTATTTTATTATTCATTTTTATCCTCCGTAAGCTGCCTTCCTTTTTTTGTATTTAGCTTTGCAATTCCTAATTTATACGAGCTTTTCATGCTAGTTCTTTTAGGTCTGCTGGCAGCTTTCGGACAAATAGCACTAACCTCTGCATACAACAGCTGGGAAGCTTCAGAGGTTTCTATTTACGATTATTCAAATATAATATTTTCTTCATTGCTGGGATATATCTTTTTATCCGAAATTCCCGATACGCAAAGTATTTTCGGAGGCATACTTATATTATCTGCCTCCCTGATTTTATATGTGAGTCAAAAACACGGAAAAAATTAAATTCCTTTTCCTTCAATGGGACTTGACATAATAATATATGTTTCGGTATTTCCATAAAATTGAATCTTGCCCACGAGCTCTTCCAAATGAGTCATTTCTCTCAAGTATGCCTTCATAATCATGCTATGTGGCCCTGTTACGTGATGGCATTCAACTATTTCTTCCGCTTTTCTTGCAAATTCCAAGAAATTTTCCTGCTTCTCAGGCTTTATAGATGCATTTATAAGTACGCATATAGGCTTTCCAACCTTTTCATTGTTGATTACAGCCTTGTATTTTTCAATTACATTGTCATCCTCCAACCTTTTAACTCTTTCAGCTACTGCCGGCGGACTTAAAGATACCTCTTTTCCCAATTCTTTCATTGAGATTCTTCCGTCCTGCTGTAAAATGCTGATAATTTTCAAATCCGTCTGATCCATAGTTATTCCGCCTTGTTTTGTAAGTTATATTTTCTAAAATTCTTTTTATTTGTATGCGTTTTATAAAAAACACTTATTAATATTATGTACAAATATGTTTTATCATGCTATTATACTATCAAAAGTTACCATATGCAAGATAAAAGTAAGCTGTAAGAAAGTGAAATTAATTATTTTTATAATCAAACTATTTACTTCTCGAATTACTTTGTATATAATATTCATTACATGTTATTATATCATAAATAATTAAACAATTTCAACAGCAAGTAATGAGGATAATTAAAAAATAATCTGCGTAATAATAAAAATATTTATCACTTATATTAATAAAGGAGGAAATATGGCTAAGCTTAAAATTACCGAAACATCACTAAGAGACGGACATCAATCATTAATTGCTACAAGGTTAACAACAGATGAAATTTTGCCTATCCTAAAGGAAATGGACAATGTAGGATATTACTCAATGGAAGTATGGGGTGGCGCGACCTTTGACACATGTCTCAGATATTTGAATGAAGATCCCTGGGAAAGGCTCAGAAAAATAAGAGCATCCGTAAAAAACACCAAGCTTCAGATGCTTTCAAGAGGACAAAATATTTTGGGATACAAAAACTATCCCGACGACATAGTGGAGAAATTCCTGCAAAACGCAATTTACGAGGGTATTGATATAGTGAGAGTATTTGATGCTCTCAACGATATACGCAACCTTCACAAATCAATTGAAGTAATAAAAAAAGAAGGTGCTCACTGCCAGTGTGCAATATCCTACACAACAAGCCCTGTTCACACAACAGAGTATTATCTGAAACTGATTAAGGAATTTGAGAATGCAGGTGCAGACTCGATCTGTATAAAGGATATGTCAGGAATTATTCTTCCATACGAAGTTGCCAATTTAGTTACCGCCATAAAGGACGTAACATCTTTGCCTGTTGAATTCCACACGCACTGCACAAGCGGAGTAGCTCAGATGGCAATGATTAAAGCGATTGAAGCAGGGGTTGATATAGTAGACACTGCCTTATCACCCTTATCCTCAGGAACCTCACAACCAGCTACAGAGCCTTTAGCCCTGAGCCTTGCAGGAACAAAATATGACCCTCAGCTCAACTTAGACAGCATGAACAATGCCGCCGAATATCTGAAGGAAGTAATGAAAAAATATCAGGACAATGGAACATACAACATAAAGGTGCTCATAACCGAGCCAAAGACACTGCAATACCAGATTCCCGGAGGCATGCTCTCAAATCTGATATTCCAGATGAAATCACTGAACGCCAGTGACAAATACGACGCGGTGCTTGCTGAAGTTCCTAAGGTTAGAGAAGATTTAGGATATCCTCCTCTCGTAACGCCTATGAGCCAGATGGTAGGAGCACAGGCGGTGTTCAATGTAATATCAGGCGGACGATACAAAATAATACCTACTGAAATTAAAAATTACGTAAAAGGAATGTACGGTAAACCTGCAGCCCCAATCTCCGATGAAATCAAAAAGCTCATAATAGGAGACGAGGAGCCTATAACCGTAAGACCTGCCGACCTGCTTGAAAATGAATTTGAAAAACTTAAAGAAGAAATCGGAAGCCTTGCAAAATCAGATCAGGATGTGCTCTCATACGCACTGTTCCCTCCTGTAGCCAAGGAATATTTCCAGAAAAGAAACGCATAAGACTAAATTAGCCCTCCATTTTGGAGGGTTTTTTTATCCACATTTCATGGCATGTATGATATAATTAACAAATAGAAGCTGTAGGCTTATATAAACTGTTTAGGAAGCAAGGAGTTGTGATAAATAACTGAATTAACCATTAGTATTAAGCTACAAGTCTTAATTTAAGAAAATTATTCTATCAAGAAAGCGAGAGTAGTTATGAAAGTTATTGATTTAACGCACACAATTTCAGGAAACATGCCGGTTTATCCGGGAACAGAAGGTCCAAAATTAAAAAACGCAAATACTTATGAAAAAGATGGTTTTAAAGAAACTTTGATTACGATGTTTTCACATACCGGCACACACATGGATGCGCCGGCGCATTTATTTCCCAACGGGACTACTTTAGACTCTTTTCCGGCAGAACATTTTGTCGGAAATGGTTTAATTATTGATTGCTGCGATTTAAAAGCAGGTCAAAGAATAACTATGAGTTATCTCGACAAAGTCAAAGATAAAATAAAACATGCAGAGTATATCTTATTTCATACAGGTTGGGATAAGTATTGGGGTACAAGTGACTACTTCGGAGAATATCCATATATTACTGAAGAAGTAGCGGAATACTTAATACAAAATAATAAAAAAGGAATCGGTTTAGATGTTATAGGATTAGACCCTATACGTGACGGAAAACTGCCGCTACACAGAAAACTTTTACTTAAAAACAATATGGTCATTATAGAGAATCTTACTCACTTAGGTAAAGTAGGTAATGAAATTTTTACATTTGTTGCCCTTCCGCTTAAATATGAAAATGCAGATGGAGCTCCCATAAGGGCAATTGCCATTCAAACTAAATAGAATTAGCTACAACCCTGCATAATTGCAGGGTTGTTTTATACCGACTGATTTCCAGAAGGTTTTATAATCTGACATTATTTATCGCTTGTTTCGCTTCAGTAATCATATCTTTTACTATGGCTTCACAGCTTTCAATAGATTTTATTACGGATAAGCTTTGTCCGGCCTGTACAAGACCAAATTCAACATCACCTTCTATAATAGCTTTTCTGCTTGCTCCTATTCTTATACTATGCAATTCATCATCAGATGCATGGTTTTTTTCTGACTCAATATATCTTTCTGTTGTCTTATTTTTTAAGCTTCTTATTGAATGGCCGTTAATATATCCTGTAATTTCAGTATCTGTGTCTGTTGCATTGACAATAGCGTTCTTAGCATTAATATGAGCAGTGCATTCTTCAGAGGCATAGAATCTCGTACCAACTTGAATTCCGGAGGCCCCCATTACCAGCGCAGCTGCTAATCCTCTTCCATCCGAAAAACCTCCGGCAGCAACTACAGGAATATTTATTTCAGGTATAACCTGAGTCATTAAAGCCATTGTTGTTAGCTTTCCTATGTGTCCGCCCGCTTCCATACCTTCAATTATAATGGCATCGGCTTCATTTTCTTCTACCCGCTTAGCTAATTTGAGATTTGGCACTACAGGTATTACTTTAATTCCTGCTTCCTTGAGCTTTTTAATGTATGGAACAGGATTTCCTGCCCCTAAAGTAACAAACGATACTTTTTCATTGCATATTAAGTCTATTTTTTCATCCTTATTTTTATCCTGCAATACCACATTTACCCCGAAAGGTTTACCCGTCAACAGTGTAGCTAATTTTATCTGTTCTTCAACCCAAGATACTTCTCTTCCACCAGTAGCTATAATACCTGCACCTCCTGCATTTGATACAGCTGCTGCTAAATTCACATCAGAAACCCAAGCCATGGCTCCTTGAATTATAGGATATTCAATATTTAAAAGTTCAGTTAATTTTGTTTTCATCACAACCTCCGATTTATATAAAGTATACCCACAATCTTTTACGTAACACATAAATATATCTTAAAGAATTTTAGAAAGTTTTTACATCAAAATCCCGATATCTCATACAAGCTTCCTGCATCCAATAATCACCAATACAACACTAAAAGAGCTCCTATATTAAAAGGAGCTCTCTAAATGCCTCTTATTTTTCCTATGAATTATTTCCCCTTATTCGACAGCAGACTCTGGAATTTCAACTTTTTTGGATGACAACAGCAGATGAAGTATAATTCCCACTGCAAGACCCCAGGCTGCACTTTTAGCTACAATTACGGTACCCATTACTCCTGCAATACCCTTTTCCATTTCAGTGCTGCACATATCCATTGCAAGACGCGTACAGATATATCCCTGAACAAGCAATGTAAGTGAAAGAGCCACCGGAAGCACTGGCTGTACCAATGTTACTATAGGTATGGTGGCAACAGCAATCATTGTCGTCCACCTGAATGTCCCCATTCCTCCAACCAGTGAATCCATAGCTTCTCTTCCATCCTTGTACCTTTGAGAAATCGATGCAGTAACTGCAGCCCACAGCGGTCCACTTAATTGAGTATACGGAGATATAAATGCCTGAACTAAATTTCTTATACCGCTTATCAGATTAGATCTGTTGGCATTAAAATCTATCTTTTCATCTTTTCTTATTTCTTCAGTCTCATTAATAAGACTTTCACTTGTAACAAAATCACCAAATGCTATTATATATGCCATTACTGCCATAGGTACTGCAGCTATAAATACATTCATACTTGGAAATCCAATACTAAATGGGCTCACAGCCTTTATTACTGCTGCAATTTCCGGAATTTTGAAAAAGGTCCCGATTTGCACATTAGGAACCGGAAGTTCTCCGGCTATAGGCCCAATAATAATAGCCAACGCCACTGCGGGCAGCATTCCATACTTTCCTAAAGCATTGGCAAATTTACTTTTCTTTCTCAAATTTCTGAATCTTTGTGAGAACAATAAATAAAATGCAACCAGCACTCCAACAGTTACGGCTATCGGGTAGGTTCCAAATCTACCTCCCTGCTTAAATTCTCCATATATTGCCGCTACACCAGCTCCCAGCAGTATACCCGCCTTTATGGATGTAGGCACGATATTTATAACTTTATTTGCCAGCCCGGTTATACCAAATACAATAAATATGATAGCTACCTCAAGCTGAAGAGCTACTAGCGCCTGAGTCCTTTCCGGTCCTATTATGTAATTTGACAGAAATGCAATTGTAAGTGGGATTGATGGCGTTATCCACCCTGGAACAACCGGGTCACCCAAGAACGAATGCAACACATAGCCAATTCCGTTTATTATAACCATGCTCCAGGCAATTTCGTAAGGCACTCCGAGTACGTCGGTTAAAACCGGAATTGCTCCGAGGCATGTTGCACACATCAATATAGCCTGAAAAAATTCTGACCATTCCCATTTATAGTGAATGAAAGGCAGCCGTATTTTGAAAATACCGGCAGGAATAAATGGTTGTTCTTTTCCGTATTCTCTTATTGTGGACATAATTATCTCCTTTATTAGATATTAGAATTTTTCCTTGAATCTTTGTTCATATTCATCAATCAATCCATCTCTGAAATCAGGGTGCGCTATATTGATGAGCGCCCTTGCCCTTTCTCGCAGTGTTCTTCCTTTCATGTGCGCAATTCCGTACTCTGTTACAATATAATCCACGTCATTTCTCGATGTAGTCACGGAAGCCCCCGCGTCAAGCAGAGGCACTATTTTTGAAACGGTTCCTTTTGCCGCCGTAGATGGCATTGCCATTATAGATCTGCCGTTTTTTGCAAGTGCAACTCCTCTGACAAAGTCTACCTGACCGCCTACACCGCTTATTTGCTTAAGCCCAACACTTTCCGAGCATACCTGCCCCATAAGGTCCACCTGCACACATGAATTAATAGACACCATGTTGTCATTTTTCATAATTACGGTTGGATTATTCACATAATCTACGGAGTGCATTTCTACCGACGGGTTGTTATTAACAAAATCATACAGCTTCTTGCTCCCCATAAGGAATGTTACAATCATTTTTCCTGGATGGAACACTTTTTTCCTGTTCGTTATCACCCCTGCCTCAACAAGCTCCACAACACCGTCAGAGAACATCTCGGAATGAATTCCCAAATCCTTTTTATCTCCGAGGAAAAGAAGCACCGCATCCGGAATTGCTCCTATTCCGAGCTGCAGCGTATCTCCGTCATTAATGAGAGATGCGCAGTTTTCCCCTATAGCCTTTTCAACTTCCCCAATTTTAGGTGCTTTTAATTCAATAATGGGTGAGGAATATTCAACAAAATAATCAATTTCAGACACATGAAGAAATGTGTTTCCCATAGTTCTCGGCATCTGGTCATTTACCTGTGCGATTACAATGTCTGCCGCTTCGGCTGCAGGCTTAGTGTAGTCAATTGCCACACCCAGGCTGCAGTATCCGTGCTCATCAGGAGGTGTTGTCTGTATAAGAGCTACGTCAACCTTCATGGAAGTACGGAAAAGCTTGGGAACCTCATAGAAGAAGCTTGGCGTGTAGTCTCCTCTTCCTGAATTTACAGCCTCTCTGGTGCATGCACCCACAAATACAGCATTATGCCTGAAATGCTTTTCCATTCCCGGATACACATATTCCCCCTTCCCCATTGCAACCATATGTACTACTTCCACATTTTCATATCTATCTTTATTTTCAACCATTTTTTGCACGATATACGATGGCTCCCCAACTGCATGACCTACAACTACCCTGTTGCCTGATTTAATTTTGGATACAGCCTCCTCAGCTGAAACAAGCTTGTCGCTGTATATCTTTTTCCAATCCAACAATATCTCCTCCTTTAGTCCATCAATAATATCAATAATACTGCAAGAATCTTTTTCTGATCTGACTGTAATTTTTATATCTCCGGAATAATTTTCAATATCTGCACAGGCTCTCGCGCATCCGTTTATTACTAACAAAATATCATAAGCAGCACCCTTACTCGCGTGTTCGAATGTGTGTTCATCATACATTTCCGCTATTTTTTCAGCAAGCTTTTTTCTGTTATACAACGGATTGCAACCTCCGCAATACTTGATACCTATAATCATGCCTGCAACCTATTACTGCTAAGAATCTTTTTTGCGAAAGCAATCATTTCATCGCTGACACCTTCTACCAAAACAATTTCGTCTATTTCCGGAATATGTCTTTTTATTTCTCCCTCGACAATATCTCTAAATGTTATGTGTGCAGACGGACAATTGTAGCATTGCCCTAAAAGACGTACCTTCAGACTGCTGCCTTCAAAATCTATGATTTTCAGTTCACCGTTATGTTCATAAAGCCTCGGCCGCACATATTTATCAAGTACCTGCTCTATCTTTTCCCTCATACTAAACTCCGCTATATTTATATCCCGGAATCCGAAAAATTCCGGGAATGAATTTATTCTTTAATTTTCGCGATAGCTTTCGCAAGCTCTTTTTTGCCATTTATATTTCCCTGTCTCGCAATCATAATCCTCTGAGCCTGTGGAGATCCTGCACCATGCATGGATTCTGTCCTATAGCCCACTGCAGCCGTTCCAAGGGTCAGATTTTCTATAAGCCTCAGCACCCTCAATCTGTTTTCTGTTGAAACAGTGTTAATACCCTTCAGGTATTTTTCAACATAAGGTCCTATCTTAGGATCTCTTAAATCCTTCTCCGACGGAGCTGTCACCATAATGCCTCCTGCCAAATCTTCGGCAAGCCTTGCTATCTCATACGGGAATCTTGTTACATTTTGTTTGCATACATTTGCTAGAAGCAGGTCAATCATATAGTTTCCTGACTCTGTTTTAAACCCTTCTGCAGAACATGCTATTCCGCTGCTATACAGTGTCTCATTCAAATGGGTCATTTCAATCAGTTTATCTTTAACATGAGATGCTTTCTGCGCTCCGTTGTAGTCTGCTGCCAATGCCGCAGCACCTATTAATACATCACCTACTCCAACCTTGCATCCACCGTAGCTTTGCCTGTGATATCCGGCAAATCTTTCAACAAGCATTCCTGCAAATTCAGTTTCGCCATTTAAGAATATCCTTTCGTTCGGAACGAATACATCATCAAATATCGTCAATGCTTCGACTCCTCCAAACTGACTGTTTCCAACGTCAAGCTGAGAACCCTCAAGTTTTCGTGTATCACAGGACTGACGTCCGATTATCATAAACACACCCTCGGCATCCACAGGAACAGCAAAGGAAATAGCATAATCCTTATCCTCAGGAGATAGAGCAATCGTAGGCATTACAATTACTTCCTGAGAATTACATATACCTGTCTGGTGTGCCTTGGCTCCTCTTACAATAACACCATCATGCCTTCTTTCAACAATCCTAAGATACATATCCGGATCCGCCTGCTTACTTGGAGAAAGTGATCGGTCCCCTTTGGGATCGGTCATTGCACCATCAACAGTGAGATCATTCTCCTGCACAAACTTCATATATTCTAAAAATCTTTTGTGATAATCTGTTCCGCAGGCCTTATCAATTTCGTACGTAGTGCTGAATTCAGCGTTAAATGCATCCATTCCCACACATCTCTGGAAGCAGGATGCTGTTTTTTGACCTAAAAGTCTCTGCATCTTTACCTTTTTAATCAAATCTTCCGTACTTTGATGTATATGGCAGAAACGATTAATCTTTTCCCCCGTGATTGATGATGTAGTTGTCATTAAGTCCTCATATTCAGGCATTTGTGCCAAATCATACGTTGCCTTCACAGAGTTCAGAGACGGTCTGAGTATTGGATTGTCAACCGGATTTTCAACCTTTTCTCCGAATAAATAAATCTGCATGTTCATCTTTCTTATACTTTCCACATATTGTTCGCCTGTCATTAAAGTCATGATATACCTCCGTTTTTTTGGTTTCATACATATATAAGCATTTTTTGTGCCAAGTACCTTCTGACCAAAAAATTTTCTAAGCATTGATTCCACCCATGCTTTATTGACTAATAATTAACAAATGGTTATAAAAAAATAATATTGTTGCGATTATGCAACAATATTATCTATTTTTGTTGTTTTCATAGAAATCTTTATCTTTGCACGAATGCAACTTGTTGCTATTATGCAACAAAATATTTTCAATATTATAAAACCTCCCAAGTTTGTATTATTTTTAACCTTTTTTGATATATTTCTTTCTTTTTCTCGCAAATGTTGAAGCATCTATACCTAACTCCCTGGCGGAAGCTCTTACATTTCCACAGCGCTCGTACGTTTGCAGAATCAGTTCTTTTTCGACCTTTTCCAAGACTTCCGACAGCTTTGTCAGACTTGGCACATTAGACCCTTCTGCATTATCGCAATCAGTAATGTGAACCGGCAAATCTTCCGTTCCTATTACATCCTCAAGAGTTGTCACCGTAATTCTTTCCACTACATTTCTTAGCTCTCTGACATTTCCGGGCCAACCGTAAGTGAAAAGATACTTAAGCGCCTCTCTTGATATTGATTTGTTCATTCCATATTTTTTATTAAACACATCAATATAATATTTGACGGTTGGAATGATACTGCTTCTCCGTTCTCTTAAGGGTGGAAGACGCAGCGGAATAACATTAAGCCTGTAAAAAAGATCCTCTCTAAAAAGATTTTTCGCAACCATTTCTTCGAGGTTTTTATTTGTTGATGCTATTATCCTTACATTGACCTTTATAAATTTGCTGCTCCCGATTTTTTCGATTTCCCCTTCCTGCAGAACCCTCAGCAATTTCACCTGCATTGACAGAGGCAATTCACCTACTTCATCCAAAAGAAGAGTGCCATTGTTGGCAGCTTCAAATATTCCTATTTTTCCACCTTTTGAAGCCCCTGTAAACGCCCCTTCTTCATATCCGAAAAATTCCGACTCTATAAGGCTTTCGGGTATAGCTCCGCAATTAACCTTTATGAAAGGTTTATCCTTCCTCGCACTATTGTTATAAATGTATTTAGCAAGAACCTCTTTTCCCGATCCGGTTTCCCCGTAAATTATAATAGTGGTATCCACTCGAGCCACACGTTTGGCAAGCAATAGCAGGTTAAGCATCTCCTCATCCTCAGCAATTATATATTCATTGCTTGCAATCTGTCTGCTCAGCTCTTCAATCAGATTCTTGTATTTGAGATTTTCTTCGTTGCTTTTTATAACTTCTTCCTTTAATGCCTTTAATTCTGTGATATCTCTGACATTGGTAACAACCATCTGTATGTTTCCGTCTTCGTCAAAAAAAGGCGTACCGGTAACCAGGGCACTTTTACCTGTGTTGAATTCCTGATGCAATGTAACAGACCTCTTGCGCTTCAGAACTTCAATCGTCGCAGATTGGGATATTACACCTCTCCTAACCAAATCCGCCATGTTACACCCTATAACTTGATCTCGTCTGAGCCCTGTTATTCTCTCATAACTGTTGTTTATTAATATTGTATTTGCATTTCCGTCCGTGATGTAAATTCCGTCATAAGATGTTTCAATTATTCCTTCCAGCATGCGCAGATAATTAATATCACCAAGTGCTCCAAACATATTCACCTTCCTGACAAGCTATCATTGCATATTTCCGACAATTAGCAGCCATTTCTCCTTATCACTAATATGTATTAATTGAAAATCCATCAGATATTATTCCCTCTCCATGCTTGATTTCAATTTTTTTGAGATATCCTATCAATCCGTTGGGTACTGCCACTTCCATTCCTTCTGACACTAATATTTTCATTTTTCCGTCAATATTTGCTCGTTCCTCCGGAACAAGTCCATAAGTAGGATTTCCTCATCCATTGCCTGCATGATTGTACACAACTTTGTATATTTTACTCTGATTTTCCTGTTTATCAAGCTCTGTGTTCATTGCTGCTACTGCATTTTCGCTTATGGATATTTCTAAAAGCGGAGCATCCGCAACGTCATCTTGAGGTTTTTCCTCTGCGATGGGAGGTACTTCCTTTGCGGCCTCCTGTATCTTTTGTGCTTCCTCATTGCTGCATCCGGATAAAGCAAGTATACAAATTAATATAAAAAACAGCTTTTTCATACCATCCTCCGATGAATTTATAAGTTTTTCAGCTGATTTTGAAGCAGGACTCCTACTATGTCCGCAAATCTCTCAAGATTATTTATTCTTACAAAATTATGTCCGTAGATTTTCTTAGCAGAAGGCAGGTCCTCATCCTCTCCGGTGAATACACACAGTATCATATTTCCCTTCATCATTCCTCTTTTCACTTCATAAGCCGTGTCATTGACTCCCTTTGCTCCTGAATATTCCGTGCGCAGGGGTATGATGCCTGTACCGGGATTCAATTCAATATCATTGGGCTTGCAGTCAGAAAGCACAATCAATATTTTATTTTCACTCTGGGTTTCTTCCATCATGTGAAGAGCTGTCCTTATGGCCAGTCCGTCTCTGTTTGAACCCGAAGCCCTGTAGTTGAAAATCCTGTCATTCTTGTCACCTTCATTATAATCTCTATAAAGATTTATAATTGTGTATCCTCTCAAGCTGCAGAAAGAATAGACTTTAGTTGGAATACCACACTTGTTCAGGCTTTCGGCTATAATGTAGCCTTGTGCCGCAATAATTCCCTGCCTCTCACACTGGGAAGCTGAGCTGTCAAGCAATATGTCCACAGTGATATTTCCTATATCGTTTTTCAGGTCCTTGTCAAACACGCTATTATCATTGACATATATACTGCGCCATATTTTATTGGCATCTAATTTTCCGGATTTCGATCTAACCATTGAGGATTCAAAGTTTACAAGCATTGTATTTCTTATTTTGTTTGTAAGGTTTGAGATGCTGTTGTTGTTTCTGGCATAGTTGTCGTAAAAGTAATCAACGTTGCTCTCTCTTTGCTCCTTTGCAAGCTTTCTTATATATAGTGAATCTGCATCTGCCTCTTCCGGATTTCCAAATTCACCTCTTGTAAAATGAAGCCTTGATTTCTTGTGATTGTCAACACATAAAATCTTCTCAATGATGTTCAGTTTATGCTCGGGAAGTATGGGGAGTCCGTAGTATCTCTGTATGTAGCTTCTGTCCGCTGCAGTTTTCTTTCCAGAAAACTTACGGAGCTTGAGGCTTTTCATCTTCATATCTTCATCCTGCTCAAAGTATACATCCCTTGTAGTTTCGGCAGATTCTATAATCAGATTTTTCATGAGATGATAACCTGAGTCCTCAGACTTTTCATCCTCACGTCTTTCAAAGTTCTTTACCCCTGACGGCTTTTTGCCTTCCATGAAATCCTGAAGCTTGAACTCATAGCTGCCGGCCCTGAATTTGAAGTATTTTTTGATTACTTCATTCATTTTATTAATTATCTGTTCAGCATCCATATGTTCATCAAATGTAAGCTCATTTAATATTTCAATGGTCCTGATTTCGGCGTCAGTATCTTCCCCTAAAACTCTTTTATAATAAGTTTTTTTCAGCTCATTGAGCTGAGCTCTCTCATGTTGGGGCATTCCCCCCCTAATCACTTTTTTCGAATAGCTTCGGCGCAGATCGAAAAGCACCGGCCGTTCCTCAACAGATTTTGCATATATTCCATTTTCCAGCCCCAGCCATGTAAGCTGTTCGTAAAATTCATGGTCGCTGTCAGTTCTCAGGTAATCAAAGAATTTTTCCAAAATATCATAGTCGTAGTATTTATGTGCGGCACCGATTATATAGTTTCCGTAGATTTCTGCTCTTCCTTCTTCGTCAAAGTCCTTGAAATCAGGATGAAAGGAATAGTCACCTGATGCGTTCCATATTATATTAAGCGCGCGCTTTTTTTCGTCTCTTTGCTTTATCATATCAGTTGGTGAAAATTTCTTTCCTTTCAAGTTTATCCGGTATTCTCAGCCTTATAACATCCTCAATGAGCTTTTTCTCAAAATCGTCAAAAGATTTATTTGTAATACCCATTTCAAGTGCCTTGTTTGCTTCAAGCCCTCTGTCTATTAGGTGTATAGCTCCTATAAGCCCTCTCAGGTCCACCGATTTAGTGGAAATTTCAGAATTCTCACTTTTATGCTTCAAGTCCTGGAAAAGCCCTGCAAACTGGTCAATATACTCTTCCTTCATATTATCAAATTCCCTGAGAAGAAGCTTTTTAAGATTTTCTGTTGAAATTGAAGGCATATCGATAACCATAAAACGCGATGTCAAAGCCTCGTTAAGTTCCCTGGTTCCCGCATAACCGTAGTTCATGGTTCCTATGAATCTCACCGCGTCGTCCAGCTTTATTTTGTCATAGCCAGGCACATCTATTATTCTTCTGTAGTCCAAGGTTGCATGAAGTACTGCAAGAGAGTCATTCTTTGCCATATTTATTTCATCCAGCACCCCGAAGCCTCCCCATTTTGCGCACTCATAAATTGGACCATGTCTGAAGACAACCTGACCGTTTTCAAATGTATCCGTACCTATGAGGGTAGATGAATCTGTATTTACATGGAGGGAGATATCCCACTTGGGTCTGCCGAACACATTTGCTATATTTTCTGAAAGTACATTTTTCCCCGTTGCCTTTGAACCAACCAGCAATATATTTTCACCGCACAGGAGGGCCGTTATTGCCTGCTCCCACACTTCATTTCCGTAATAATCATATTTTGGCTGCGGAATTCTGTATTCGAGACCGCTGTCCACCTTGTAAAACTTTCTGAATTTTTCTATTTCATTTATCAGACTTTCTCTGATTCCTTCTTTTCTTAAAAATTCTAACATTAATTCTCTCCGTATTTTAATATTTAAAACAGCAGGTCCATCACCTGTCTGATGTTGTTTACATGTATTATCTCCATGTTTATATCCTTGATAGTGTCGTTTGATTCTGCGATTACCGCACGTTCAAAGCCCATTTTCTGTGCCTCTGTAAGTCTTTTCTCGATAGAATTGACACCTCTTATTTCTCCTGTGAGACCAACCTCGCCTATGAGCACAGTTTTGAAATCCACGGGAATTTCCTTGAAACTTGATGCCACAGCACACAGTATTGCCAGGTCAGACGACGGCTCCCTCAACTGCAGCCCACCCGTAACATTTATAAATACATCCGAGCTCTGAATGCCCAGCCCCGCCTTCTTCTCAAGAACAGCAATAAGCATGGATGCTCTGTTCTTATCTATTCCTGTCATTACTCTGTTTGCGAATCCTGCGGGAGAATATGTAACAAGTGCCTGTATTTCTATGAGCACGGGCCTTGTTCCCTCCATGGCGGCTGTAACCACCGTTCCGTAAGAATCCACAGGTCTTCCCTTCAAGAATACCTCTGATGGGTTTTCGACCTCAACAAGTCCTTGTTCTCTCATTTCAAAAATGCCTATTTCATTCGTAGAGCCAAAACGATTTTTCACAGCTCGCAATATACGGTATGAAAAATGTCTTTCACCTTCAAAATACAGCACCGTATCAACCATGTGCTCTAAAACCCTCGGTCCTGCTATAGCTCCTGCCTTTGTGACATGTCCTACAATGAAGGAAGCCATGTTTCTTACCTTGGTCATCCGCATAACCATTGCGGTTACTTCGCGCACCTGACTCACACTTCCCGGAGCCGAAACAATCTCGGGAGAATATATTGTCTGAATTGAATCGAGAATAAGAAGATCAGGCTCTTCTTTCTCAACAAATTCCTTTATAATATCAATGTTGGTTTCAGCCAGCACGTACAGTTCGCCTTCACCTACGCCCAGACGATCCGCTCTGATTTTTATCTGCTCACCGGATTCTTCTCCAGATATGTACAAAACCTTCAGATTATTTCTAGAAACATAATCGGCAACCTGCAGAAGCAGTGTTGATTTTCCAATTCCTGGGTCTCCTCCAACCAATATCAGAGAGCTTTTGATTATGCCGCCCCCAAGAACCCTGTCCATTTCAGCGCTGCCTGTTGAAAACCTCTCGTTTTTATTTTGGCCATATTTCACCCGCCTTCACTTAATATAAATAATATATATCAACGGATGTTCCATGTCAATATAAGATGAAAAAGCTGACTTTTTACAGCCGAAGTTTAGTGAATCTAAACTTCAAATATACTCATGTGCGTTTTTATTCTGTATTTATGATGTTTTTTACAATTTGATATTGACATTACAATTGCACGTGTGTATAATAAAAATCGATTCAAAAGTTTAATAACTTTAAACAATAAGTTTAATAATATAAACAACACGAAGAGGTTTTTATGAATATCGGTGAAAATTTAAAAAGGTTAAGAATTGCCAATTCTCTGACCCAGCAGGAACTGGCTGACAGGTGTGAACTTACAAAAGGATACATATCACAGCTTGAAAGAGATTTGACTTCACCTTCCATAGCTACTTTAACAGATATATTGGAATGCCTCGGAACAGATCTGGGGAGCTTTTTCAATGAGGCCACAGACAGCAAAATAGTATTTAAGGAAGATGATGTATTTGTCAAGGAATCGGATGATAACTACAAAATCAACTGGATAATTCCCAATGCGCAGAAAAATAAGATGGAACCCATTTTGGTGGAGTTGGGAGGCAACAGCAGGACAAAGACCGATGAACCCCACGAAGGCGAAGAATTCGGCTATGTGCTTTCAGGAACAATCATGCTGAATTACGGGAGTCAATCCTACAAGGTAAAAAAAGGAGAATCCTTTTATATTAAAACCAATAAATCTCATTTTATTGAAAATACGAGTAAGTACCCTGCACGCGTTATATGGGTATGCACTCCGCCAAATTTTTAAATCAGGAGTAAAAGAATGGATAACGCAATTATCGAACTGAATAATATTACTAAGAAATTTGATGGTGAAATCGTCCTGGATGATA
The DNA here is from genome assembly GCA_031997345.1 of Sedimentibacter sp. Classification (GTDB taxonomy): domain Bacteria; phylum Bacillota; class Clostridia; order Tissierellales; family Sedimentibacteraceae; genus Sedimentibacter. The sequence continues at coordinate 30,233 of DAMAEI010000009.1, read as the reverse complement.
TTACTTTATCCGTAAAGAAAAATGAGTTCGTTACACTTTTAGGACCCAGCGGATGCGGAAAAACAACAACCCTCAGAATAATCGGTGGTTTTGAAACTCCTGACTATGGAGATGTGTTTTTTGACGGTCATCTTATGAACGATGTTCCCCCTTTCAAAAGACAGCTTAACACAGTTTTTCAGAAATATGCCTTATTTCCTCATATGAACGTCTATGAAAATATAGCCTTCGGCCTGAGAATCAAAAAAATGGACGAAAAGCTTATAAACAGCAAGGTTGAAAAAATGCTGGAGCTGTTCAATCTGAAAAATTATGGAAAGCGAAGGATAGACCAGCTCAGCGGCGGCCAGCAGCAGCGTATCGCCATAGCTAGAGCCTTGGTTAATGAACCAAAAGTACTTCTTTTGGATGAGCCACTTGGCGCACTGGACTTAAAACTGCGAAAAGAGATGCAGCACGAGCTTAAAGCAATGCAAAAACAAATAGGAATTACCTTCATATATGTAACACACGATCAGGAGGAAGCTCTGACTATGTCTGATACTATTGTTGTAATGAATGACGGCATAATTCAGCAGATGGGTTCTCCAACAGATATATACAATGAGCCTGAAAATGCCTTTGTTGCTGATTTCATAGGTGAAAGCAACATCTTAAACGGTGTTATGCATGATGATTACCTTGTGGAGTTTTTAGGCAAAAAATTTGAATGCCTTGATGCCGGCTTTGGCAGGGGAGAAGAGGTGGATGTTGTCATCCGCCCTGAGGATTTGGATTTGACACCTCAGGGAGAAGGAAAATTAGAAGGTGTAGTGCAATCGGTAACCTTTAAGGGAGTACACTATGAAATGCATATAATTGTCCACGGATACAGTTTCCTTGTGCACTCCACTGATATGGCTCCTGTTGGGTCAACAGTGGGGCTTACTCTGACTCCGGATGATATTCACATAATGGAAAAGGGGGAATAGCCTTGAAGGACAGAACAAAATATTTCGCATATCCCTACCAGATATGGATGATAATATTTATTCTCTTCCCATGTTTTCTGGTATTGCTTTACAGCATAACCACAAAGGAATCAAACGGCCTTACTACAATACAGTTCACGCTGGAAAATTTCAAGAAGTTTTTTGCTCCTTTGTACATGAACATATTGTGGGATTCCGTATTACTTGCGGCCATATCCACAGCCATATGCCTGTTGCTGGGATATCCTGCGGCGTATATAATTTCTAAAACACATTTGTCCATAAGAAACACGCTGTTGTTTCTCTGCATCCTTCCCATGTGGATGAACATGCTTCTGAGAACCTATGCGTGGATGACAATATTAGGCAACAACGGAATTTTGAACAACTTATTTGAATTTTTCGGCCTTCCGAGAGTAAATATGCTGTATACAAGAGGGGCGACGGTTATGGGAATGGTTTACAACTTTCTTCCGTTTATGATACTCCCCATCTACACAGCACTGAGCAAGATGGATACCGGAATTTTGGAGGCAGCCGATGACTTGGGCGCAAACAAATACATCAAGTTCAGAAAAGTCATACTGCCGCTGAGCATGCCCGGAGTAATATCAGGTATAGTTATGGTATTTATGCCTGCCGTGAGCACATTCATAATTCCTCAGCTCTTAGGAGGAAACAAAAGCATGATGGTTGGAAACCTCATCGAAAAACTGTTCATTTTGAACGGAGACTGGAACTTCGGTTCGGCAATTTCCATCATTATGATGATAATTATATTGATTTCAATGTCAATCATGAATAAATTCGATGTTGACAAGGAAGGAGGAGCAAGACTGTGGTAAGAAAATATTTGTCCCGAATATATATGGTCATAATATTTATATTTCTTTACGCTCCCATCATCGTACTTGCAGTATTCTCCTTCAATGAATCAAAATCAAGAGGCAACTGGACGGGATTTACATTGAAGTGGTACGTGGAGCTTTTTCATGATATGGATATACGGTCGGCATTTTATTACACAATCCTTATTGCCATAACATCCGCCGTAATTTCAACCCTGCTTGGAACAATTGCCGCAATAGGCATCAACAGCATGAAGGGAAAAATGAAATCAATAATGCTGAATGTAAATTATCTGCCAGTCGTCAATCCCGATATCGTGACAGGTATTTCACTGATGATTTTATATATATCCTTCAACGTACGATTCGGATTTAAAACTGTATTGATCTCGCATATAGTGTTTAATACTCCTTACGTGATACTGTCAATACTTCCAAAGCTTAGACAGCTAGATGTACACATGACCGAAGCGGCCATGGACCTGGGTGCAACACCAATATATGCCCTCAGAAAGGTAATACTTCCGGAAATCAAGCCGGGAATAATCACAGGATTTCTCATGGCCTTCACCTTGTCCGTGGATGACTTCATAATAAGCTACTTCACAAAAGGAGAGGGTGTAACGAATCTTTCCATTGTAATTTATTCCATGGCAAGAAGAGGAGTGCGCCCCACAATAAATGCACTGTCAACCATAATGCTTACAGTGGTGTTACTGTTGATGATATTAATAAACAAACGCTCCAACGGAGTAGAAAAATCCAAGAAAAAAAGAAAGAGCGAGGTAATGTGATGAAAAGAAAACTATTTTGGATAACTGCCGTATTAAGTCTTATATTAATTGCGGCCACAGGATGCAGCTCCGAAGAAAAGCCTACTATCAGCGTCCTGAACTATGACATTTATATAGACAAAAGCCTGATTTCTCAGTTTGAATCAGAAAACAACGTTAAAATCAAGTATGACACATACGCTACTCCGGAAGAAATGTACATCAAGGCAAAAGCCGGAGCTTCAAACTATGATTTGATAATTTCAAGCGAATACATGATTGAGAGAATGATAAGCGAAGGGATGGTAAATAAATTAAATTTTGATAACATTCCTAACTACAAATATATAGGCGAGGATTTTAAAAACCAGCCCTACGACCCTAACAACGAATATGCTGTTCCTTATTTCTGGGGAACATTGGGAATCCTATACAACCAAAAAACCGTGAATGCTTCCTCAAACAGCTGGTCAATGCTTTGGGACGAAAGCCACAGCAAAAGAATTATCATGATGGATTCACAAAGAGATGCATTTGCAGCAGCCCTTAAGCTGCTTGGATATTCATTGAACACGGTTAATGAAAAGGAGCTTGATGAAGCAAAACAACTTTTAGTAGAGCAAAGACCACTTATTATGGCATATCTCACCGACGGAGCACCTGCCATAATGGTAACCGAGGAAGCTGACATGGCCCTTGTGTGGTCAGGTGAAGCCGTTGCCGCAATGTCGGAGAACGAGAACCTCGGCTTTGTAATCCCTAAGGAAGGAAGCAACATATGGATTGATGCCATGTTTGTTCCATCAAACGCTAAAAATCAAGAAATGGCTGAAAAGTTTATAAACTTCCTCTGTTCAACAGAAGCGACGGTAAAAAATATAAACGAGGTATGGTACTCAACAGTCCATACAGAAGCCATCAAGGAGGTTGATGAAGAACTTTTAAACAACAACGCCTTCAACATTCCTCACGAGGATATAGAAAAGATGGAAATGTTCAGAGACCCTCAGAAATTCATTGATTTGTACACCGAAAGATGGACGGAAATAATGGCTAAATAAATTAGAA
>DAMAEI010000009.1:21264-26563 GCA_031997345.1 Sedimentibacter sp. | reverse complement strand
AAATTTGGTTTGTCGTAAATACGATAGAGCCGGTGAATTCACCGGCTCTATGATTAGATTATATTAATCCATTAACTTACTGCTCATTGTTTGCTTCTGCTTCTTTTATATTTAACAAATGAATTGACGTTGTTATTGTTACCGTTATCAATGCTGCTAAAACTAAAAATGACATATGTATTCCTCCCTTTTATATTCCCTTTACACATATTATAATGCTGCAACCTTGTGGTTTTCTTAAACTTCCTGAATACAGGTGCCTCACGGCACCCGCATATTATAGCAACTCGCAGTATCTGCAACCACCGCAGATTTCATACTTGCCCTCAAATATCCTTTTTATAACTCCCAGAGTATTTTGAAGTTCTTTATTTTTCTTGTCAATTTTCGCTTCATGTATCACTATTTTTCTTGGAGACACACTCAGCAATATATTTATTATAGATTCATCATAGGATGCATTGCTGCTGATTTCAGCGGCAAATTCCACATTTGTAAGATATGTTATTTTTTTCATGTTCTTGTCATAAACCTGAAGCTTATTGTTGCTGCACATTACATTTACAACATCATACTCGCCGTCTTCCGACTCGGAAATAAGCTTTATTATGCTTATGAAGTCCATATACTCTTTTTTCATAAGATAGCTGTCGATGCATCTTTCAACTATTTGTTCTGCATACAGCTTTATAAATTTAAGCCTGAAATTAATAAACCCGTTTAAATTTATCAGATTTGACCGTTCCAATATCTCCCTGAACTTATTTTTTATAATGAGCTGAATTTTGACATCATTGTCTATTTCATCCTCAATGTCCGAGACTATCAGCTTCATTTCTTCATCATCAAAATAGAAGTAATTTTCCTTAAGGCAATTTATACTTTCAAGCTTTGTGTACTCAATTAATAGCCTAGTTACTTTCCCCACTATTTTTTCAATGTACTCTTTTTTATTTATTTTTTCGTCTGTAAAATATCTTACTCTTATATTCCCTTCATCTGTTGAAAATATTTCTATATTTATATCATTTTCGTCCAGATTGGTAATTATCTTAATATTATTAAATATTTCATGATTTTCATTTTCATTTAACTCTAATGATAAAAGCTCCACTCAGTCACTCCTCTCTTGCAGGGAGGTTGCACAGTCGTTGTTGCGTCAGTACATATCGGTATCAGAGATCCCAAATCTATTATTTGCCTGTCGGAAGCTTCTTCATAAATATAACCTGCGGACCAAATAAATTTTTTTAATGTGTTTAAAATATTCTCATCAAGAATTTTACCTGTTGACAAGAATATATTTTCATTAATCAAACCTGCACAGCCTCCTATAAAACCATGATTGTAGCCCTCTAAGAGAACTACTTCCGGATTTATATACATACAGTCTATATTATATGACTTGAGTCTTTCATGTATCTGCAAATCTGACGTAACAGCTCTGCTATCGCCCAATGCTACCGTTGAGCATTTTGCATATCCCTGATTCACATGAATGAACTCTACACCCGCTTCTTCCAAATAATACTTTAAAACCTGGTCTGTATGCTTAGTGTTGTGCACAGCATATCTCCCTATTCTTGCTACATTATATGCTATATCCTCGGGATAGTTTCTACATAGAGTTTTTCCACCTTTAATAACTTTTATACTTTTGTTCTCTAAAACATTTCTGTAATAATCATAAACATTTGGAGCAACAACAAATGTTTCAAAATCAACAGGATGTATGACCATATCAGGATGTCCGTCAACAGGTTCTTGTATATCAGTGCACTTTATGGTTTTAATTGGTTCAATATTTAATTTTTTTAAATAGTTTACTATTTCATCAGTAACCCTGTAATCAATGATTACAGCACGAGGTGTCTTGGTTGGTATATAAGGATTCATAATTATCTCCAAAAAATAAAAATTAATGATACAATTTTAAAAGTCATATCATTATACTTTATATCATTATATCATTCTACAATTCTATAATAAATTTTTTTTAACATCCTGCAAGAAGTTGAGCAACTTGAACACATCGCCCCAATTATTACATTAACATGAGTATTTCGTATGGTTTGTGAATCTTACAGGAAACATAATTAGCAGCAAAGTAGCTTGAACTACATTATACACAAGAAAAATCCAGTATAATACAAGAAATCTATGATGTGAAAACAAAAAATTAAATGCGTCCAAGCCAAATTATGTATAAAAATATACTCGTTAGATTTAAATCCAACGAGTATATTTTTTTAGTTCTTATTATTTACCCACCTGCAAGCAGGTGAATCATTTGAATATCATCGCCATCACTAATAACAGCTGTAGGATAATCCTCTTGCTCAATGTGCCGACCGTTTATTTTCACTATGATTCGAGAATACGTAAATTTTTTCTTGTCCATTAAGCTTTCAACAGTCATTCCATCTTCCCACGGAAAGTCTCTGTTATTTAATTTAATAATAAAAACCACCTCATTTTGTGTGAAAGTTGAGATAGACAACGGGAGTGGTAATCAACTTTATTGAAGATCTTTTACTGCTTCTACAACCTCAGGAAAATCAATTCCAAGATATTTCAAGTGCTCCAATGTGGGAACTCCGTTTGAGTTCCAGCCTCTTCTCTTGTATACTGCATCTGTCAATTTTTCATACTGGTCTTCTCTGTACTTCCTGAGTGTATCCATCTTTTCTTCAGTTGATTTTCCTTCTATGTCATATCCGATTTTTTCTTTTAACTGGGTGTCGTATCTATCTTGTCTTGATAAATATTCTTCCTTAGTAACAGGTCCCATTGAACGATAAGGAATTTTGTCGTTTGCTCTTAAGCCTTTACCCATTCTAATATTGAAGATTCTTTGGAAGTTGTATACTCTCTCGGATTCCTTAATCATGTCAAGAACGCTTAATTTCTTTCCTGTAACACCATATACCACGTCTAAATAATTTTGTACGTGTTCAGGAACCTTTGCAGGTTCTGATGTGTATTTGTTGTCTGCAGGAACTATATCATTCCACGGAAGCTTACACAATCCATAAAGCCCAAACCATGTTCTGAACATTGGGAAGTAGTGAAGAGCTTCTGCCTTATCTTCAAATGTAGGTATCTGATTGTTTACCATATCCATGAATATAAGCCATGCTTCATCATGTTGAGGTCCCTTGTTTGTCAAGCCGTAACCACCTTGCTGTGCCAATGATTCCTTTGGCATATATTCAGAATATTCCAAGCCTTTTTGTTCCATGCCAATATCAAACAAGAAATCAGGGTCTGCGCCATATTTTTCTGCAAACAGCTTCTTCATTTTATGAATTCCTTGACCAACCGTTACACCAAAACCTTCGCCTCTTGACATTTGGTGCAACAATTCCACTGCAGCTTCAAAGTTTCCAAAGTTCAATTCCATTCCACAGGTAATTTCTTTGTTTATAATACCTCTTTCATAACGTTCCATAGCAAAGGCTGTTGCTGTTCCAAATGAAATAGTGTCTATTCCGTATGTATCGCAGTAAAAATTCAATTCCAAAATTCCTTCAGGATCAAATATTCCGCAGTTTGAACCTAAACCTGCTGCATTTTCATATTCAGGGCCATCTACAGTTACCTTATGTCCCTTGTAAGGACCTGTTTTTAATTCAAACCCATCAGCTGCTTTTGCGCATGCCATTGAGCAACCATACCAACAGCCATCTTGAACACCTTGGGTGATATATTTTTCTATAAATATAGTTGACTTTATTTTTTGAGTATCAGGGTGCATACCATATTGATAATTCATAACAGGAAGTAAATCATAAGCATCCATAACTTCGATTATGTTTGCAGTACCTATTTTTCTCATATTATTCTGTTTACTGTCAAGGTCATGAATTTCCTTATGATACTTAATACCTGTCTTATTTATTATAGCTTGGTCGAAAGTATTATTTAAATCACCTTTTACATTGCTGAACTTAACAATTAAGGCCTTTATTTTTTTGTCTCTAAAAACTGTTCCAATTCCGCCTCTGCCTGCTTGTTTTAATCTTGTGACTTTTCTACGAGGGTCATAAAATGTAAAGTTTAAAAGCCCAAATCTCGTATGTTCAGCACCTGTGCCTGCTGTAACAACCGCAACATTTCTTTTATCTGCTTCATTGTCAGCATACATTTCCGTTAATTGTTCACCTAGTACGTGCCCATCTATAGCTTCAAGAGGAGCTTCCTCTATGGTTACAACTCCTGTATTTCCATCTATATAAACTATTATGTCTTTTTCAGCTTTACCTTGAATTTCTAAAGCATCAAAACCGGAAAACTTCAGCAAGGGTCCAAAATATCCCCCTACATTTGAATCTATAGGAATATCTGTTAATGGAGATAGACTGCATACTAATGATTTACCAGTGCCAGCATACTGAGTTATCCCACAAACTGGTCCTCCTGCTATGACTATTTCATTTTCAGGGTCATTCCACCTTGTTGTAGGTGTCACTGCATTCCACAGATACCACATGCCAAATCCCTTACCGCCAACAAATTTATCCTTCATAAAATCAGTAACCGGCTTTTCTTTAATAGTATTATCGGAAATATTAACATAAAGAGTTCTGTTTGCATATCCTTTATCTACCTTGCCTAATTCATATTTATATTCTTTAAGCAATATATGGTTTTCTTTTAATTTATTAATATCCATTTGGCCCTCCTATTTGCTGAATACTTTATCTAATTGTAATTCTAATGCTTCAGAATCGTCTTTATCAGCCATGAAAATTGCTTCTGAAGGGCATTGCTTTGCACACAATCCGCATGATATGCATTTGAACGGCTCTATATATTCATCATGCTGCCTCATAGACAGCTTGGAGCAGAATCCAACACACATGAAGCATCCCACACAGGCCTTTTTATTTATCCTTACAACTCCGAGCTTGTCTCTCGAAATAGCCATTACAGGACAAATATCAATGCATTCACCGCATTGATCGCACACATTGATTTCAGGATTTCCATCCCTTTCATTAATTTGAATACAGGATTTAGTCCTGTCATTGATTTTGAAATATGTCTTTGAACATACCTCCTCGCAATTTCCACACTGGATGCATTTTGATTCATCCTTTGCCAGATACTTCATACGTCCCTCCATTTTATTTCTCCGTTACAGGAAACCCTGTATTATTAATAAAGTTTTTCAATACTATATATTTATTATAGAAAAAATAGCTATTTAAAGCAATCATTAATTATCATTTTAAATGTTTTCTTTTGTATTTATAAATTTTTACATATCACAGTCTCACTCACCAAAGTATTCGCT
>DAMAEI010000009.1:20163-21240 GCA_031997345.1 Sedimentibacter sp. | reverse complement strand
GGTCGCATACTTTGGGAGGCGCAGTTTCGTTCACAGATTTGCTTACTCGCTTTCGCTCATGCAAATCTGGAACTCATCGCGTTTGACTCACCTACAATTTCTTTCTCCCTACCGGTCGAAGAAATTGGGTCGAGTCATAATCGTTGCGGTTGACCTACCGCCGTTTTTTTCTCTCTGACGGTCGGAAAAACGGGGTTAGGGCATACAAAAAGCTATTCACCAACGAATAGCTTTAATTGTTAGATATTTATTTCTGTAGCTATAAGCCATTACCCTTCAATATATTTTATTATATTCTCTAGTTTTTCTCCTCGAAACAGATATTTTTTATTGCAAAAATGGCATACTGTCTCAATTTCCTCGTCTTCCTCAATAATTTGCTTCAAGTCGTCTCTTCCGATCGATATCAGTGCCTGCTCCATTCTTTCTTCAGAGCATTCGCATCGGAATTCCACAGGTATTCTGTCTGTTATCTCAATATCGAACTCCTCGAAGACAGATTTTGCGATTTCCTCCACATCATCATCATTATCGAAATATTCGGAAACAGATTTAAGATTGTTCAACTTGCTTTCAAGCTTCTCAAGATCCTCATCATCTATGAAAGGAAGCGTCTGAACAATGAATCCTCCTGAGGATTTAATGCTGTAGTTCCTGTCCACAAGCACGCCGAGGGCAACTGCTGAATTTTGCTGCTCGGAAAGCCAGTAATACATTGCAATATCCTCTCCTATTTCACCTGTAACTATATCCGTACTTCCAACATAAGGCTCCCTAAGCCCCAGGTCCATCATAACCGTAACCTTTCCGTCTGTGCCAACGGCACCGCCAACATCAAGCTTACCGTTGGGCTCCAGAGGCAAATCCACTCCCGGATTATCAATATAGCCCTTTACATGACCGCTGTTGTCAGATACTGCAAGTATTGTACCCAACGGGCCTCCTCCGTTTATATTTATTGTCAGTCTGTCGTTTTCATTTTTCATCATATATCCCATCATCAGACCTGCAGTAAGCGTTCTTCCCAATGCTGCCGAAGCTGTCGGGGTTGTGTTGTGAAACTTTCTTGCTTCCTCA
>DAMAEI010000009.1:10518-20153 GCA_031997345.1 Sedimentibacter sp. | reverse complement strand
ACGGTATTTGTTGACTTTACCATAAAAAGTCTGAATGTTTGTTTCTTATCTATAGCTCTTATCATATAATCCATGATTTTTCCTCTTTCATTACCAATTTATTTAAGCTGATCATTTTTTTACTGCGCAGAACACTGCTCTCAGTGAATTTTCCTTAAGCGGCTCATCGTCATAATCATCATATATTTCAATATCCGAAAAACCCGCCTTCTCCAAAAGCTTCGCCATCGTATCAGTATCATGCATATATTGAGTCTGCACCTCATTTATTCTGCTGTATTTATTCAATGAATCCTGTACAAAAAAATTTATTTCCACATTTACTGATCTGCTCTCTTCATCATATATATTTTCCCACACATAAAAAATATCGCCGTCATCATATACATATGTATCATTGAACATGCTGTCATACTTATATTTTGTGCTGATATCGAAAATAAATCTTGAATTGTCCTCTAAATGATTATATATTTTTTTGAAAAATCTCTCCGCTTCATTTTCTGTAATATAATTTACTCCATCGCAGCAGCACATGGCAGCATCAAATTTATCATCGATTTGAAAATCTGCCATATCCATATTCAGCAGCTTGATGCTCGGGTTTCTCCCTATCTTTTCATTTGCCCTCATGAGCATGTCCTGAGAAAGGTCAAAAGCAGTTACTCTATAGTCAAGGGCTGCCAGCATACGGGTTACACTACCTGTACCGCATGCAGCCTCCAGTATTTTTTTGCTTCCTTTTATTTTATCTGTTATAAAGGATGTCCATTTTTCATAATCCACATCATTCATGAGCAAATCATAAATCTGTGAAAATTCCTTGTAGCTTTTATTAAGCATCTTATTTCTTCCTTTGCTTTTTCTTGGCAGTCATCAATCCGCCGATTCTGCCTGTTTCCTTGGCGGTGAGTCCTCCCCAGCCAAGCTCATGCACCTTATCCATCAGGCCTATTTCTTTTGCTATTTCCAACTTCATAAGGTCATCAGCCGTGAGCGCTTTTTTCTTATTTTCCTTCTTCACATTATTTTCAGCCATAATTACCTCCTTAGCTAAGATTATTATGGTTGAAAATGTATAAATTATTCCTGTTTTTCCTTTTTAATAAGCAGTATCGTCTTAATTTCTCTGAGCAGGAGCAATATTTGATTCAATGTATATTGCAGACTTATTAAAATTATAAAAAACATTACAATCAGTATTATCTTTATTTCTAATCTCATTTTTTCCTTCCATGTATGACCGTGTTTCCGAGCATCTTTAATATTGGTATTATATCGTCATTTTTTATGTATGTCAATTGTCTGCAGGGCGTATGACTATGTTTTGAAATTTAAACTTATTGACAGATACAAAAAATAATATAATGAACACATCTCAGATATGTTCATTATTATTTGTCATCCATTTATGTTTTGTACGGTAAAGCCATGCTTTACACAATAAATATAAAGTCTTCCTTTCGGCATGTAGGGTATTCTCAATGCAGCACTCTGTTCCGGATACATTCGCGTTAAGAAAAGCTTATCACTTTTCACGTATGCGGCAAATAGAATATAATGCTCCCTGCTCATATCATGGTCAATTGTAACGTAGTAGTCCGTGTCTGTCATCTCTGCCTTAATATCCGGAGTGTTTTTATCAACAACCGGCGTCAGACGCTCAAGCTTTCTTCCACAGCAGAAGATTGAAGAACTGCCTGTGCTTGTGAGGATATTCCTGCAGGACGGGCACACATAAAATCTGACCTTGTCAATATTACCGCTGTCAGGCCGGTTAAGAGTAATTTCACCCTCCATCATCTGCGCCATATCGGCACCCAGTATTACCGACAGCTCGGACCACAGAGATACGTCGGGACAGCCAAGTCCGCACTCCCATTTTGATACAGTCTTGTTGCTTATATTAAGAGCATCCGCCATATTCTGCTGTGTAAGACCTTTTTCCTTTCGAAGCCTTGCAATCAAGCTCCCGATTTTAGCACAATCCATATTCATTCCTCCTATGGACAGTATAACCTTTGTTACAGATATCTTGCAATAATTTTTACCAAATGTGCGGGCAAAGATTTTAGTTCTGTGATATTCAATGTATTTTCGGCACCATAAATGCTGCTTATTACATCCTTATCCTGACCGATTGCCGCGGCAAGAAATATAACACCCTTTCGCCTGTATTCCTGCAGAGTTTTTTTCATATCCTCCTCTGCAAGCTTGCCTGTATAATCCGGCATTGCCTTAGGCTGCCCGTCACTGATACTGATGCACAGCTTCGTTGCCTGAGGTGCCTTCAACAGGCGCTCGGATATAATACGAAGGGCCATTCCGTCTCTGTTGTTGCTTCTTCCTTTAATATTCATGAGCGAATATTTTTCATCAGCATTCCTGCTTTCAAAATCCACATATGAATATACCGACATTTGTTCTCTTTGGGAGCGGTCTGCCGTATCTCCGTAAATTATAACAGGGATATCACAGCTTACACAAAATTCATAAAGTGCAATAGCAGCCTGCTTTGCTGCATCAAGGCGCCCAAATGCCGACATTGAAGCAGATTCGTCAATACGCAAGGCAACTGCAAGAGACGGGTTTTCTTCCGGAGGCCGTTTCCTCGCAAACCACCTGAAGTCCCTTGACACAACACGCTCAGCACAAAATTTTGTGCCATAAAGCTGTGCCCCCATAAATTCTGCTGAAATTTCATGTTCTAAAACAGGTGTGATTTTTTGTACCATTTCTTTTATTACAGGCATCAAGGCCGTTGATTGCTTTGCATATTCTGCCTTGTTCTCGTCAGTAACCTGAGGTCGGTGTACAATAAGCTTAACCTGTTCGTGAAGGCTGCCCTTCACACATTCCCTTGCTTCCTTGTTCAGCTTCTTTCGAAACGACTGCTTCTGCTGTTCATCCTGACGCTCATCTTTCATTTCATGGTATATGGCATCACCTTCTTCACCCTTGTCACTGCCCTGAGTGCTTTCAGTCACGTCGGAATACCTTTGAGAATGAGCTTCGCTGTCCGCAGATTTGCGCAATCGCACAGCTTCAGGATTTACAGGTGTGTCGTCATTTTCAAAACATTCACCATCTCCATCAAGATGCAGCTCCATTACATTACTATTTTGAACATCGGTACTTTTTAATTCCGCATCCTCCAACTGTTGAATAAGTTCCTTAGCTGAAAGTGCCTGCTCCAAAATAGACACCTCGTCCGAATCAGTAGTAATTTTGTAAATCACCTTATTGTACATTGATTCACGCGCAGAAATTCCGTCCGCAACTGCATTTACCCAGAAAATATATGAACGCATGCCTGCGACGCCTTTGATTGCTGTTGCTCTTGCCGTCTCATCCAGCACAATAATTATATCCGCCATTACAGACAGCATATCTTCATTGCAAAATCCTGTTTTCGCATGGGCACGTTCCATCATTACAGCTTTAGGCGGTAAATCCATCTTTTCTGTATGCTGGACACGGTCTCTCAATGCCTCGTTCAAGGGACGGCACCCGTTATAGCCTCTGTTTGTAGTAATAACCGCAATAAAGTCAGGATGCCTGTGAACAATCCGTGTGGGAAGATTAATGCTTCCGTCAGGTTCAAGCGCTGAATTGAGCGCCATCAGTACCGCGGCATCGCGTATAACCGTTGGCTCCTGTATCTCAAGAAGCCATCCGTTCTCATAGGCCATCACTATTTCAGACGGATAAAACCGGTACTGTACCTCTCCGGTACCCGAACCGTCATCCAGTACGGGAAGCACCGAGCCCAGCACATCAGATTTATCCATATCTGCAAAGCATGTTATCTTTGTATAAGGCAGGTTAAAATTTGCCGACAGGGCTTTTGCAAGCTGGGTTTTCCCCGAGCCTGCATCTCCTTCCAGCAAAATATTTGTTATCTTCATTTCCTCTCTGTTCCAGCTTCGCCTCACCTCTGTGCAAATGCGCCTTTCAGCCTCGCTTTCAACATGTGTGGACGGTTTCTTCCAGATAAGCTTCTTCTCCGCTTCCGTAAGCTGTCTGGCAGGAGACAGAGGATATTTGTTTTCCATTTCTATAAATACTCCAATTCTTCTAAAATTCTCGAAATAACACGCAGGCGCTCCCCGATTATTTCTCCCGAATCATTAATGGACTGCAAGAACAGCTGTATATCATCATTAATATCGGGATTGTCTGTGCATACTGAAACAGGCATAACTCCTCCCTGCAGTCCAACCCGCTCAACCGACGGTTTTTTCGGGTCATACAAAAGTGGAAGCCTATATGCTTCTCTGAAGTACAAAAGAGTTCGGCTCAGGAAAATCATCAAATCAAGAATTCTGTGCACAGGCAGCTCCATATCCATCACTAGCTTTCCGCCGAATTCCTTCCATATTTGTGCCGCAATCTGCGCATTCTGATTTTCTTCAAGCATGGGTTTTCCCAATGTGAGCTTCTTAATATCAGATTTATATGCATTTCTGCCATCAATTTTATCATAGCCTTCTGCCGTCATTACTGTGCTTTCATTCATTTCCATATCCTCCTCGCCATGCTGTCCGTCTGAAGGCACTGCTCAAGCAACTCCTCCAATTCTTCTCTGTGGTCTTCCTTGGGGTCATCATATTTTAAAGTCCTCAGCACGGAAACTTCAAATCCTTCTTCTCCATGCTTATTCCATATCTCCTGAAACTGCCTGTTAGGGTGCCCTCCCGATAAAAGCTTGAAGCGTTCACTATTAAAATATGCTTTTGTATCCTTAGTGCTGCCCATGAAGCTTTCTCCCGTTGCTATGCACCTGAACGAAACCACTCCCATCTCAGGTCTTCTGTTTCTGTATTCTTCAAGCAGCTCCTTTTTTCTTCTCATATCCACTTCTTTCACCTCTGCATCATTGTACATGCTGCATATATTAAAATCAATCCACGCTCCGTAGATATGTTATACTAAAGCAATAATGTTCTTTCAATCCTAAAATTGAAAGAACATTATTATATTACACACCTCAATTTGAGGTATTTTTAAAAAATCCTCAGCCTGGTTATTATTGAGAAATGTTTATAGTCTGTGTGTCTTGATTCCACTCAATATCATAATTTAAACACTGTGCTATAAATCTTACGGGAACTAAGGTTCTTCCGCTTATAATCTTGGCAGGGACATCCAAATCACATTTTTCACCATTTAAGAATGCTTGTTTTTCCCCAATTTTTAACTCAATTTTTGTGCCGCTCTTTAGCACCGTGACTTCTCCGCTTTCATTCCATGTTAATTCTGCGCCTATTGCTTCCATTATTGCTCTGAGTGGAACTAAAACCCTATCCGAATCAATTATTGGATCTTGGTCAAAAAATATTTTAGAACCATTTAGTATTACAGAAATAAATTCAGTACTTCCATCATCCTTATAAAAGTCTTTCGGCAGCTTTAATATGCCAATCTGTTTTGATGTGCTTACATATTTATCATTCCCATTTTCATAACCAACTAAAGCATATCCTCCATAAAAGTCTGATATAAAATCAAAAATTAGCGGTATTATTTCATTACCATGTTTATTTATCACTCCTTCTGCCAGACTTCCATCCTTATAACTTCCTATCCCTACTACTGCCACGCCTTCATGAAAGTCTCTTGTTATATCATATCTAAACGACGTAACCTTATTTCCTTCTATGTCAAAGTATGCATTCTTTCCGCGATTAAGATTAGCAGAAGTCATTCCTTCACAGTAGTCATATATATAGCTATACTCTACAGGAATTACTATGTTTCCTTCTTCATCTACCACTCCATATTTGTTTTGCCATTCCGGCCATACTTCGTCAACCACAACTGCACGACCCTCTTTATAATTACTGACTTTATCATAGCGCTTTGCTATTTCATCATTAACTGCTTCAGTATCTTTCACTTCATTACCATTAACATCAATGTATATTTCTCCGAAGTCTCTCCAGGCGCGCGCAACTCCATTGTTAAATGCACTGATTGATTTGGCGCCCTTAACTTCATTAAAATTACCTTTCTTATCAATAATCCCATATATTTCAATCCCATTTCCATCTATTTTACTTACAGCGGCGTATCCGCCTCTGAATGGTTGAGACGAGGTGTATTCTAACGGTAATACTATATTTCCGTCGTAATCTATGTAGCCAAATTTGTCTCCTCTTTTAACCTCGGCAAGTCCTTCTGAAAAAGGGTGTGTCCTTTCATAAATTGTTGGTATCACTTCATTTCCATCAACATCTATAAATCCGGATCTATAGTTGTCAACAGTATATCCACCGTCTTTAAGCAGCTTTGTGTCACAATAATAAACTGCCGCCCTTCCTTCGGTATAATCATAGATTGCGTCATAATCAGCAGTCTTAATTACTTCACCTGATTTTTTATTAATAACCAACGGATAGTATAATCCGTCCTTCACATAATTTACAATATATCTGTCGTTATTGCCTATATTTTCATATTTTATATTAAAATCCGTTTTATTCGTATTTATCCATGTTATTTCTAATTCCGGATAATTCTCAGCAAAATATTTTTCTGTGGCATCCATTTCATACATATTTGACTTTTCACAGCCTGTTAATAAATTTAAAGTAATTGCTATCATTATAATAATCTTAAGTTTATTGATTTTTAGCATTAACCTAATACCTCCTAGTAAAACTTGTTCCTCCTCCAGACGCCAAGGTCCTGCTGACATGTCATTTCTTATTGATCTACTCATCCGCTGTTCCTCCATCTATATAAATAATCCCTATTGCAAATTCCTGTACATTATACCACTCTTTTTAGCATAGAAAAAGACACAACTTTCACTAAGTCCACCGTATGATAGGGACAATTTAGGGAAAGCAAACTGAATACGGAAAAGCGAGGGTGAGAACCGATACCGGTTTCCACCCTCGCTTTGCGTACGTGTGCGTTATTTGCTTTTCCTCACACCGTTTTCGTCTACCTCGTAGCCATCCACCTTGGTGTCTTTGCAAGAGAGCCGTCGGCATTGAAATAATACCCGAAAATCCAGGTCGGGGCCGAAATATGTGCTGATGAATTGTGTTAGTCGATTTTTCACATTCTCACCTGTCCTTATGAAAATAGTAGATGAGTTCATTATACTTCCTTTTGCGAACAAATTGCAATCTTTCACTGATTAAGTAAAATATTCGGGTAATGTGTGTTTGCTCATAATATCCCTGGTAAACCAAAGTCTGTCTTTTAGATTTCCTACTTTTCTAATCTCTTGAATTCGACTTGATTTGGCTCGGCGAAATATTGTGTGATATTCTCGCTGGCGGGAAGCAAATCGAAGGCGGGATTGATGCCCTGTGCCTCGCACTCATCTATAATGACCTGCACCTCTGCTGTATTATGGCGTTCCAACCATTTTTGAATGTCTTTGATGGATTGTTCCGCTGATCCGACTGCGCTTCGGCTATGCAGGCATTGTACTCCTTGGAATAAGCCTGCTGAGGAACAATCTGAAATAAATCCGCACCTGTCAACCTTTGATTGAAATCTGCCTCAAGTATTCAAACGCTGTGCGGAAACAAAAAATGTACTTCTAACCATAGAATGCTGGTCAGAAGTACATCCGGGCCTTGTGACAATCCCTGTTAATTGGGATTATGATATTCCATATGGCTTGCTGTACAGCGATGATGCTCCTGAAGACGTGAGAAAATTTGTGGATACCGCAGCATTCGTCACAAATTTTAAATGACCGTTTTCAGGTTTATCTTCTCATTGCACCGATATTTTCATTGATTTCTGTATATATGGGTCTGCTATTTTTGCTACAACACAACATCTTTATTTTCTATTGTTTTGTACATAGAAAATATTTCAGCTTCAACAATCTTTGTGTTTAACTCTAATGGTTCTTCAATAAGTGCAGCTCTAAGGGCTTTTCCAAGTTTGCCTGTTTTTTTATCAGGTCTTACCATAAATGTTGTTATACCATTTGTGCAGATAGGCTCGCTTTCAAGCCATTCCTTGAAGTAAAGATCTATCTGCTGGTCACAGTCACTTTCATATTCAATACTTAAAAATCCTTTTCCTTTAGGGCATACATCTAAAATTCTTTTTTCTGTGTCAGCTTTCATTTGAATAAGTTCTTCTTTGGTAAGCCGCTCTATAAGCTTTGGATTTTCAAAATTTTTCATAGTTTCGGTGAGCATGTCATAAACGCTAACAGAATTAATATAAATCCAGTGTTGTCCCCCTGTATCTTTCACTGTAAAATATATTTTTTCCTTATATTCTTTGTCTACTTCTAATATAATCGGTTGCTCAACTATTTGAGCTTTTTGGTCATCACGAAATTTAAAAGTTATTTTTGGGTTGTCATTAATTTCTGGTATTTTATCAAACTTTCCTTTAAACATAACAGTGCATATAAAGCAGTTTTCCATATCAATTTTACCAATACTTTTAGGTTGCCAGCCTTTTTCAAAAAACCGTGAAAATATAAGAGTACTTTCATAATCTGAAAGCATTATCCTCGTAGAACCACTTTCTTCTGCACTATAAGTAATATCATCTACTTTAATTTCTTTGATACAACTTACGATACTGTTAAAATTCGCATAAATTCCTTGACGTTTTCTTGTACGATTAGTGATAATTCGT
This sequence comes from Sedimentibacter sp., assembly GCA_031997345.1. Lineage (GTDB taxonomy): Bacteria > Bacillota > Clostridia > Tissierellales > Sedimentibacteraceae > Sedimentibacter. The sequence goes on along the minus strand of DAMAEI010000009.1, from coordinate 11,525 downwards.
TCATTTTCCTCATACAATTCTTTCTGCTCTTTTTCATATTCAACTTGTTTCTCATCATATTCAAGGAGCAATAGTTGCAATTGTCTGCCACAAAGATAAAATCCTATTACCTCGCACAATTTATCTTCTGTGACAATTTCTTTACCGATTAGTTTTATATCTTTGATCAAACTGTATTTTTTATATAGCTTATTTAGCGTCATTTGCTCTGCCTCCAATTATTATATAAATAATCAAAGAATTTATTTACTTCGCCGTTTTATTGATACAATCAATTTCATACTGCCATTCACCGTATTTTTTTTCGTTGTCAGTAATAGTACCCTCTGTGAGGGCGATACGCAGAATGATTGAGTTCGGATTGTCTTCGTCGCCAACTTCATCAAACCAATCGAAGATTTTTTTGAATTTCGATCTGATTTCCGCATTCTTCTCGTCCTTAACCCAACCAAGGTTTTCAGCTGTGCCCTGGAAAGCGTACCAATCTAACCCACCGACGGAAACTTCGTTGTTCTTCTCAATTTGCAGCATTTTATTTTTCTTTGCATCCGTAGAAACATAAAATACGCCATCTTCATAATATGCGCAAACCATACGTACAGCAGGGCGAGGATTACCGGCAGAGTTAAGGGATAGTGATATTGTTGCAAGGGCAATAATTTCTTCTTTACCATTTCCGCAACGTTCTTCCATAAGTTTCATCGCGTTTTCGTATTTGGTCATTTTAATTCTCCTTTAAATATATTTGGATTTCACTTGAACTTAGCAATGCCCAGAAAAGATTTTTTATCTGTCACAATTATACTAGGCAACCGTTCTACCGTCAAGAATTAGAGATTAAAACTGATTTGATACATCTAGATATAAAATAAATCCGACCGCATCTCTAATCTGGATGTAGTTCGGATTATGTGTATATTAAAGTAATAGCGGAAAAAGATTTTCGTCTAAGCTCAGCATACTAAAAAAGCAAACAATAAATTGGAATTTGTAAAATTTTGGTTATG
>DAMAEI010000009.1:0-10423 GCA_031997345.1 Sedimentibacter sp. | reverse complement strand
AGAGCCACCTTACTGTGTGATGATTCAAAAATCCTTTTACCTAAAATCAATAAATCAACAATAATTGTAATAGGGATAGATAACCATATCCAGTTTCGTTTGGTAAAATACAATATTAAAATGCATAAAATAGGTGGAACAAAAAACGTAACAATGGAAAAAGCTTCGCCATATTGCATTAAAAAGTCTATCATAAGAACACCTCCATTTGATATAAATCATCTATGTGTCAAATTCCTATTTATCTGTGTGATACAATAACCTTTAAATTCAGAATATCATACATTCACACATAAAAAAAGGTTTTTGTTACAAGTGCGGGTCATGCATGATTTAGCGCTCCGGGTACCATGTTGTTTAGTTATTCCTGTAATACTATTATAATATAATGGTCGTAATATATCACAAAATATCGTATAATGATTTCCATGTATCGCAGTTCAAAGTAATACATTTAATTTAAAAAATGGAGAGTTTATTATGATAAAAGACCTATTTATAAATATGACCATTCTCATAAGTTTCATAAGTTTAGGAAGTCAAATCGCAAAAAAGATTAATTATGAAGAAAACAACAGTCGTAAAATAAAAATCATCATTGGAACGATATTAGGTATTTTGGGTTGCTTGCTCATGCTGTTTAGCGTCAAAGTCAATGACACTACAATTATTGATTTTAGAAATATAGCCATCGTTATATCAGCACTTTTCGGAGGGCCTATACCTGTCTTTATTACCACTGCACTAATCGCCATTTTTAGAGTTGTATACTTCGGGGCTAACATTGCATCCTTTATAGGAGTTGTTGCAGCAGTCTTAAACTCTTTGGGTTGTTGGTACATAGCAAAGTGTAATATTAAAATATGGAGAAAATGGGTTTACGCAATAATTTATGTTTTAGTTGTTGTAACCATAGCACTTTTTTTAATGCTGGGAAATAGAAGTGATTTTTTTATAATAATATCGATATATTGGATTTCGTTTTGTTTAGTTTCAGCAATAACATATTGGTACGTCGAATACAGCCTTGCCGCTAACAAATTATTGCTGCTAAGCGATTGGGTAGAAATAGAGTTTGCTCATAAATTTCCATTTGTATAAGAGTGGTTTTACTTATACTTTCCCTCCATGCCATTGCATGGAGGGAATTGCCAAAACCAGACTATCATAGCGCTATAAGCGCCTTAGACCCCGGCTTGCATGATATCGCTGGAGATCGACAGTTCAAAGAAGCGGCGCTGCACTGCCGAAACCTCGGCACGCGTGGCTGTACCCTGCGGGTCGAAAATATTTCCGTTCTTGCCGCTGATGACACCTGCCATCTGCATCTGCTTCACGGAATCCTTGGCATAGGCATTGATTTTGGCGCTGTCCACAAAGGTGTTTTCCCCATGAACCTTCGGCAGTGTGAAGCCGATGACTTTGGCGTAGTTCTGTATGATAACCGCCATCTGCTCACGAGTAATGGGCTGATCCGGAGCAAACTTTCCATTGCCGGTGCCGTTTACGATGCTGTTTTTGCTCGCCCATTCAATGTAGCCCATGTAGTAGGCATCGCTTTTCACATCGGTGAAGCTACTCTCTTTATAGCTGCTCACATCGGCATTTGCCAGCCGTCCCAGTGAAGTGACGAACATTCCTCTTGTCATCGAAGTGTTCGGGCTGAAGGTGGTGGTGGAAGTGCCGCTGAACAATCCACGGCTTATAACAAACTCAATATCATCCTTTGCCCAGTGGCCTGCAATATCCGTGAATGCGGTATTGGTCTGTTTGTAGCCGATGCCATAAGTGGAAAAATGAGATGTAGCAAAGCACAGCACCTTTTCCACACTATCATATACCGAGTTGGTAATCCAGTGTACCTTGCCATTGCCGTCCACATAGACAGCCTGCACATTTCCGGCTTTTTCATTTGCACCGAGGGTGTACGGGATGGTGACCGATACGCTGCCTACGCCAAAGTTCTGTACCTGTTTACCGCTGCCGTAGTTCACCTTGAGGTCAAATGCCGGGCGGCTGCCAATGGCTTTTTTCGCATCACCGGTCAGCTCACCACTGTTCATGCGGATGGCGGTGATATTGGCATTCGATTTAGCCTGCTTGTTGATTTCCTTGATAGTGGCTAAATCCATGGCAATTCTGATATTAGGGTTATCCACCATCAGGATGGTGCTGACAATCCTCTTGCTGATGATGGTATCCTGCACAGTTTTCGACAAATTCACGGTGATGTTATGAACTGTTTTACCGCCTGTGCTCACATTCAGCACAAGAGCAACACCGTTTGCCTCATTGCCGTTTTTCTTTGCTTCTGTAATTGCCTTGTTGATGGCATCGATGATGTTCTTGTCGGTAATGTCCACAGTCAAGTTTTCGCCTGTATTCACCTTGCCGTCAAGCTCGATTTTAGCCTGTGTCGGGGTGTTGGGATTATCCTGTGTCGGTGGAGTGATGACGATGTTGGCTGTTACGGTCAGGTTTTGGGTGACATTGGTAAAGACTTTGTCCCAGCCGGTAAAGGTATAACCGCTGCGGCTGACAATGGGTGCGATAGCAGAGTCACCGCCAGATACGGTCTGGGTCAGCTCACCACCGCCTGTACGGGTGCCACCATTCAGGTTAAAGGTGACAGTGTGCGTTGTTGCAGGCTGTGCTTCAAATATTGCTCTTATCACCACATTTCCGGCAGGCATATTAAACTTGTTATTTACAATATTTACACCGCCGCTGACAACCTGCCACTCCTTGAACCGATAACTGTCATTTGCGCTTGCGGTCAGGTTGATTTCCTCACCCTGTGCCGCAGAATTTACATTGGCAGAAGCCGTTCCGTTGCCATCGTTTTGGATTGTGATGGCATAGTAAGAATCCGGCAGAGCTTCATAGGTAGCCATGGCTGTAACCGTCTGCGATGGCATGATGAACTTTACCGTGGCGTCGGTTTTGCTTGTGCCGCCTGTAAAGGTGACGGCATGAGAAATCTCCCACTCCTTAAAACGCTGTCCGGCTGATGCAGCGTTGGCGATAATGGTAACTGTCGAATCCTTTGTATAGTTGCCACCACCCGTGCCGCTTTGTACGGTCAGGGGATAGGTGGTCTGCGGAGCTTTTTGCGGTGAGAATCTAAACCTATAATCACCCCAAGTGATGTTCTGGCCTGTGACAGCACTCTCATTCTCCATATAGTTATTTCTGGCATCAATGTGAGAATAATCCGCACTGCCATTCAGTACAAGCCCCGTAAGTAGGTTATCGTAGCAGTACAACTCAGTCAGTTTCGTCAGACTGCTCACATTCAGTCCCGTGAGCAGGTTATCGTAGCAGTACAAGTTGACCAGCTTCGTCAGATGGCTGACATCCAGCGTCTTGAGCGCATTATTAGAGCAATTCAAAGCAATCAGTGCGGTAAAATGCTCAATGCCCGCAAGACTGTCTATGCTTCTACTTGACACATCTATTGAAGTTACTTCGGCTATATCGGCGGTATAAATGGGGTCCTCCGCGCCCTTGCCCAGCTTTGCCCGCACTGCGCGGAGAAAGTTCAGGTCGGTAAAGCTGCTGGTAATGTCCGTGCACGGAACAGCCTTTACCCATACCACGCGGTCGTCGCCATCAGTATACTTGGTGTAACCAGGCTTGACGGAATCCACCGCACCATCATTTTTGAGCTTAATCGTACCGCTGAGATTGATATAATTGTCGGCCGTTATATCGCCGTCAATCGTCATGCGCCCACCGCCGCTTCCGCCACCGGTCAGCCATGCGCCCACACCATCTGCTCCGGTTACAGTAATCGATTTTTTGGCGGTAATCGTGCCGCCGTTTGAAATGCGCGCACCACATGTTACAGCTTCAATAACGCCATGCATCAGAATATTTCCGCCATCTGCTACAAACACTCCAACGCCTGTCGCCGTGATCTTGCCGTGAACAATCACTGCACTCCCGCCTCCAGAAGCATAAACCCCTCCGTCATTCCCGATGACGTCCCCTTTTATAAGAACATTCGCCTTATCGATGACGTATATACCGGTATTGATGCCTTTCACATTGCCGTTCACGGTAACGTCAGTGTTTAGATTGGAGGCGAAGATTCCGTTACCTCCAGATGCTGTTGCCGTGGCATTGGTCACTGTAACCGCGCCGCCACTCCATGCTCTTATACCATAATCGGTACCGGTGATATTAAGTTTACCTGTAGTTGAAGCTAAACTGACCCTCCCGGTCATCCCAGATACTTCAAGACCTGTGCCAGAGGAGTTTGTTATATTCAGTGTATATTCGCCTACATCGAATATGATGTGCTTGCCGGCAACGGCAATGCCTTTGAGATAGTCAATATCTTTTAACAGCGTGATTCTATCTCCAGATTGTACCTCAGCAATTGCCTCATCCAATGTGGCATATTGTTTTTTGCCTATTTCGCAGACCTTGTCGGATGATATGACCACTCCCTTGACCCGGACTACACGGTTGTTACCGTCAGTATATTTAGTATAACCGGAAAGATCGGGATCCGCCACACCATCACCCTTGAGCTTAATTGTACTGCCGAGCATGATATAATTTACTGCCGTTATATCGCCATCAATTCTCACACTTCCGGTTTCCTTGATCCATGCGCCAGTACTATCTGCTCCAGTTGCGGTGATATCTTTTTGAACGATAATCCTACCATCAGATACAATTTTTGCACCGCATGATCCAGCTTCAATGTCGCCATACACCACAATATTTCCGTCACTTTCGGCAAGTGCCCCAACGTCTGTCGCAGTAACCTTGCCTCGAACGGTAATGTTGCTTCCGCTACCATAAGCATAAACACCTGTATCTGCGTTTACATTGCCCTGCACAACAACGTTTGTCGCATTGGGTTGGACACTGGTTGCATGGATTCCGATGCCTCCCGGCTGGGTCGCTGTGGCATTGGTCACGGTGGCAGAAGCAGCTTCTCCATTCCTCACCACCACTCCAATACGACTACCGGTGACATTAAGCTCACCTGTAGTAGAAATTAAACTGACGCTTCCGGTTACTTCAAGCCCGGTCAGATAATTATATTTGGTTGCTATTATATTCAGTGTATATTGTCCCACATCGAAGGTGACTTCCTTGGAAATGGTAATACTATCGTTATAGTCGATATTTTCCGTCAGCTTGATGGTGTCGCCGCTTTGTACGCTGCCCAACGCACTCGCCAAATCTTCCGCTGTTCCTACCTCGATTTCTGCAGGCGAGCCATATTGTACATCACTGCTCTGAACCGAATCTGTGTTAAGCGGCAACTCGCTCTGGATGTCCGTCACTGCGGGCTGACTGTCCTCCAGCGCATAAGTTTGTGTAATACCTATTGGGGCAGTCAAAAGCATGGCTACCGCCAATATTATGGAAAGAGCCTCGCAAAGCCCTTTTTTCTGATATTTAAGCATAATAATCCCTCCCATATTTGATTTTAGTTTTCTTCCTGCTCTGTCTGTGAGACTGTGATGCTGAACCCTGCGTCCTTCTCATAGGTGAGCATGACTCCAATGTCCTCACCATTTCCCGCCGAATACATCATGCCGTTATCAGTGTTCATCTCATAGGTTTCCTCGGTGAAGGTTTCCTTAATTTCTTCCAGATAGGCTGTAAAGTCTTCGTCTAATATCTCCTCTATCATAATAAACAGTGAATCATCACTGAGACAATCTTGCCGCCTTTGAATTCGGGAATGCTTTTTGCCAGATCGAATGAGGGCCATTCGCCCTCCCCAATGGTTAACTCCTGACCGTCCTCACCTTTGATGACCACCTTGTCTCCGTCAATGTCCGCATCCACGCCGGCATCCTCAAGAATTTTTCGGCAGCCTTTTCCGCCGCCTTTTCCTTTGCGCCGCAACCGGCAAGAGATAAGACCAGTAAAAGGGCCAACAGCCCCGTTAAAAACTTCTTCATCATCCTCACAATTATTTTAAGATATCGAATCTTGCGATTAGGGGCAACTTCTTTGCCTTCCCTCCAAAGCCGTGGACCAGTCCCATGATGCCCAACACCAACACGCCTATGCCGAATACCGGAAGCAGCACCCAACCAATGATGGGGATGATACCCAATATCACGTTGCCTACTATTCCTACAATTAAGAGTAGCAACGCTTGATTGGCATGGAATTTGGCATACTTGGATTCGGGGCAGGCAATCAGCGGCAGGAAGAAAAGCAGATAGGAAAGACCTGCCATAGTTTTTCCTTTTTCAATGTCTTCCGACGTATAGGTATTGTCCTGTCCCTGAGGCGTTTCCTTGGTGGTCTCCTTATTTTCATGTTCTAATTTGTTGTTTTGCTCGGTCATCTTAATTCCCTCCTTGTTTAGATTGTAAAAACAGCTACGCTGTGCATCACCAAGCCGTCCTCGGTTGGAATTGGAAACACAATGGCTTTAAAGTAGTTGCTTGGCGGTAAATCCTTTTTTCTGTTTCGTTCCGGGAATCCCATAAGCGGATGTTTCAGATCATCCAAAAAGCAGGTTTCCCCGGCAAAGGCCAGCCTGATGGCGCCCGTCAGCGCAACATCATCGGAAATGCAGTGATAAATATTGAGCCGTCCGGCGCTAATATCTTCCGGATTTGCCCCGGTCACTACAGCAAAGGCATCATTGACCGTTTCCAGAATTCCATGGGGCGTAAATACCGCAATGGGGTAGGGGCATGAATCAATAATCTGGGAAAACAGGCCTTCGTTTGCGGTAAGCATTTGAAACCGCCGAATCATCTGATCATGATACTGCACCTACTCCTTTCCCCCTATTTACCTTTAGTCTAATGAAAAATGCCTAAATAAGATAGGCGCTACCCGACCCACTTTAGTAAGAAAAAGACCATTTGGCGTAAAATGAAAACAGGCCTTCGGGATTTCCGAAGACCTGTTTTCTATCACTGCCAGAGCGTTTAGCCCTGATATGCATTTTTTCGATATTGGGACGGAGAAAGTCCCGTTTTTTCTTTAAAGACTTTTGCAAAATGACCATTGTAGTCCACGCCACAGGCGGCAAAGACCTGAGAGATGGATAGGTTTGAATCCGCCAGCTTCTCTTTGATTTGGCTGACCTTAAAATGGACGTAGTAATCGTGGGGCGTCATCCCTGTATGCTTCTTAAATAACCTCGAAAAATGAGTCCTACTTAGACAGGCCGCTTTTGCCGTTTTGTTGATATCAAAAGCGTCCAGCCAGTGGGTTTCTATGTACTCCTTCGCTCTCTCGATTTCCTCCTTGCCGCGGTAAACCCTTCTGACGGTCTGGATGCCCACAACATACGCAACCCGTCCTGCATCGTCAAGGATCGGAAAGTTGGTGATATCCTGATACATGGCCTCCATGTCATAGTCCTGCACCCCAAAGCGCTCCGCCAAGACAGTCAAGGGAATCTTAATATCCGGGCAATAAATCGTTTCCCCTTGAAAGGCTCGCCGCAGCACACTGGGTGGAATCTCCGAGGCAACAGAAGGGTCCTTTAATACATTATACTTCCCAATGATGGTTTCCTCCAGCACTTCCCGCGTGATTCCGTATTGCTTCCGCACGGCCTCATTAACAAACACCGTCGTTCCATCCGGAGCAAAAACATGGATCATATGGGGAAACAACTCGATTGCCTTTGCAAGCAATGCTTCCTTATCAGAATTAAAAAAGGCTTGGAAGGAGTCCGTCAAGTCGTTTTGACTCTCTTTATGGTTCGTCATCATATGCTATGAACTCCTTTTTACGAATTTTTCGCAGATTGGCGACATTATTAACTCCACCGTACTGACACTTCCTTTCCATCTGTACCCAGCGTGAAGCGTAATCCGCTATAAATTATGTTTGGTTTGCGTGAATTTCCTTTTCTCATATCCGCAGGCTTTTTGGCGAGGAGCAATAATAATTCACTATTCTGGCTGTAAGTCTCCACTTTTCTCCAGCCTCCTTGACTGTCAGATATTCCATATATTTATCACCATCAAAGCATATTGCTTCCTTATATTATATTTCGATTTGACGAAATAATCAAGTGTCCTGTTTCTATTTAGCGAAACAATCAAAAAGTTTAAAATGTAAAAGTACTTCAATTACTATTTTAGATATAAAAAAGCTACATCTTCATTGGTTTATTACCAACAAAAATGTAGCTTATAACTTAGTGCGGATAACAGGACTTGAACCTGCATGAAATTGCTTTCACACGGACCTGAACCGTGCGCGTCTGCCAATTCCGCCACATCCGCATTGCTTATGTCACTTGGATATATTAACACATCCGTTTGAATTAATCAATATATTTTTATATTTTTTTGAAAAAACTTATGGAACGGCTCAGACCGTTCCATTTTATCAATTTATTGCAGACTATTCGAATATTTCAACACTGTATTTATCGCTCAGTGTTTCTTTTCTGTCTGTGTATATCTTTTCCTGTTTTTCCATGAAGCAGCCGTCTTTAGCTTCCTGATAGACATCTTCCAGAGATGCGTTTCTTCTGTCAGTGCGGTCTGTCAATTTGATTATATGGTATCCGAACTGTGTTTTAACAGGTTCGCTGATTTCTCCCACCTGCATTGAGAATACTGCATCTTCGAATTCCTTAACCATCTGGCCTCTGCCGAACTGTCCTAATGCTCCGCCTGCCTGCTTTGATGGGCAGCTTGAATACTGTGCGGCAGCTTCTTCAAATGACATTCCGTCTGTTATATCTTCAAGAATTTCTCTTGCTTGTTCTTCTGAATCAACCAGAATATGGCTTGCGCTAACCATTTCCTCTGTCACAAAGTTATCTTTGTGCTTTTCGTAAAATGATTTGATATCTTCTTCAGACACAGATATTTCATTGAACATTTTTCTTAGACTGTACTGCTGAAGCATTGATTTCTTCATATTATTCATCACTTCAACAAATTCATCTTCATTTTCGAGATTTCTCTCCAATGCATCTGAATACATCAATTCATGCATTACCAGCTCGTCTATGAGTTTCTTTCTGCCATCCGATCCCTGAAAATATGAAGCATTCTGTCCCAGATTTTTTACCAGAGCGCTCAGGTCTGATTCCCTTATTTCTCTTCCGTCTACCTTGGCTATTGTTTTATTTTCCATTTTTTCTCCTGATATTTTATTATTCTATCGCAGTCTCGTTCACATATTTGCTTATTCGCTGTCGCTCATGCAAATCTGGAACTCGTTGCGGTTGACCTACCGCCATTTTTTCTCCCTGACGGTCGAAAAAATGGGGTTAGGGCATACAAAAAACTGCAGCATATAATACCACAGTTCGTTTTTACCGTAATTTATACCTTACCAATCTACCGTTGGCAATATAACCATTCTATGCAGGTCTTCTGGCTTACACATCTTCATTGCTTTCTCCTTCCCGTTACAGTGGATATGAAAACAACTACATGCTTACAGCGGCGGGACCGCGCAGGACTTCAACCTGCTTCCCTCTTAGCTGTCCCTGCTGGGACAGAACATAGAAATTATTCAATTATATATAGGTTATCATCGCCTATCATCTTTGTCAACAAAAAACAATTGCATCTTATGCCTCTCTGTGCTATATTAAAACTAATTTTATAAAAATAATGAGGTAGTAGATGGATTCATTGGATATACAAATAATTAAGAATATAGAAAAAGAAGGAAGAATATCTCACGAAGAGCTTTCAAAGCGTTTAAATCTTTCCAGACCTGCAATTCATAACAGGGTTACAAAACTGGAGGAGCAGGGCGTAATTTCAGGATACAAGGCCACAATCAACTGGCTTAAGTTAGGATATACAACAAATGCCATAATATCTCTGAAGGTGAGAACAACAAATTATGACAATCTCCTTGAGCAGCTTAAGGAGCTTCAGATAAAAGACCTGATAGTTGAAGAGTGCCACATTGTTACAGGTACATGGTGTATATTGATGAAAGTAAGGTGCATGGCTCCTCTCGGTTTAAAAGCACTGCAGGACGAACTTCATAAAATAGAAAGTATACGAGAGTCATCCACGTCCCTTATACTTTCGTCACTTGTAGATTAGTGGATTATAGCTAAAAAGCCGGTATAACCGGCCTTTTAGCTATTTTTTTCCTTTCAGCGCCTGATCAACGGCTTCCTTGATTGCTTTGCTTGTCACTGTAGCTCCGGATACATTATCAACATTTGTTGAATCAGCATCGACAATTTTTTTTGGCAGCTCATCTATGGCTTTAGAACCAACTCCCGTAGTTTCTTTGTCGCCCTTGGCTTCAACCGATACTATCTTATTTCCCTTGACCTTAACTGTGACGTCAACGTCTCCGCCATATCCTTTTGCTTTTCCGGTCAGTGTCTGCTCTTCTCCAACATTTGTATTTCCCGGTGTTGTTCCCGGGGTTGTTCCAGGTGTTGTTCCAGGTGTTGTTCCAGGTGTTGTTCCAGGTGTTGTTC
>DAMAEI010000008.1:70352-73572 GCA_031997345.1 Sedimentibacter sp. | reverse complement strand
AAATTTTTACCTTGTAATATTTGACTATCCATATTCATATCTCCTTTCAAACACTATAAAGATTATGTGCCCACAGCGTTTCTAACGAAAACACAAGAACACATAATCTTTGTTTTTCTAAAGGATTAAATACTTGCATATTTTATCATCATATTTTTTTAATGTCAATATTTTTAATTTAAAACTAACGAAAATTAGGAGGATAATTATGAAAAGCAAGAAAATGTTAATAATTATGTTAATACTTACAATGACAATTGTACCATTTACTTCTTATGCATCAGTATCCATATCATCAGATAAATTTTCTACTGGCGAAATTGTTCCATACGACCAAAATGTCCCTACGCAAATATATGATTTATCTAACAATAATTATGCTTATAGTTTCATTTCAACAAACAATACAACAATGTATACATCATATAGGTTTACCGGTCATAATGGAAAAATTGCTATTACCTTTAATGAAAAAAGTGGAGGAAGCGGGAAATACGAAATTGCTTTATGCAAATTAAATTCATTGGGTATTCTTACTGTTTTATCATCTGTTGAGCTCAATAGAGGTTCTACTATATACTGGCCCGTTCCATCAAGCAAAGTTGGAGCATCTGAAATAGTATTTTTCAGATTTAAACCACTTGGTAATGGAACTTTATCAGGAGATGGCGTTGTATCAAAATATTAAAATCAATATTTATCTATTTGAATTGAATTTCATTTAGCGGTATCTTTAAATATAAGATACCGCTTTACTCATATATGATGCTGTCAAATTTGTAGTTTATAATAGTATGGGTATGAGCATTTATAAAAACTAAATATTTATTGCTTTGTATCAGATCTTTTTACGCATATATATTCAAAGTGGTATCCTTCAATATCGGATACCACTTCATATAAGTTATGATGATTCTAAATCTTACTGCTGCTCCGCTTTCATTGAGCCTATGAGATTTGAGTTGTCAAATGAAAGCTTGCTTATATTGTACAGGGCCATAATTTGGTAGAGGCCTATTTCAGCTTCTGCGAGTCCTGTGTCTGCGTCAAGCACATCCAGAGATGTTGCCATTCCGTTTTCGTAAAGAAGCTTTTTGATTCGTGCGCCTTCTTTTGCAAGCTCAACAGTCTTGTTCATATTCACGAGATTTCTTTCATTTTTAATAAGGTCAAGATATGAACTTCTCACGTCAAGTTCAACATCTTTGTATGTCTGCGGTACCTTGAGCTCCGCATCCTTTAATTTTTCCTTGGCCCACTTGTTCTGTCTTAAGTTTGATGTATAGTATGCGGTATAGGCGTGGGTTTCTATTTTCTGAATTTCCAGATCATTAATTGCAGTCTGTATTTCAGGTCTTTCGGCCTTTGCTTTTTCAATTGCCTTATCCAAATCAATGTTTGATGTTGGTACATACTTAATTTCTTTGTCTGTCAATACTATCTCCGCATCCAAAGGCAGGTTCAGCCGATTGAGGAAGTTGAGCTTTGCAATATTCAAGTCATCCATAGCGGTATCTAAATCTGTCTTAGCTTTCTGAACAGCCATTTCACCATTCAGAACTTCCGCCTTTGTGGCAGAGCCGTTGCCAAATTTAAGATTCACAACTCTCAGCTGCTCATTTGCACTGCTCAGTCTTGCTTTATTTATTTCAATAGCCTTTTCCTTGACAAGAACACCGTAGTATGATGCTTTTGTTCCAAGCTCTATACCTAAAAGCAGTACTTCTCTCTGTTTTTTTATTTCTTCGCTTTTTAAATCAGCCGTCTTTACATAATAGCTATTTTTGCTCAGCAAGAGCTCCAAATAATTGTTGGTAATACCCATCTCGCTCGAAACTTCCAATGGTGCCTCCATGAGCTGCTCAGCCATATCCTTTGCACTGCTTCCGCTTCTTCTTAATTCCTGCATTTCCTTGATTTTATCATCAAGCTTCCACATTGCTCTGTCATTTTCGATTGCCAGTTTAACCGCATCCTCCATTGACAGCTTCAGCACCTTGCTTTCCTCTGTGGCTTCTGCACTTACAGGCACTGCATTTTCTGCTGCCGCAGCCGGATTTATAAATGTGCTCAGCACAATAATTACCGCCATTAATAATGATATTTTTCTTTTCATACTTTCCTCCTATTATAGTAATCAATAACCCTCATAGTATTATTTTACACCAAAGCCGTCAAATAACAAGTTAAATATTATGTCTTCTTCATTAAAGGAGCAATCCTTTTTATTTTTCTTGAGGTTAAAATATTCTCCCATAGTGCCTACTATGCTGCAGGCTATTATATCTGATGGAATATCCTTTTTAACTGCTCCTTCATTCTTGCCGCCTTCTATCATGTCAATTATTACACTGTTGATTTCTGAAACGCATGAAAACATTTTAATGAGGGTTTTTTCAGATATGATGTTTTTATAGGACATTATATAATCAACAGGATTTTTATCAAACACCTCGTCAATTGTATTATTTCTTTCATTAAAAAGCATAATTACTTTTTCCTTAAAGGAAATATCCATACTGCCTATTCTGCTTACATCTTCTGTAATGATTTTTAAATATTCAATGCATGATTCGTCAAATATTTCCTGTTTGTTTTTAAAATATTCATACAGTGTTCCCTTTCCTACACCTGCTCCCTGTGCAATATCTTCCATTTTCGTATCATGGAACCCCCTTTCGCTGAACAGAGACCTGGCAGATGCAAGTATATCATTTCTCTTTTGATTTTTTTCCGCCATATTTCCTCCATCATAATCCTTACAAAATTCTTCGTTATTTCTGTTCAGCTATCTCCATTTTACTTTTGATAAATTTCCTTTTAAAACCTGTTGTCATGTCATCAAATATAGTATACATTACAGGAACTACCACAAGTGTCAGCACCGTAGAAAGCGCAAGTCCTCCTATTACCACGACACCCATTGACTGAGTCAGCTCCGCGCCCTCTCCGATACCCAGTGCCATTGGAACAAGTCCCAGGATGGTTGTAAGCGCCGTCATCATTATAGGTCTTATTCTTATGGGTCCTGCCTTCATTATTGCCACATTTCTGTCCTCACCTCTGCTGCGTCTCATATTTATGTAGTCAACAAGTACTATTGCGTTGTTAACTACAATACCTACCAGTATGATAAGGCCTATGATACCTATTACGTTAAGAGGCAGACCTGTTACAAACAGTCCTATAAATCCTCCCGAAAGCGCTAGGGGCACAGAGA
>DAMAEI010000008.1:67947-70342 GCA_031997345.1 Sedimentibacter sp. | reverse complement strand
AGAGAACATTATGGCTAATGGCTGAATAAGAGATTCAAACTGTGCTGCTATTATCATGTACACCAATATTATAGCAACACCCATTACCATTGCCAAATCCGTAAATGTTTCCTGTATTTGCTCTGTTTCTCCTCCAAATGTATAGCTGTAGCCGTTAGGCATTTCATATTTCTTCAACAAAGCTTCAATTTCAGTTGATACAGATTGTATATCTCTTCCAATAACGCTTCCGCTCACCGTCATTACCCTTGTCTGGTTTTCTCTCATGATGCTGATAGGACCTTTTTCCACCTTTATTTCAGCTATTTCCGACAAAGGTACATTTCCTCCCACAGGTGTCGGTACAGGCAGCATTTCCAGCAAAGACATACTTTGTCCGTACGTGCTGTCACCCTTAATCACAACATCAAGCTCGTTTCCGTTAACCTTAAACTTTGTTGCCTTAGATCCTGAAAGGTTGTTCTTTACAGCTGAGCCTATCTGTGCCGTTGTCAATCCGTACTGAGATGCTATCCCTCTGTCCGCAACTATCTGAACCTGAGGTATTCCATCCTCATAGCTTGTTGAAACCTCTCTTGTTCCATCAACAGCTTCTATTATGTTTTTAAAATCGCCGCTTATATCCTTCAGCATTTCTATGTCGTCACCCTTGATGCTGATGCTTATAGCACCTCCGGACATTCCCATCATCATCATTGATGCCTCAGACACACTTATTTCAGCACCGGGAATATCCTTGGATATTTTTCTTATTTCATCGCTTATTTCTTTTACGCTTCTGTCTCTTTCTTTAAGTTCACTCAAAATAACTGTTATAGAGCCTGTGTTTGAGCCTCCTGAAAGACTCATCATACCGCTGCTTCCTGCCTGTGTGAATACGGAAACTATCTCAGGTATATCCTGCATCGATGTTTTTATCTCGTTCAGCATGTCATCTACCTGCTCTGTTTTTGCTCCCGCAGGCAATTTCACGCTTACGCTTATCATGCCCTCATCCGTAGCAGGGAAAAATTCCGCTCCCACAGATGCCACCATTGCAATACTGGCCACAAACATGGCTATGCTTACTGCTATGGTTATAAACCTGTGTCTGAGGCTCCAGCTCAGAATTCTTTTATATGCAGACACTAAAAATCCATGCTTCTTTTCCTGAGCCTCCTCAGACTCAAGGTTTTTTACAGATACCAACTTTGATGAAAGCATGGGAACCAGTGTAATAGCAATCATCAATGAGCTCATGAGAGCGATGACGATTGAAAGAGCAAAATCCTTGAATATTGTGGCAGCCAGGCCTCCGGTAAACACTATAGGGATAAAAACGGCAACCGTAGTAAGAGTGGATGCGGTTACTGCCATGGTAACCTCGTTTGCTCCGTCAATTGACGCTTTTGTTCTGTCCATTCCAAGACTTCTGTTTCTGTATATATTTTCGAGAACAACTATGGAGTTGTCAACAAGCATTCCTATGCCCAGAGCCAAGCCTCCTATAGTCATCATGTTCAGTGTGATTCCTGTAAAATAAAGTATAACAAACGTAGTTATAATTGAAATAGGTATGGAAAGAGCTATAACCAATGTAGTTTTAAAGCTTCTTAAGAAGATAAGCAGTATCACTACAGCAAGAATTCCTCCCATCAGCGCTGTGTTTGCCAGGTTGCTTATAGCAAAGTTTATATACTCCGCCTGATTGAAAAAAACTGAAATATTTAAGTCAGGATATTCCTTTTTTATTTTCTCTATTTCCTTGCTTACCTCTTTGGCAACATTTACCGTATTGCCGTCAGACTGTTTCATTACTGAAATTTGCACAACCTCTTTGCCGTCCATTTTTGCTACGGAGGACTGTGCCTTGTTCACCAGATTTACATCTGCAACATCCTGCAGGCGCACCGTTCCTCCTCTTGTAAGGGGTATGGACAAGTTTTTTATATCATCCATGGATTTGAACTCGCCTATGGTTCTTACCGTAAGCTCGTTGCTGCCCTTCTTTACTGTTCCACCGGGAAGATTTATGTTTGCAGCCTGAAGCATCTGTGCAATATATGCTGAATTCAGATTGTAGCCCTTGAGAGCCTCCTCCTTGAGCAATATTTCAACCTCTTGCGCCATACCGCCTGAAACACCTGCAGATGCAACTCCCTCTATACGCTCAAGCCTCGGGGAAACAATATCCTCAGCCATTCTCTGAGCAGTATACAAGTCTCCCTTGCTTGAAACAGCCATCTGAATGATGGGCAATGCATTGGGGTCAAGCTTTGCAACTATGGGAGAGCTCGTTCCTTCAGGCAGAAAGCCTTTAATCAAATCCACCTTTTCTCTCAGCTGAAGCATTGCATCGTTCATATTAGTTCCGAATGTGAACTGCATGAGCACTATTGAGCTTCCTTCATTGGAA
>DAMAEI010000008.1:62198-67902 GCA_031997345.1 Sedimentibacter sp. | reverse complement strand
GTCACCATATTTTCCACTTCCTCCGGCCCTGCGCCGGAGTAACTCGTCTGAATCATCACATATGGCAGCTCCATCTGAGGAAGCAAATCTATGTGAAGCTTGCTGAAGGACACTGCTCCCAACACTAAGACTATTAAAATCATCATAGTGATTGTAACGGGTCTCTTAACAGAAAATCTTGCAAACATTGCTATTCACCCCTTACAACCTTTATTTTGCTGCCATCCGCTATGTAATCCTGACCTTTCACAACAACCTTATCCCCATCGTTTAATCCCGACTTTATTTCTATGTATGCTCCGGTATCCAGTCCTGTGGTAACTTCTTTTTCAACGGAGGTGTCCCCGTCAGCCACAAACACATATTTCTTACCGTCTCTTTCCTTAACCGCTTCTGTTTTTACAGCTAAAGCTCCGTCAATTCTGTCTGTATTGAGAAAAACCTTGGCAAACATACCCGGCTTTATTGCTCCGTCATTTTCTAAAACTATGCCAACATTGTACAGGTTCGTCATCATATCTGCCGAAGTACTCACACTGTTAATGGTGGATTCACCCCTGTAGTCTGCTGCCTTTATTTCAACATTCACCTTGTCGTCCTTTTTGATTTTGTTAACCAAATTTCCCGGAATGCCGAATTCTACCGTTATGCTGTCAGAATCAACAATTGTTATAGGCGGATTGCTTGGCGAGGCATACTCACCTTCAACAATGCCAATATTGGAGACAACTCCCGCTATAGGTGCCTTCACCTCGGCATTTTTCAACATCGATGAAGCGTTTTCGTATGCCACTCTCGCCTGTGCAACACCCATTTTTGCCGCCTCCAGAGCCTCGTCAGATGCTCCCAGCTTTGCCTGATCATATTGAGTTTCGGGAACAACCCCTTCCTCATACAGCTTTTTCACCTTTTCAAAGGAGTCTTTTGCGCTCTGAATTTGAGACGCTGTAACCTCAAAGCCAGCCTTTGCGGCCTCATATGCTGTATATGCCTGATTTACCTGCTTGCTTATGTCTTCCTTGTCCATGACAAACAGCACCTGGTTCTTTTCAACCTTGTCTCCGACTTTCACGTATATTTTTTCAACCTTTCCTGCCATGAGCGGAATCACATATACATCCTTGTCTGCATATGCCTTTGCTGTCATTATATTTTCAATATAAAGCTCCATGGGCTTCAAAGTCTCAACCTCAACAGCTGTGTAAGTTACTTCTTCGGTTGCGGCAGCAGCATTGTCTGCACCGCATCCTGTCAATACAAATGCAGTAATTACCAATAATGTCAAAATTTTTTTCAACGTAGTCCTCCCTATTTTTTCCGACCGACCGGTCAGTTCTGGGTGAAATTATATCATTATGTAGTAATGATGTCAATTAAATGCAGATGTGAAAAAGCTTAAATTTACATTAAAAATATTTCCATAATGCAAGGAAAAAAGGATTCGTCAGCAGACAAATCCTTTTCAATTTTTCTGTTATTTATTAATATGCTCTTGCGGCATAAATCATGTGCTTTGCTTCCTTGCCGCATATGTGGCACTTGCAGCCCAGGTCTTCCTGCTCAAACGGGATGCATCTGATTGTTGCTCCTGTTTCTTCCTTGAGCTTATCTTCGCAGGCTCTGTCGCCGCACCACATCATTTTTGCAAAGCCCGGACGGTCAGGCAGTTCCTTCTTGTACTGCTCGTAGTCGCTAACCACATATGTGTTTGCTTCTCTGTGTGCCTTTGCTTTTTCAAACATGTCTTTCTGCATTGTGTCAAGCATATCTGTAATTATAGATTCAATATTATCAAGTAAAATTGATTCTTTTTCAAGTTTATCTCTTCTTACAGCAACAGCCTGATTGTTTTCAATATCTCTCGGTCCTATTTCTATACGGATAGGGTAGCCCTTCATTTCATACTGATTGAATTTCCATCCCGGTGAATTTTCAGTACTGTCATCAAGCTCAACTCTCACACCTGCTGCTTTCAGCTTGTCAAACAGCTCATTTGCCTTATCAAGCACGCCTTCCTTGGTCTGGGCAATAGGGATAATAACCACCTGCACAGGAGCCATCTTAGGAGGAAGCACCAGACCTCTATTGTCTGAGTGAACCATTATCAACCCGCCTATGAGTCTTGTTGAAATGCCCCATGAAGTGTGGTAAGGATACTGCTCCTGACCATTTCTTCCCTGAAACTTTATTTCAAATGCTTTTGTGAAATGCTGACCAAGATTATGTGATGTTCCCGCCTGAAGTGCCTGCCCGTCATGCATGAGTGCTTCCATTGTGTATGTGGCATGCGCTCCCGCAAATTTTTCCTTTTCGCTCTTTTGACCAATAACAACAGGCATAGCCATCAAGTCCTCTGCAACCTGCCTGTAGATGTCAAGCATCTGCAGCGTTTCTGCCTGAGCCTCTTCCTCTGTTTCGTGAAGGGTGTGTCCTTCCTGCCATAAGAATTCCGAAGTTCTTAAAAATGGTCTCGTTGCTTTTTCCCATCTTACAACGCTGCACCACTGGTTGTATAAGTATGGCAAATCTCTGTATGAATTCAGCCACTTGCTGTACATGTGGCATATGATTGTCTCGGATGTAGGTCTGATTACCAGTCTTTCGCCAAGCTCCTGACTTCCTCCGTGAGTTACCCATGCCACCTCGGGAGCAAAGCCTTCAACGTGCTCCTTTTCCTTTGTAAGCAGGCTTTCAGGAATCAGCAGCGGGAAATACATGTTCTTATGTCCTGTTGCCTTGAATTTTTCATCGGCATATTCCTGAATTTTTTCCCACAATGCATAGCCATATGGTCTTATAACCATGAAGCCTTTAACGGGAGAATAATCCACCAGCTCGTTTTTTAAAATAACATCTGTATACCATCTGCTGAAGTCTTCTTCCATAGGTGTAATTTCTTTTACGAAATCTTTTTCTTTTTTAGCCATAATTTCTCCTTCATATACACAATATATATGCAATATATTACGCAGTCTCGTTCACAGATTTGCTTACTCGCCTTCGCTCGTGCAAATCTGGAACTTATTGCGTTTGACCTACCGCCATTTTTCAGAAAAACCCACTCTGAAAAATGGGGTTAGGGCATACAAAAAAATAAACCGCCTCTGCCAAGAGGCGGATATCCGCGGTACCACTCTAATTACCGGAATCTTTCCCGGTATCTCATTCTATATAAGGGGATTGCCCTTTGGGTTGCTGCACCCAAATACTCCAAGACGGGTTCAAAACACAGAGGGCCGAAAATCTCTCACCGGCGATTTCCTCTCTGAAGACCATGTATTTTTACTGCTTCTCTTCATCGTAATTATTAAATTACATTCATATTATAGAAAACTTTTGTTTTTGTCAACATTTTTTCACTATTTTATTCAGCTTTTATGCTATCAGGCGCTTTTCTTTCCATCTCCCGGTTAAATAGTATGAAAAAGATATTATGTAATTTGCTGCCCAGCCCATTGGAACAGCATACCACACTGCCTGCACTCCCCATATGGGCGCATACTTAAATGCAACCAGTACTCTTATACTCAAATTTACCAGATTAGATATTGTAAACAGTACCATGTCTCCTGCACCACGCAGCAAGCCGTCTGTAATAGACTTGAGACCTATAAAAACAAAAAAGTATCCCACAAATTTCAGGTATTCTACGCCCGTATTAAAGGCTTCACTGCCGCTATTGGTATCCAGAAATATTGAAATAATAGGTCTGTGGAATAACGCTATGAGAAATGCCATAATCACGGAAAAGGAAATGATTATCTTGTAACCTGATGCATAACCTTCCAGAACTCTTTCTTGCTGACCTGCACCGAGATTCTGTGCCGTAAATGTAGATATGGCATTTCCTGTTGCAATCATAGGAACAATGCATATGGATTCTATACGGGATGCAGCAGAATATCCTGCTAAAACAGAAGAGCCGAAGCCGTTGACTACAGATTGAACCAGCACCATGCCTATTGATACGATTGATTGCTGCAATATTGAGGGAACTGCAATAACAATCATCTTTTTAAGTATTTGAGGATCAAACTTGCTTAGGTTTTTTGCATCTCCTTCATATAATTTCAATGTACTCATCAACACGGAAAAAGATATGACCGCCGAAATTCCCTGTGCTATAACAGTGGCTATGGCAACCCCCGCAACACCCATGCGCAGGACAATAACCATGTATAAATCCAAAATTACATTCATCAACGATGAAAAAATCAAAAGGTACAAAGGAATCTTTGATTTTCCCAGCGCATTAAATACAGATGATAAAATATTGTACATAAACAAAAATGGCAGACCCATAAAATAAATCTTTAGATAAAGCACGGCATCATCAAAGATATTGGATGGTGTATTTAATAAAGTCAGCAAGGATTCCTTAGCTAGCATACCAAACGTAAATAAAATCATACTTAAAACAAAAAAGCTTATGAGTGCGGTATATATGGATGTCTTCATCTTTTCATATTCTTTTGCTCCTAAGAACTGGGATATTATAACCGATGACCCAATACCTCCTCCTATTGCAATCATAATAAACACTGTAGTCAATGAATATGAAGCACCTACGGATGCAAGAGCCTCCTCACTCACAAATTTGCCTACAATAACTGAATCCGCCATATTATAAAACTGCTGAAAAAGATTGCCGATTATCATTGGCATGGCAAAAAACAAAAGTGATCTCCCCGGATTATCCTTCAGCATATTATATTCTTTCATTTCAAACCTCTTTTCTTATGTTAGTAACTTAAAATTGCCATTAACAATTATCATACACTTGGATTAATAAATCAAGGGTGTTTTTAAAATAACAATTTGAGCATTTTCACAATCTAAAGAAGTTAACGTAAGGAAACATAAAAATACCGCCATGATTTTTTCATGGCGGTATTCGTGCAATATCTTAGATAAATACAAGAGATAACCACGGAACATAAGTTATAAGCAACAACCCTGCCAGTGACACTAAAAAGAACGGAACAATGTATGGGAACATTTTTTCCATTTTTATTTTAGCTATAGCAGCACCTACGAATAAGTTACAGCCATATGGCGGTGTACATAAGCCTATAGCAAGGTTAACAGCCATTACTACTCCAAAATGTATAGGATTAATACCAAGACTGTTTATTGTAGGCATAAGCATTGGAGCCATAACAATAATGGCAGGTACCGTATCAAGAAATAATCCCACTACTAATAAAATCAAGTTTATAAACAGCAATACAACAGAAGGATTTGTAGATACATTTGTCAAAAATTCAGTAATCATCTGAGGAACTTTCTCATATGTCATGAATGTTGAAAACACTGTTGAATATCCTAATAAAAATGAAGTTATTCCGTTTAAAACCGCTGTATCCAAAAATACATCCTTAAGACCTTTCCATGTTAAGTCTTTATATACAAACAAGCTTATGATAATAGAATAAACAACTGATATACAAGCCGCTTCCGTGGGAGTAAAAATACCTGAGTAAATTCCGCCTAAAATAATAACTGGTGATAACAAAGCCCAGAAGCCATCTTTGATACTTTTCATAACTTCTGTGAGTCTGTACTTCATTGCATCCTTAACAGATACCTTTTCGTCATCCCTTTTGGATTTAAGGTCTACTCCCTTAATTGTACATATTATTATGTTTGCTATTACAAACAATACTCCCAGCAATATTCCGGGCAATACACCTGCCAGGAATAA
>DAMAEI010000008.1:49004-62177 GCA_031997345.1 Sedimentibacter sp. | reverse complement strand
CTCCATACAGCACAAAGGATAAGCTTGGCGGTATAATCGGACCTACAATACCTCCAAAGCAAACTATGGTAGCTGCATATGCGGGATCATATCCCTTTTTCCTCATCTCAGGGATCATCATTCCACCTATTGCCGATGTTGTTGCCATTCCCGAACCTGACAACGCTCCGAAGAACATACATGCAATTACAGCCACACTGCCAATTGCACCATTTACAAAACTGATTAATGTCGATGCAAAATTTACAATCTTTTTTGCTATTCCTCCGGTAGACATAATAAGTCCGGCCAGCATGAAAAACGGAATAGCCATAACTGTAAATGAAAATATTCCGCTATAAGAATACTGAGCACTGATTGCCATGTTTAAATCTGAAAAGTTTGCCATTGAAAACATGGTGGCTCCGCCTATTGCAAATCCAACAGGGACACCTATCAATAACAATATGAACAATGCTATAAATAAAGCAATTACTGCCACTATAGATCCCTCCTATACTATAATATCCTTTTTATTTATCGATTGTACTGCTTGAATAAAATAAATGCTTGCTCTGATTATAAAAATTCCACAGCCTAAAACCAGTGATAAATATCCCCAGGCTGTACTTATTTTAATGCCTGCATAAGGTATGTTTTTTTGAATTCCTATCATTATAATGCCATAGTACATAGTTATACCGCATATAATAATAAGAATAAGTTCTGAAATTGCCTCAAATATCATTTTAAATTTATGAGGCAGTTTATCTACCACTAATGTTATTTTTATGTGTTCCTTTCTCTTATGTCCGATGCTTATACCTATCCATGATATCCATACGAACAGAAATTTCCCCAGTTCTTCTGACCAAGACAATGAATTGTTGAATATATATCTCATAATAACTTGAACAAATATTATACCTACCATTGCAACAAACATTCCCACAAGAACAGTTTCTTCAATTTTATCCAAGATATTTAATATACCTTTTTTCATGCCCTTCTCCTCTCTTAAAATAATTGGTGCAAAAATTATTATTCAAGCATGCCTCTTTCATGCTTGAATAATAATTAAGCAATTAGTACTATGGGCGTGTTTTTAACCACTTTTCAATCATTTCATCACCCACAATTTTACGTTGATAATCATAAACAGGTTGTACAGCTTCTTCAAATGCTTTTATTTCAGCCTCTGATAATTCGTATACCTCTGCGCCCTCTTCTTTAAATCTTTTTAAGTACTCCTGTTCCTTCGCAAATTCTTCGGCCCTTTGCTTCTTCGCAACCTCTTTAACTCCTCTTTCCAGAACTTCTCTGTCCGCAGGATTTAAAGATTCAATCCATTCTCTTGAGCAAATTATAGGGAACGGAGAACTTGCGTGATTCGTCAACGTTATATAAGGAGCAATTTCATGAAGATTAAAGTCATTAAATACTCCTAATGAGTGGTCTAAGGCATTGATTTGTCCCTGGGATAATGAAGTTATAACTTCTCCCCATGCCATTGGTGTAGGGTTAGCACCCATAGCCTTCCATATTTCTATATTTAAATCATTTTGTGCAATACGTACTTTTTGTCCCTTTAAGTCAGCAGCATTTTTATAAACTTTGTTTCTGCTTATAACCTGTCTCATACCGTTATAATACATATCGATGCAATAGTATCCGGAATCCTTCAGTGTTTCATTAAACAGCTCCAGACCTCCGTTTTCAAATGTTCCCTTTTCCCAGTCCTGGAATGAAGGATATAAGTACGGCAAATCTATACATGTTGCATTTGGTCCTGCTGCTGATGTGATTACAGATGACAGGTCAAACATCATTGTTACAGTACCGATTTTTATTCCGGAAACTAAGTCCGGCGTATCTCCCAACTGTCCGTCAGAATATACTTCAACCTTAAATTTACCCGGTGCTTCCTTTTCTAAAACTTCGCCCAAAGCCTCACTCCAAATATTGGGAGATCTCTGTGATGAATCTGTATGTCCAATTTTGATTACAATAGGTCCATCCACCGGTTTTGCTGTGTCTTTGTTTGAACAACCTGAGGCAGCACTGATAATCATTGCCAAGCATAACATGAGTGCAATTACTTTTACTTTTTTCATAATTTTAATCCTTTCTTATAACATTTATGTGTTGACTATATAAGAGCAATTTCCATGCCAACAAAATAATTTATTTTGTTTGTGTATTTTTTAACACTTTTATAAAATTATAGTTTTGCAAAAATTAAAAGCGTGAAATATTGTTCACGCTCTCAGTTTTTATAGTGATATTTATTTCATGTTTTTTATAAAACATTATCTTAATATGCCGCGCATCTCATCGGGGCTGATTTTATATTCATTGATTTTATTCCACAGCTGCCTGGTGCTTATTTTAAGCTCGTCAGACGTCTTTGCCACATTTCCATGATTATTTTTCAATACTTCATATATATAATTTCTTTCAAAATCATCTCTTGCATCCTTCAATGACTTTTCACAATTATTTTTAACCAGCATTGTTTTCTCCTTTGATACTATGGGCATAAGAAGTTCATTTACTGTTACTATTCCATCCTTACTCAAAGCTATCATTCTTTCAATTATATTTTTAAGCTCCCTCACATTCCCCGGGTAGTCATAGTTAAGCAAGAAATTCATTACCTCTTCATCTACTTTAATATTCATCTTCTTCTGATCTTTTCCGATTTTTTCTATAAAGAAATCAATAAAAGCCGGCAGGTCCTCCCGTCTTTCTCTCAACGGAGGTATTTTCAATGTCAAAGTATTAATTCTGTAAAGCAAATCTTCTCTGAAATCACCTTCGGTTATTTTTTCAGCAAGATCCTTGTTTGTTGCAGAAATAAATCTCACATCTAAGTCTATGGATTTGTTGCTTCCCAATCTCTCTATCTTTCTGCTTTCTATAGCACGCAGCAGCTTGCCCTGAGTAGTCACAGGCAAGTCCCCTATTTCATCCAAGAACAATGTACCTAAGTTTGCCTGTTCGAATTTACCAATTCTTGTGTCATTGGCACCGGTAAACGAGCCTTTCTCGTGGCCGAATAGTTCCGAATCTATAACCCCTTCTGGAAACACCTGGCAGTTAATGGCTACAAAGGGCTCTGATTTCCTCTTGCTCAGCCGATGTATATAATTTGCAAATATTTCTTTTCCTACTCCTGATTCACCTAAAAGTAATACGTTAATGCCTGTATCGGCAACTCTTTCACATATTTCTAAAAGCTGGAGATATTCCTCATTTTTAGACTCAGTGAATACCTCTTTTACATTTTGATTTTTTAATAAAAATATACTTTTACGCTCTAAACGATGTATCTTTGCCAATCTGTCAACCTTAATGACTAATTCATCCATATTGCTGCTTTTTGTAAAATAATCAACAGCGCCATACTTTATAGAATCCACGGCGCTCTCAATACTTCCGAATGCTGTCATTACTATTATATCAATATAATCATATTCTTCCTTTATTCTTTTTATCAGCTCAACTCCATCCATAATAGGCATCTTTAAATCAGTCAGAACAAGATCAACCACATTGTTCTCAAGGTAATCAAGGGCTTCAATACCGTTTGAACAGCTTGCTATACTGTATCCTATATCTGATAATATTAAAGTGAGAACCTTCTGATATTCAATTTCATCATCTACTATTAATATTTTGTATCCTTTTCTCTCTACCATTCAATTACTCCTTTACCGGCAATACTATATAAAATATTGTTCCCTCACCACTATTGCTTTCCACAGAAATACTGCCTCCGTTATTTGCAATTTCGGTACTCAGTATATAAAGCCCCAATCCTGTTCCGCTTTCCTTCGTCGAATAAAATGGGTCAAATATTTTGTCAACCTCAGACTTTTCTATACCGCATCCGTTATCCTTAATTTCTATATGCAAGCATCCCTCTTCTATTTTCGTGCTTATATTTATGTTCTTATCTGCCATTTCCAATCCTTTAAAGGAGTCTATGCCGTTGTTTATTAAATTTATAAGCACCATTCTCAATACTTCATTGTTTATTGAAATCTGTTCAGGGAACAAATCATTGTAAAACCACGTTATTTTTATTCCTTTTTGTTCGGCATTATCTTTTTCAGCATCTATAATTAAGCTTATAAATTCCTTAATATTAACAAATTGGACTTCATCATTTGAGAGTTTGGAAAATCTCAACAAATTCTCCACAAGGTTGTTTATTCTGTTTGCAGAATCATTTATAACAGATATGGCATGGTTGTAAGCTTCATTTATTTTGTGCTTTTCAATAAAATATGTATAGCTTTTTATTAAGCCCAAGGGATTTCTTATTTCATGAGCAAGTCCTGCTGACAGCTGACCTACTGCTATCATTTTGGACTCCTGTCTCTCTCTTTTTTCCTTCAAATATTTTTCCGTATAATCCTCTATAACAATCATGCTTTTATTAGTTGTAACCTTCTGGAGAGTAACATAGTAATAGCTGCTTCCTATATTCAGCACCGTATCCATATTATCCTTATCTACAAATGGTGATAGCTCTTTGATATGCTTGTAATTAAAGCCTATTAGATTTTCTTTCGGAATACCTATGAGCTCAGATATTGAATTGTTGCATTCTAATATTACAGAGTCATTACCTGTTACCATTATGGCATTTTTCATTGTATTGATAATAAGGCAGAGCTCCTCCCTGCTTTCAAACAGCTCCCTGGTCCTTGTATTAACCCTTTGAGTTATAACATAGTTCCAACTTGTAAACCCGCCGATAATAAATATGGCTGCTATCAATATCTTATATGTAGTTTCAATTTTCTTTAAATCTATATTGTCAGTATCAAAATTTCCCAACCATTTATATTGAGTTTGTACTATCAGATTCTTCTTTTTCAATTGTAATATACCTTTGTTCAATATATTAAGCAAGTCATCGTTATCGTCTTTTACAGCAAGACTTATTTCTTTCTCATATAAAACAGGCTTTAAAAATTTATAATTTGCACTTTTATTCGTAACATTTATAAAATGTGCCGCCTCCATATCACCTCCTACAAAGCCTGAAACAACACCTGTATCCAGCAATGCAAAGCATTGATATATATTATCAACCTTCATTATTTCAATATTGCTTACGCCTTTTATGCTATATGTATTTTTGAAAAACTCATCTATTCTATTATTAACATTTTCTTTTTGTAACGCCACCAGCGTTTTATTGTTAAGGTCATTAATCGTTTCTATATTTGAATCCTTTTTTACCAATATTTTAGTTTTTACTACACAGAGCGGCTGGGTAAAATAAATATCGCTTCTTTTTTCTTCACCAAATATACTTTCCGAAACTATTATATCAATTTCACCCTTCATATGTGCCTTTTCTAAATAATCATTAGCTCCCGGCTTCATATGAATATTGCTTCCTAATTGAATTGCCAGCTGAGATAGGTAATCAACTAAAATCCCTGTATTGTAATTATTAAATTCATTTGTGTAAGCTAATGGCGGATAATTATAAATTCCCGCTAAAAAATCCTTTTCTCTTATGAGATTATTCTCCTTTTCTGTTAAAGGAGAGTTGTATTTATAATATTCTACCACCCCAATTCCATATCTCAGTTTTTTATCAGCTTTATTTATAGCAATAGAACCTATAATCAAAATAATAATTAATATTAATACCTTTTTTGTTTTCATAAATTACTCCTGTATGAATTGGGACTACATTTCGCTTCAAGGCTCGTCTCTCATTATACCTTAAACTCAAATACACAGCAACAAAAACCATTTCATCATCTTTTATCCTTTACTAATTCCATGCACCATGATAATTTTTATACAGTCTTGAAAAGGCTTCCATTTTTCTGTATAATGTATCCATATCCACATTATAAAATTATGGAGGAAAAAAAGTATGAAGAAACGAGTAACAAGTTTAGTATTAGCAGCATTATTAATTCTAAGCAGTTTCAGCTTTGCATTCGCACAGGATGCAGAAACCACTAAAATTACTATTATTCACACTAATGACACCCATGCAAGACTTGAAGGGACTGCAACAGAGATAGGATTTGCAAAGATAGCCACCCTTATCAAGGAAGCTAAGGAAGCAAACCCGAATACATTGGTTCTCGACGCGGGAGACACTCTTCACGGAATGCCTATAGTCAACATAAGCAAGGGCGAAAATGCGGTAAAGGTACTGCAGGCTGCAGGCTATGACTATATGACAGTTGGAAACCACGATTTTAACTACGGCAAGGAAAGATTGCTCGAGCTCAGAGATATGTCTGAGGTAGGAATGATTTGTGCCAATGTTCTGAATGAAAAGGGCGAATCCATATTCACACCGTATGTTATAAAGGAAATAGGCGGAGTAAAAATAGGAATATTTGGTCTTGCAACTCCTGAAACAACATATAAGACAAGTCCTTCAAATGTTGTTGGCTTAACATTTGAAGATCCTGTGAAGGTTTCGAAAAAAATAGTTGCTGAATTAAAGGATAAGACTGATGTTATCATCGCTCTGGCGCATCTTGGACTTGACGAAAGCTCTGTTATAACTTCCAAAGCTCTGGCTGAAAATGTTAAGGATATTGATGTTATAATAGACGGACACAGCCATACAAAATTGGAAACAGGTCTGATGGTTAACGGTGTGCTCATAGCTCAGACAGGTAACTATGACAACAACTTAGGATATGTTAATATAGAAGTACAGGGCGGAAATATTGTTTCTAAAGCAGCTGAACTGCTTACAGCAGCAAATGCGGCAAATACGGTTCCGGACCCTGAAATTACAGAGACAATCAACAAACTTAAAGAAGCAAACAAATCTGTATTTGACAAGGTAGTCGCAAAAACAGATATTTATCTTGACGGCGTAAGAGAAAATGTAAGAACAAAGGAAACAAACCTCGGAAATCTTTCTGCTGATGCTGTAAGAGCTGCATCAGGTGCCGATGTGGGCTTTGTAAACGGCGGAAATATAAGAATTGCAATAAACCCCGGAGATATTACATTTGGAATGATTGCCGAATTATTCCCATTCGGAAATACCGTACAGGTTAAGAAAATAACCGGCGAAGATTTATTGGCAGTCTTAGAACATTCAGTAAGCGGATATCCTGCAGCACAGGGAGGCTTCCTCCATGTAAGCGGAATGGAATTCACATTTGATCCTGCCCAGCCTGCCGGCTCAAGAGTTACCGAAGCAAAAGTTGGCGGCGCTGCTCTCGGTAAAGCCGCAGAATATACTGTTGCAATCAATGACTTCCTGGGAATAGGCGGAGACGGCTTTACAATGCTTGCAAAATATCCTATATATGCGGAATTCGGAACATATGAGGAAATATTTGCAGATTACTTAAATGCCAACGGAACTAAAGGAATCGAAGTTTCAGGAAGAATTGCTGTAAAAGAAGCTGCTGTTGAAGAACCGGCTCCGCAACCGCAACCTGCACCAGCTCCTGAACCAGCGCCCGCTCCGCAACCAGCTCCTGCTCCTGAAGCTGAGGTTACATACATAGTTATATCCGGCGATGTATTATGGAAAATAGCTGAAAAGTACGGAACTACATGGGAAGCTCTGGCTAAGTATAACAACCTTGCAAATCCTCACCTGATTATGCCGGGACAATCAATAAAGGTACCAAACAAATAGCATTTATTAATATTAAGAAATAAAAGAATACTCATGAAAAAGCTCGTCTTTTTCATGAGTATTTATCTTTTTATTTATTTTTTATTTCTTTAATTGCTTTATTCATTCTGCTTTTCATTGCTGAGGACAAGGACAGTGAGTTCCGGCGGAGCCATAAACCTGAGTGGCATTTTGGTGGTACCCAAGCCTATGTTGACATAAAGCAGTGTCTGCCTGTGATTGTTGAAGGAATACATGCCCGCGCTATATTTTTCTCCCAAAGGGGGAAGAACATTTACAAACGGCAGATTTACCTGACCTCCGTGGCTGTGGCCGGCAAGGAACAAGTCAATATTGTATTCCAGCATATAATCCACTACATCCGGTTCGTGGCTCAGGACTATGTTATAACTTCCCTCATCGGCAAGCGCCGCAAGTCTGTCTCTTTCAGATATACCAAATATGGCATCATCCATTCCTGTAATACTTATGTTGTAATCTTCAAATTCAACCCTTTCATTCTTCAGAATTAAAAATCCACTTTCATCCATGATTTTGCCGTATATTCTTTCTGCCCCTCCCCCATAGTCATGATTGCCGTAAACGGCATATTTGCCGAGAGGAGCATTTATGCTGCTTAAAATTTCCCATATTTCATTTATATTTTCTTTATTTTCATAGCTTTTGTACTCATCAATTAAATCACCTGTGAATACAACAATATCCGGATTTTCCGCATTTATTTTTTCTGCGACTCTTTTTAAATCCCGCATATCAAAGTATTCGGATATATGAGTATCGCTGAACTGAACTATTTTTAAATCCGGCGCATCCTCGCTTATCCGCGAACTCTTTATATTTTCATATTTTACAACTAAAAGATTGGGTTCCACAAATCTTGCATATATGTATAAAGCTCCTGCCATAAAAGCAACGGCAAATAAAAAAGAAAATAATTTTTTCACGTCTTAACTCCTGAAATATTTCAGATTGTAGTATATCAAATTCGACAAAAAAAATAAAGCAAAACTTAGCTTATTAGAATTTTATTCCTCTTCTAATTATTTAGAATGCTTTATTTTTAGTTTTCAAATCTACACAATTTTTGTTTCATTTTCATCGCATTTGAAAAATTCAACATTATTTGTCATGATATCAATATAGTTAAATGATATGATTCTTTTCAGGCCCTTGCTCTCAAATTGCACTGTAAAAACTGAAGGATATACATCTGTAATAACACCCTCTGTTATTACTGCAGCTTTCTTCCCTTTTTTTAATTTGAATTTGATTTTCTGTCCGACGCATTCCTCAACTAATCTTTTGACCCGTTCAATGGATTTCACCTTTATAACCACCTTCCGTTCAATATTTAATGAAAAGCAGGCAAAATTTATTCATTTAACTATATCTTGCCCGTAATAATAAAATTTATGTGCTTTTTCTTCGATTGCTTAAACTAATCTTCTGAAATCTAAAAATTTTAGTTAATAGTGGTATTATTCTTCTTGCAAATAACAAAGAAATGGAATATTATTATTAAGGTAATTAACATAAATAATTAAGGAAGTGAAAGTAATGGACGAGGTCCCTACGGTCAAACGGCTGGATTGCTTAAAAAAACTGAATACTTCTCTGTTACTGGATTTTTTGCTGTCTTGGTAATAGAGAAAATCTATTATTATGAGGTGAAAAATGCTTGATATATTTAAAACAATTGATGATACCCTCTTTACACTGGCGGAAATAGAAGACGGAGCATGGATTAACCTGGTTAATCCTACACCAGAGGAACTGGACCGCATTGAAGAAGAGCTTTCTGTAGACAGAGGCTTCCTGATAGCTGCCCTTGACGAGGAAGAATCTGCACGTATTGAAACAGAAGACAATCAGGTTCTTATACTTGTTGACACTCCTTATGTTGAAAAAACAGATGACCATATAATCTATGAAACACTCCCAATGGGAATTATTATTACGGATAAAAACATCATTACTGTATGCCTGAAAAATTCCATAGTACTGGATCAATTCGAAAAAAACAGCATTCGTACATTTTCCACATATAAAAAATATCGATTTTTGTATCAGATATTGTATAAGAATGCACAGAGATACCTGCTCTACCTGAGACAAATTGACAGAATGAGCAACTACGTCGAAAAACAGCTCCATCAATCCATGAAGAACAAGGAGCTCATACAGCTTCTTGACTTAGAAAAATCACTTGTATATATAACAACCGCACTGAAAGCAAATCAGGTGGTTTTGGAAAAGATTCTTCGTATGAATGTAATAAAAAAATATTCAGAGGATGAAGATCTGCTGGAGGATGTAATTATCGAAAACAAGCAGGCTATTGAAATGGCCAGCATATACAGCGGAATATTGAGCGGCACAATGGATGCATTTGCATCAATTATATCCAATAACTTAAATATAGTAATGAAGCTTCTGACATCAATAACTATCTTGATGGCGATACCCACAATGTTTTCAAGCTTCTTTGGCATGAATGTAATCAATCTTCCATTTGCGGAATCCCCGTTGGGATTTTGGATTGTACTTGGAATATCATTGATTACATCAGCGGCGGTAGGAGTTGTACTTTTAAAAAAGAACTTATTTTAAATATGAATAGCACCCGGTTTTCTTCAGTTACACACTTGAAAACCGGGTGCTATTCATTTAGGTTATCTGATTCTGCTTTTGGGGGAATCACCTCTTCCGTCAGTCTATATATAAACATTCATTTTACTAAATTTTTGCTACTGATTGAATATCTTTAAAAAGTTTCCTGCAAAATTTGCTTTCAATGGTTTTTAATTTAAATCAGCTTAACGTTTAAACCTCCGATCTGCAATTATTTCCAACTCTGTTTCTTTTAAGTGTTGTTGTAATTAATCTTCTTTTCTAAACTCTCCAAAGCCGTCTTAAATTAAATTAACCTGTGCAAATCCTCTGATTACAATTTTATAGTTATTTATGGTTATCAGTAAATTTAGTAAAACTGATGTTGTATTATTTATATACCCTAATATTTTTTTATTAAACATGCTTTTTAAAAATATTTTAAATTAATTATTTAAGTTGTCATAATTCTGCCGATATTATATAATGTTGAGAAATATTTAAAAAGGACATTACTATAATGAAAATACATTCCTTTGGAAAAATAAACTTGTTTCTTAATATTGAAGGACGTCTGCCAAACGGCTACCACCTTATAAAAACAGTTATGCAATCTGTTGATTTACATGATGAGCTCTTCATTGAAACAGCGTCCGGCGGCAGTATAACAATTGAATGCAGCAACAACAGCATCCCGGTAAATGAAAAAAATACATGCTACCGGGCAGCTGAAATAATCAAAGAAATGTATCATATCAGCTGTGGTGTAAACATAAGAATAAACAAGGCTATACCGTCCGAGGCCGGCATGGCAGGAGGAAGCAGCAACGGAGCTGCCGTCATACGCGGGCTGAATGAGCTGTGGAAGCTCAATATGACTGAGAGTGACATTATGAATGTCGGGCTTAAAATCGGAGCAGATGTACCATTCTGTCTTGCAGGCGGAACTATGCTGGCGGAAGGTATCGGCGAAAGGCTTACAAAGCTCAATGATTTCATATGGGATTATATATTGGTGGTAAAACCTGAATTTTCAATGTCAACCGCGTTCGTATACAACAACCTGAGCCCGGAATACTACAATTCGTTTGACATCAATGAAATAATAGGCCATATTGACTCACTCCGGTACAGAGATGCAGCATTGTCGGCGAAAAACACCCTTGAAAAGGTAGTGGAAAAATTTCACCCCCAAATACAAAGCATCAAGGAATTAATGATTAAAAAAGGAGCTATTAATTCCATTATGACCGGAAGCGGCTCTGCTGTATTCGGTTTTTTCGCGGACAGAAAGGATATAGAGCGTGCATACGCAGAAATATCTGCGATTTATCCGCAAACCTTTATTACAAAAACAAAGGTGGGAGGCATTCAACTATTTGTTTAAATCACACAGTATTTGGGTATTAGCTTTAATATATAGAAAACGAGAGGGAATTTATGAGAAAATTAATCTTATTGACAGCACTTATAGCATTGCTCACCACAGGATGTACAAAATTTATAATTGAGCCTCCGGCAAACAGCGAAGAATCGCAGGCTCCGCCTGTGGAAGAAACCACAAAAAAAGATCCGGTCATGGCGCCGGATTTTGAGCTTCCAGCCTTAGACGGCAGCACAATCAAACTGAGCGAGATGAGGGATAAGAAGGTACTGCTGAATTTCTGGGCAACATGGTGCGGCTTTTGCGTAATAGAAATGCCCGACCTTCAGAAGCTTCAGGAAAGCCACGATGATTTGCTTATATTGACTGTAAATGTGGGAGAATCCAAGGAAACAGTTCAGAAATTCATGGAAGAAAACAATCTCAATCTGACTGTTGTGCTTGATGAAAAAATGAATATTGCAAATACATACGGCGTAAGATCCTACCCAACAACAATTGCCGTAAACCACAAGGGAGAAGCCGTAAGAGGATATGTAGGAATGCTCACCTACGAGCAGATGGAACAGCTTTACAGCCTTATTGAATAATAATAAAAAATCATGACCACTAAGCGGTCATGATTTTTTATTCCTTATTTTTTCCGTAATCAGCGGAAGTATTTCTTTTACATCTCCAACTATCTTATAGTTTGCAACCTTGAATATGGGGGCGTCGGGGTCGTTGTTTATTGCAACTATGGTTTCGATATCAGCAAGACCTGCCAGATGCTGAATGGCGCCGGATATACCGCATGCAATATACAACTTTGGAGCAACTGTCTTTCCTGTCTGTCCCACCTGCTGGCTATACTGCATCCAGCCGGAGTCCACCACAGGTCTTGATGCTCCGAGAGCTGCACCCAGTGCGTCCGCAAGTTCCTGCGCAAGCTGAATATTTTTTTGGCTGCCCATACCCTTTCCCACACCCACAATAATATCGGCTTCCGTAAGATTTATTTCTTCTTCATTGTCAATATCCCTGATTTTTTTAACAAATCCCTCTATTTGCAAAGAAGCAGGAAGTATGTCCACCCTGCCATTTCTCGTATAATCAGGATTCAGAGGCTTAAAGAGCTTTGGTCTAACCGTTGCCATCTGCGGACGGTTATTTGGGCACACTATGGTTGCCATAAGGTTTCCTCCGAAGGCAGGCCTCGTCTGGAGAAGAAGCCTTTCTTCTCTGTCTGTTTCAAGGACTGTGCAATCAGCGGTCAGCCCTGTCCTCAGTGCTGATGAAATGCACGGAGCAAGGGATCTTCCGTTTGATGTGGCCCCCATGAGGACTATTTCAGGTTTGTGCTCATTTATTAAACCAACCATTACCTCTCCGTAAACCTGGTCGTTGAAATCACTGAGCCAGTCAGCATCCATCACCATGACCCTGTCTGCACCATAGGCAATCAGCTCCTTTGAAAGGTTCTCAATGTTATGACCTAAAACTACAGCCACAGTCTCAGTGTCTAAGTCCTCCGCAAGCTCTCTCGCTTTTCCTAACAGCTCCA
>DAMAEI010000008.1:40996-48994 GCA_031997345.1 Sedimentibacter sp. | reverse complement strand
AAGTTTTCCCTTTCTCTGCTCCGCAAAAACCCATATTCCTCTGTATTCACTCAAATCATTTTTAATAATTTTATCCCTTACAAAATTGATTGCTCCGAAATGGCAGCTTTCCGCACATGAACCGCAAAGAGTGCACTTTTCTCCTATAGATGCCTTTTTGTTCTCAACCTCAATAGCTCCGAAGGGACATGCGCTGACACATTTCTTGCAGCCCACGCATTTATTTTTAATTATGTCTATACTTGCCATCTTACCCTCCTTAAATCTCTATTGACAGAAGAAGCTCTGCGATTTTCTCGGCCTTTTCTTCGGCAGTGCCTTCTATTTCAGCACTTTCCACCTCATGCACAGGAACGAAGGTCCTTCTCACCTGTGTAGGGGAGCCCTTGAGCCCCGCTCTGTGTTCATTAGCCTTGACAGAAGCTATGTCTGCAATTTCTATTTCTGCCATTTTCGCTGCCTTCATGCTTTTAATGGATGGAAGTCTCGGCATATTAATTTCCTTCACAACAGTAATCAGAGCAGGAAGCTGTATTTCAATTTCTTCGTAGCCGTCATCTGTTATTTTCATGCAGTGCATGGAATCCTGTTTTATCTCAATTATTTTGCTTATATCTGATGCATATGCAATATTAAGAGTTGTTGCAAGGCTTGCGCCCACCTGAGCAGTGTCTCCGTCTGAAGCCTGCTTTCCGCAGATAATCAGGTCGCAGCCTCCTATTTTTTCAATGCCCTTGCTCAGCGTATATGACGTAGCGAGAGTGTCCGCTCCGGCAAACTTCCTGTCTGTCAGAAGCACCCCCTCATCAATTCCCAAAGCTATTGCTTCCCTCAGCATATGCTGAGCAGCCGGTATACCCATGCTGAGCCCTGTAACATGTGCACCGAGTTTTTCCTTGATTCGCACTGCTTCCTCAATGGCATATGTGTCAAACGGATTTATTATTGCCGGGATGTTCTCTCTAATGATTGTGTTGGTTACAGGGTCCATTTTCACCTCATTGGTGCCGGGAACCTGCTTTATACATACTATTATTCTCATGCGTCCACCCCTTCATAGGCAAATATAGCTCCTCTGTTAAGAAGCTGCTTAGGGTCGAATATTTTCTTCAGATTTCGCATTTCATCCAATTCATCTTTGCTGTACATTTTCTGAAGAAACGGAACCTTCAGTTTACCCACACCGTGCTCTGCGGAAACCGCACCGCCCATTGCCGCTATTTTTTCTGCCCATACCAAGAACAAATCCTTGCCTCTTTTGTACTCGTCCATATTGCGCGGAATAATGTTTACATGGAGGTGATTGTTTCCCACATGTCCGAATATAACCGCATGGAGGTTGTTTCGTTTAATATCCTCGTTGTACATTTTCATTACTTCCTTGAGTCTTTCATCAGGTACAGACATATCTGTACCTAACTTTGTTATCCTGCTGTCTGTTTTTTTCGCCTCATCTATTTGCATATTTACACATTCCGGGCATGCGTGCCTGAAGCTGTGGAGCTTTTCAAGACCTGCTGCATTGTTGGCAACCCATGTATCCTCTTCATTGCCTCCAAGCATGACTATAACATCTCCAAGCTCCTCTATACCCTCCCATATTTCATCATTAGAATCATCTTCGAGTTCAATAAATATGGCGGTGTGATACCCCTGTTGTATCTCCTGCACCGATGAAAATGCAGGATTTGTTTTCTGCTGAAGTTTAAGCATTTCCAGTGCCCCATGACTGAAAAACTCAATAGCCGACGGCCTTAATTTCATAGACTCACTCATGCCGGAAATTCTTTCTCCCCTAAGTGCCCTCACCAGATCCAGAGCCTTGTCCTCATCGGGCATGAAAATTGTCACACCCCAACCCGACTGTTGTGTCCTGTTTAACTCTATCTCAATTTCGCTTATAATTCCCAATGTTCCGTCAGAACCTATAAACAAATCAACCATATCCATATCCGGTTTGTTGTAATATCCTGATGTATTTTTTCTCACCGCAGGCATCTTATATTTCGGAAGCTCTCCGGAAAATATCTTCCCGCTTTCCGTCACAAGCTCAAATATTCCATTTGCTGCAATTGATTGTCCCCTTTTAAGGCTTAACACGTCTCCGTCTGCCAATACAACCCTTATGGATTCAATATGCTCCCTTGCAGAGCCATATCTGAAGCTCTTTGCACCCGATGCATTGCATGCCGCAATACCACCGATGGATGCTGATGCCTCAGTTGGGTCAGAGGAGTAAAACCATTCGTTTTTATCCATATGCTCAAGTGCCTCTATGGATTCCTCATCCCATCCCTCTGTTATGAAGGACTTGTTAATAAGATACTTCCTTATTTCCGTAAGGAGGACACCTGGCTGAACCTTAAGAAAAAATCTGTCCTGTTCACCGTCATATCTGGCTCCCGCTACCTTGTTCATCCTGCTCAGGTTTATAATGTGACCTCCAAATGGCACTGCGGAAGCTGCAAGTCCAGTCCTTGCTCCCTGTGTTGTAACAGATATATTTTTAAGATTGCACTCCCTCACTGATGCTGCAATTTCTTCCTCTGTCTTAGGGAATATTATGCTTTCTGCCGTTCCGACCTGACGGGACTCGTCTCTTAAATATTCGCCATAAATTTCTGCAAAGCCGTTTCCCATTTTTGCCTCCTCTATAGATATAAAAAATTTATAATAATTATTACAATAATTTATCACATATGTGTCATCAAAGCAAATGAAAATTCTCCTTTGTTTTACCAATGTAGTTATAAAAAAAGAGGAAAATAAAATAATATTATTCTCCTCTTAAAATCTTTATATCTTATTATATACCTGCAAGCTCCTTCATGCAGTTAATTACATAGTCGATGTCTTCCTTTGATACTCCTATGTGGGCAACAAATCTGTATTCTCCTGCTTCAGAGCCGTTTACTTTTATATTTTTCTCATAGAGACTGTCAATCAGGGTTTTTTCCGAAATTACATCCTCTCCCATTTTAAAGAATACCATGTCTATATCCAGTCTATCCTTTATAACTTCAACTCCTGGGATTTCTGAGAGTCTCTCTGCCATGTATTTCGCATTTTCATGGTCTTCTGCCAGTCTCTCGGTCATTTTTTCCAGTGCTATTATTCCTGCCGCGGCAAGCAGACCTACCTGTCTCATTCCGCCGCCCATAAGCTTCCTGTATTTTCTCGCCCTGTCTATGAACGCCTTGCTTCCTGCAACCATTGAACCTGCCGGAGCCGCCAGTCCCTTTGACAGACAGAACATAAGCGTGTCGCAGCACGCTGCCACTTCTTTTACGTCAACGCTCAATGAAACTGCTGCATTGAAAATTCTCGCTCCGTCCATATGAACAGGTATGCCGTGTTTTTCCCCTATTTTCTTTATTTCCTTCAGCGCGCTCAGCGGCACCACTGCTCCAGAGCCGTGTGCTTCCTCAACGCATATTAGTCCTGTTTCCGGCTCGTGAATATCATCCACACGTATTGCATTTTCCACATCCGCCGGA
Source organism: Sedimentibacter sp. (assembly GCA_031997345.1). Taxonomy (GTDB): domain Bacteria; phylum Bacillota; class Clostridia; order Tissierellales; family Sedimentibacteraceae; genus Sedimentibacter. Next base: position 45,497 of record DAMAEI010000008.1, on the reverse strand, counting down.
TTCATAGTTCCGTTTTCAGTTTCAAGAGTCCTTAGCTGCACTCCTGCTATAACTGCGGATGCTCCTACCTCATGCAGCACTATGTGGTTGTTTACGCCAACTATTATTTCCTGACCTCTTCTTGTGTGGGTAAGGATTGCAAGCTGGTTTCCGAAGGTACCGCTTGGAACGAACAGCGCCGCCTCCTTGCCCACCTTTTCCGCAGCTAATTTTTCAAGCTTGTTTATTGTAGGGTCATCTCCGTAAACATCATCGCCAACCTCTGCATTTGCAATGGCCTGTCTCATTTCATCCGTAGGCATTGTAACCGTATCGCTTCTCAAGTCTATATATCTCATTTCACACCTCTGTTGTATAGTTTTATTATATTCATACTATATTAAAATCCTTTTCATTTCAACATATTAATTGACATTTTTCTTCATATTGATTACCATGTATATATTCTATTATTTACAGGAGCATTATATGAGTGATTTAAGACCCAATAAGATGGCCTCCGAATCCATGACAAAGCTTGTTGTCACCATGGCAATACCTCCTATTTTTTCAATGTTCATACAAGCAATGTACAACATTGTGGACAGCATATTTGTTGCAAAGACCGGAATGGAAGCTCTGACGGCAGTTTCCCTTGCATTTCCTCTTCAGCAGATATTGGTGGCTTTGTTTGTAGGGACTGGTGCAGGTATTTCCTCGCTGATTTCGAGACGCCTTGGAGAAGGAAATTATGAGGACGCAAACAAAGCGGCAAGCCACGGAGTTGTCATGAGCTTCATATATTCAATTATAATGATTTTCGCAGGGTTGTTTTTTACAAATTACTTTGTGGGATTTTTTACAGAGGACCTTATTTTGCAGGACTTGACCGTGAAATATCTCAAGATTATTCTGATTTTCTCTGTGTTTAACTTCATTGCCCACGCGGGAATCTCCATACTTCAGGCAACCGGAGATACAATGATGCCCATGATATCTCAGCTTGTTGGTGCGGTGACAAATATTATACTTGACCCTATTATGATTTTTGGTTACTTCGGCTTTCCTGCCATGGGCGTGGAGGGTGCGGCACTGGCAACTATAATCGGACAGTTTGCCTCCTTTGTCATGATAGTTTTCATGTTCAGAAAGGATACAGCCGTCAAGGTAAAAATCAAAGGCTTCAGGTTTGACAGAGTAATTTTAAAGGATATGTATTCCGTCGCATTTCCTGCAATCATCATGCAGTCACTGGCATCAGTAATGATCAGCGGACTTAATTTAATTCTGATATCCTTGAGCGATGCGGCGGTTTCTGTACTTGGCATCTATTATAAGCTTCAATCTTTTGTTTTTATGCCCGTGTTTGGAATAATGCAGGCATTCAGAGCCATCGTAGGATATAATTTCGGCGCAAAAAACAAGGACAGAGTAATAAGTTCCTTAAAAACCGTCCTTGTTATTTCTTCGTTGATTATGATATCGGGTACTATTATCTTCCAGATATTCACAGAGCCTATGCTTCGTCTGTTTGACAGCAATGAGGAAATGATGTCCATAGGCATCAGAGCTCTGAGAACCATAAGCATCAGCTTCATAGCCGCCGCCGTAGGAATAGTAATAAGCTCTGCATTCCAGTCCTTCGGAAAGGGAACAATAAGCCTTGTTATTTCATTTGCGAGACAGCTTCTGATTCTTCTGCCTGCAGCCTATGTATTGGCCCGCATCGGCGGTCTTGATTTGTTCTGGTACTCATTTATCGCATCGGATATTTTATCTGTATGCATTGCCATACCGGCAATTATTTCTTACTTAAAAAAGATTTTTAATTCATGGGAAACAATTTAGACCACATTACATTTCATCATTGTAAACGGCAAAATGAATGTGGTCCTCCCACCTGCCGTTTATCTCCAGATACCTTTTTGAAAAGCCCTCCTGCTCAAATTTCAGCTTTTCCATTACCTTGAGAGACCTTGCATTCCTCGGTATAACATTGGCTTCTATTCTGTGAAGACCAAAATCCTCAAACATTATTTCCACAGTTCTTTTTATAGCCTCAGTCATGTACCCCTTATTTATTTCATCCTTGTCCAGCTTATATCCCAAAAAACAGGATTTGAAATTTCCCATTACTATATTTGAATAGCACACATTGCCAATTATTTTGTTATCTTCCTTCTTAAATATCCAGAACCTAACAAGAGAATTGTCTTTAAACATGTTGTACTCATTGTTTAGCTTCCTCTTATGATAGGAAAGTGTGTAAAAATCCCTCGGCTGCGCCGGCTCCCATTCTGCCAGAAAGCTCTGGTTCCTTTTATAATATTCTAAAACCTCCTGCCCGTGGCGAGGCTTCAATATTCGTAAATACAATCTTTCAGAGTCATATCTTGTCTGCTTGAACATTTCATTCTCCTTAATTTTTCTGAATTTAATTCTATATTTACGCACCGAATTAGTCAACTTATTTTGCTTTACTATATATTTTTTTTGTGATAGTATTAAGATTATTGATTTTATGGGCGAAAGGAGGAGCTGACATAAAAAGAGGAAATAAATTATTATTAATATTCACGCTGTTTTATCTGTATTTTACAATGGCTCTTTTTGAAAGCTCAAGAGGAAATTTCATCCCTTTTTTCATAGATGAATTTAAAATTAACAACTCTGCCATAAGCATGATTTTAAGCCTTAACACTATGGGCTGTATAGCAGGCAGCTTTTTCGGAGGACATTTCTGTGAAAAATATGGCCATAAAACCGTATACATAATAGGCTCCGCAATATCCACGGCAGCAGTATTGATAGCGCCATTTACGTCAAATTTATTTATGCTGGGACTCTTCTTTTTAATATTCGGAATTGGACGTTCCCTTTTATCAATTGCCGTAGATTCCATGGTTCCGGTTCTTTCCCTGGGTTTTGAATCCATATTGATGAATGTGACACATTTCATGTACGGATTGGGAAGCTTTGCGGGACAAAGAGCATATGGTCAGCTGCTGTCAGCAGGGATGCCATGGAGGACGATTTACATGTACCTGGGAATATTCTTCATTGCTTCTATAATACTGTCCACCACAATCAAGACTCCGGATGTGCACCTTAAAAGCGACGGGGCCTTCGGACAAAAGGAGCTCTACAGAAATCCGCTGATTTACATGTTTGTAATTGCACTCACCTTCGTTCTCGTAACCGAGGCTGTAATAAACACATGGTTTATAAGCTACATGAGAGGATCCTACGGACTGAGTCCCGCAGAGGCATCAAAGTATGCATCTGTATTCTTCCTGACATTTGCTCTGGGAAGATTGCTGGGCGGGTTTGTAATCAACAAAATTGGTGATTCAAGAGGAATGAAGCTGTTTTTATGCATGGCAGCCCTGTGCCTCATCGCCGGACTTCAGCTGAAACGCGGTGGACTGATGCTGATGGCTTCATCGGGACTGTTTATATCAATAATGTTCCCTACAATGATGGTAATAATAAATTCAGCTTTTAAGCAAAATGCATCCATGGCAATCGGCCTGGTTGTTACAATAAGCAATATACTGTTCGTCATCATATTTGCACTTATGGGTACACTTAATGACTGGCTTGGAACATACACGGCATTTTACGCGGCACCGGTATCTATAGCATGCTGCCTGACCGCACTTACATTTGTTACAAGAAAACTGAAAACATCAACTCAATAATCGGAGGTACATATGTCAATAGAAAAACTCATTATTCCGGAACACTATACAAGTAAGCTTTCACTTCTGGAAACACAAATTGCAATAAAGAAAATAAAGGACTTTTTTGAATCAGAGCTGGCGAAAAACCTATCCCTCATAAGGGTATCCGCCCCGCTGATGGTAAGACCCGAATCAGGATTGAACGACGATTTGAACGGCTTTGAAAGAGCTGTACGATTCGACATGCTTGAAACGAAGTACGATGTTGAAATAGTACAGTCACTGGCTAAATGGAAGAGGATGGCCCTGGGCAGCTACCGCTTTGATACCTATACCGGTCTATACACAGACATGAACGCAATCCGAAGAGATGAGGATTTGGATAACATACATTCTATTTATGTTGACCAGTGGGACTGGGAAAAAATAATAAAGAAAGAAGACCGCACAAAGGATACTCTCAAACATATTGTGCGTCAGATATACAGTGCATTTAAGTCAACGGAGATGCACCTGAGAAGCCTATATCCATTTTTAAGAAATGAGCTTCCCGAAGAAATTCACTTTCTGACAACAGAGGAGCTGCTTCAGCTTTATCCTGACAGAACACCGAAGGAAAGAGAATATCTTATAACCAAAGAAAAAAAAGCCGTATTTCTCATGGAAGTAGGCTGCAAGCTTTCCGACGGCACAATCCACGATGGACGCGCCGCAGACTATGACGACTGGTTCTTAAACGGAGACATACTGTTTTACTTCTCTACACTGGACATCGCCCTTGAGCTTTCATCAATGGGCATTAGAGTTGACAAGGATGCATTGCTCGGTCAGCTCGAAGA
>DAMAEI010000008.1:28640-40986 GCA_031997345.1 Sedimentibacter sp. | reverse complement strand
CCTTCCACCAGGATGTAATCAATGAAAGGGTTCCCTTCACCATAGGCGGTGGTATAGGACAGTCCAGAATGTGCATGTACTTCCTGCAAAAAGCCCACATAGGCGAGGTTCAGGCCTCCGTATGGCACGAGGACATGAAGGAACTATGCAGAAGAAATGAGATACATTTGCTGTAGAATGAATGATTAACCATAAAATATAGGTAAGTTGGTATCAGGCAGTGGCAATAGTTACACATGGAAAACAGAAACAAATATAATAGATATTAGAGACCGCTTCAAGTTTTGTGTAAACACAAAACTTGAAGCGGTCTCTCTATTGCTAATGAATTTTCGCCTAAATGGATTGATGATTATACTTTTGAGTATAACGATCCAATTACCAAACTTCGAAATTTATATAAATTAAATTAAAAATAAAACACAAAGATTAACTTATCTTTTAACTCCCCTAAAATGTAACCTCATATCTTTCTATCTTAAACATATTATCTTCAAACTCGTAGAAAACATTGAACACTCCATAATACCTGAGTATTGTCGATCTTACCATTCCATCCTGAATGTAGACACTTTCATAGTTACCTACGTTTTGAAGAGAATTTATTCCGCCATCCCTATAACTTTTCTCAACTGCATCATAGGATGCGTAATAGTCTTTACCTTCAACCTTCAGGTGGATTCCATCTTCAGTTTCTTCAAATGTGTAAAGGGATTCAACATAACTGATTGGATCCTCAATTTTGTATTCCTCCAGGCTTTCTGAATCAAATACAAATAGTCTCAATATATGAAGACCCGTCCCTCCACCTTGGTCGGTAATGAGACATATTTCCTTTCTGCCGTCTCTGTTTAAATCTTCAAGGTGTATTCTATTGTTATCATATTTCGTATATATTCCTATGCTTGTTATGACCTTCTTTTTATTTGTTTCTAAAGTCAGATTGTTAAAATAAAGGTCGTCATCAGTTTCCGTTGAGTATATGAAAACCTTCTGGTTATTTTCCGGAATGGACGTATTTATTTCAAAATAATTCTTTCTTCGAATTATATTAGTTTCATTAACCTGCATCCCACCGATGACCGTATCATATTCCCATCCACCCGAAGGTACAGAATTACGCAATTCATCATACTTTCCATATTCAACAAACTCCTCTGACAACTTAATTTCATCGTTTTGAACAGGTTCTTTTAATAAAAATTTTATAGCAAACAAAAATATCAATACAACTATAAACAATACATCTCTGAAATTCTTTTTCATTGATATTCTCCATATATAATTTTAGTATCTTACTATTTTACCCTATGCAACGTCCGGTCCACATATTTGTATCTTTCCTCTTCAGAGACCTTACCGTCTATTAACCTTACAAGTCTGATCTCATTTTCTGCTTCATTATAGTGTCCCCCGTAATAATTATCAATTAAATCCGGTAAATAGCTGCACATCAATGTGTCATTCGCCCATTCATAAATAGACAATGCGGACAATGTTCCTGTCTGTGAAACAGTTTCCACTTGTCCGTCTCCATCCAAATCATAATCAAGGCTACCATAAATTTCAGTTAAAATATACGGCCTATTATCAACTATCCAAAAATATTTATCTGCAAATGATGCAGCTCCGTATCCTACAAATATTTTATACAAAGCCATATTTTCGTTAATATCTACTTCATACGCCTTGTACCTGTCATTATCTATTGAACTCTGCTGCAATTTATAATCCACTTCTCCAAAGTCATATATCTTCCCGTCTACAATAATAGCAGAATACAAAGCATTGGAACCATTCTCTTCTGTTGCCTTCTTTTTATATAATATTTGATTAAATCCATTATGGGAATATTCCTTCAATATAATAATATCCAATTCTTCTTCCATTTCAGTAAGTACATCATTTAAAAATGGAATTTTTGAATACTCCAATTTTATATCATAACCAGAATAGTCTTTTTTGCATGATACAAGAAATATAACAATTATTAAAAATATAAACATTAACTTGAATTTATTGATCATAGTATCCTCTTTTCTTTATAATTCAAATACAAAACTGTTGCATCTTAACGACATGTCCAATATTTAAACTATGGCGTGTATAAACTCAATGGAATTTTCCAATATGAGTTTGCTCCTAAACTTTAATAAGAAACTTTTTGTAAGGTTATAGATACACTCCATTTTTAGTTTCTTCAAATGTGTAAAAAATTTCAACATAATTACTTTTCAACAGGTTGACAAATTGGGTTTAAGAGCTGTCTTTACTTAGTGTAAGGTAATTTCACTTTAGATATATTTTAAGAAAACCTAGGCTTTATATCTTAATATTTTATGTCTTACAAATACAAAATTAAAAAGGAGATTTTATTATGGGTGGAGTACACATTATTCAAAGAACCACTAATTCTGCAAACAGCAACATTTTTAAGGCTACATCAGTTTTGACTCTTCCAAGTTCTGCAACGTATCGGGCAAATACAACTCCTGGTATTCACGGAGCTTTCCCAGAGTTTATACATGGATTTTACAGAGATTCATATGGATTTGATTCTGGGCTAATGTATAAAGATGGGAGGTTCTGGATTTTCTATGGACCGCTGGGTAATACAGGTGTGTGGAAAGAACAAGATGTTTCAAGCTTTGTATCATTAGGCAAAACCATTACACTGCAAACTATAATCACTGCACAAGGAGTATCTATCAATTGTTTTATTAATGGTGGCGGATCAGCTACAATGATTGCTCCGATTCCTCAGACAGCTTATAATGAGCTTAAAAAGGGCTGCAAATTTGTTCGAGAAATGTGCATTGCAATTAATCCCGAACGAGCCGGAGAAACTCAGGTTATTGTTCCTACCGGAGCATCATTTACAGAGGCAACTTTCAAAAACACGGACATGACAGCAGTTTCTTCTGTAACTACCCCATTAACACTCAGTAATTCTGTAGGGGTTCGAAGTTTATTTGATACTGGAACTCCATCATATTCATATTCTGGAAACAGCAGTTCTCCTACAGTCAATGGATATGTAAATGATATTGGATTTGGTTCAATCTAAGCACCTATGCTTGATACAAAATCAATTCCTCCCAACAATCAGCAGCATTAAAAAATTGAGTATCATCACTTGTATTTGATATAATATTTTTATCAAATACAAGTGGTGTTTTTATACTAATATATTGTAGGCCGATGAACCTAAATACTAAAAATACACAGTATCGAGATCTTATTTTTCTTTTAAAAATTCTTCAATAATTTCATCATCAATACGCAATTTTTGACTGCTGCTTCTTGTCATATAATTATTTATTAAAATAAATTCATGGTCATTTATTTTCAAATTTTCATTAAAATCCATTTTATCCGACCATATATGTGACATATCTAAATAATAAATTTTGTATAAAAGGTTTTCTTTAAAAGTCTCTCTGCTTTTATATTCTCTGGTTACTGCTAACCTTAATTTACCATCTTTATACCAAATGCCATCATAACGGAAGAGCCTCGAAGTTCTATCATTCAAAATATCTTGTTCTTCTGGAAAGTATACAAATTCTCCATTTCGCTTAAAAACAAATGTCCCGTACTCAGGGTTTGTGGCAATTGTGCTTAACCCATCAAAAATACTTTTATTATACCAAGCTTCTTTTCCACCTACAAGACCATATTCTACATGTAAACCTCTCTGACTTTGAACACTGAACCTACTGATAATTCCATATATTCCAACTAAGCATAAAACGGATAGTCCTATTTTTATATACACTGGTAACCTTATCTTCATTATAGCTCCACATATAATTAATTTTTTATTTTAAAATTTATGAAAGATATCAATACACCATAAAAACTGAGTACTGTAACACTTGCCGGTGTATTTACTCATGTATTTTGAAGTTTCATAGGCACACCTCAAATCATAACAATTTTATCATATTATAATCTGTTATACAATTCGCTTTAAGCAAAAAGCATGATTTCTTATATAAACAACCTCTTTATCTTACCTTTTGCCTTTTCAAAAAAACACACAATTTCATTTTTGTATCCACGACCGACAGGTATCTTTATATCCGTGTTCAACAGTTCTATTTCTTTTGTTGATATAGATTTAATCTTTGATATATTAACTATGAAACCATTGTGGCATCTTAAGTATTTTTCCATATCAATAACATCCTCAAGTTCTTTCAAAGTCATGCGTATTTTTTCATCTTTATGATTTTCCATATTAATATGGATGTAATTATTTACTTTTTCAAAAAAAAGAACATCATCATTCATAACTTTTATTTCTTTGCTGTTCTTCCTTATAATAAAAAAACTCTTTTCATTCTTATACAAAGTATCCTTTTCAATTTTCTGAAATGCCTTTTCCAACACCAAACTAAGTTTTTCTTCAGTTATTGGCTTAATTAAATAGTGAAATGCAAATTGCTCAAAGGCCTTAACCGCATAGTCCATATATGATGTAACATATACTATTACGGCATCTGAGTCGATTTCAAATATTTTCTTTGAAACCTCAAATCCGCTGATTTCCGGCATGATTATGTCCATAAAAACCACATCATATTTCTGTTTCATGTACATTTCAAAAGCCTCCGTGCCAGATGTTGTCTTATGACATGTGTATGATACATTCTTATCTACAAATAACTTCTTAATATATTCCTCCAAAATATACAAGTGTTCTTCACTATCATCACATAACAAGAATCTGTATCTCATATTATTTCCCCCTTGAAATTCATTAATAAACGAAAAATTAATGCATGTTTCGTACTTTAATGTCTCACAATATGTCTACAATAACTAATTCCCTTCCTTAGTTTATTAGACGTTATACCAATATAAAAAGTTTCATCTGAAGTGTTTTTCTACAAAAATACATTAATTCTAAATATATTTGTAATATTGTCGGAATTTGTCCACGAATGTTATTCGTATAACAAACTTTGTTGTTTGTCACCATCATATTGCATTACATCAAAAAAGCCGCTAAAATTAATATAGAAACAGGGGGGAATTTATAATAATCAGTTATTTTGTGGAATATATTAAGTCTTTGTTTGTATGTCCTACTTGTTACATGCCTATCAAAATACTCTAGATCATTTCAATGCTCCCCCTTTAATATTATTAACTCCTAAAATAAAGAGCAGCTTTTATAGTTTTTTACCAGTTTAATTATTATATTTAATTTTTGTTAATAAGGAAGAACACAAATTATGATTAGAAGCAAATTTAACAAATCAATTTTCATTATTTTATTACAATTGGCTTTTCCTACTTATGCAATTAAGCCGAGGTAATACAATGTACATGACAATATCTTATACACAACAATAAACGAGACGTATTGTGGCTTAATGCTGGATTGGCATAGCCTTGCAATGCGTCTTTTTTAATGCAAAAAATTAATATTTTCCCCCTTGTGAAAATTTTTAGGACAGGTTTACAAATCCACTTTCTGACTTGTCCTTAATATTCAAGCAAATTTTTACAAGGAGGAAATAAAATGAGTTTATTCTCAGTTTTTAAAGCTGCTCAAACAGGAGATGAAGAGGCGGTATTAATGATTTATAATATGTTCCTGCCTAAAATAAAGAAATGTGGTAGAAGCCTGCACTATGAAACTTCAGAGACCGATATTACAATAAAATTTTTAGAATTCATAAAAAATACTGACTTAGATAGAATGATTTCAAAAAATGACGGAGCAATAGTGAATTATATTAATAAATTTTTCACAAATACGTGCATAAATTTGCTAAAGGCTCGAAGAGACTCACCTCAAATCATTTATTTAGATGGTGAAAATACCTTTATAAAGGACATCCCGTATTATGACGAACTACCCGACCTCGAAAGCAGTTACTTTAAATACTTAACTAATCTTCAAAAAAAGATAATAGTACTAAAGTATATCTATGGCTTTTCAGATCAGGAGATAGCAAAAAGCCTAGATATTTCGAGACAAGCTGTCAACAGAGCTAAAAACAGAGGAATAAGCATTATCAAAGAAATCTATGAAAACACTTAGATTACCAATAAGGACAGGAGGATATGATGGAAGAAAAAATAATTGAAATAGCTGCAACTCAAGGAATATGGACAATGCTATGTGTTGTGCTGATATTTTACATAATAAAAACACAGGAGAAAAGGGACCTTAGGCAGGAAGAGAGAGAGAAGAATTATCAAAATATCATTTCAGCACTTACAGACAAACTTAACGTAGTTGAGGACATAAAGGATGATGTTGCACAAATAAAGGATTTTTTGAACAGGTAAAATTATTTTTCAATAGGTTTACAAATAAGGTTTGAATATTGTCTTTACTCAATGTAAGGCAAATTCACTTCAGATATATTTTAAGAAAACCTAGGCTGTATATCTTGATGCATCATGTCTTACAAATACAAAAATATAAGGAGGTTTTATTTATGGCAACATTATTAACAGGGCAAACTGGAGTAAGTAGGTCTCCACAAATATTAACCAGTGGTGGAAGTGCCGGCTTAAACACAAATGAATTTTTCTTTTACTCTAATAGTCCAGAAACATTGGATTCAACTGATTTAGCAGATGCTGGTTGTTTTTTAAACAAAGTAACAAATCTTCAGGGAACTGGCCAAATTTATACTTGGCATGAAAATGGAGTAGGTTCGACAATAAAAAATTGCATTTTGGTATATAATCCAAATAATTATGATATAAAGATTAATATAACCAATCAAGGATTAACTTTAAACAATAACTGGGGGTCAGACGCAGATGCTTGGGCAAGCTATTATAGTGGAACTAGCTCATCATTAACTGTAAGTAGTAATAGTTACGGAAATCTCTTCTTAAGAGATATTCCAAATGGATATTGTTTTGGCATTGTAGCAAGAATTACTGTTGTGAAAAATGGAACAACCACACCGGCTCCAGTTACATTATGGGATTTAGTTTACACTAGTAATTCTGGCGGAGGCTCAGCTTTTGCTACTGCTGATCCAACATCCACTTTAAGAGCTAGAGGGAAAGGAGCCGGTTTTTATACAACCGTAACATGCCCGTCAATAACTCCATTAGATACAAATGGAATAGGTATTACCCTTGGTGCGTCTTCAGATACCTTTTTAGGCAATGATTGTAGCACAATAACAGATCCAAGTGGTTCTACTAGTGGAAAACTTCAGGGTGCATATGGTCAACAATTTAGTGTAACTGTTCCTATAAAAAACAGTAGTAGTACTTCTAAAACTTACCGAATATTTATCGGATCTATAGGAGGCGGTTCGTATCCTTTTGTAAATTATGCTGGTACTACAGTTAAATACACTTCAAAAGTAACTGCTTTTAAATTTGTTGATGTATTAGAACAAGTTGTTCCTGCAAATACAACTACCAACGTAACTTTCTCAATGGTTATCACTGCAATGGCATCAACTCCTTACGTAGTAGGAGTTAGAACTGCCTAATTATTAAAATAAAAAAGTCTTAGCTTTATGAACTTCCCCAAAAAGTTAGACAGTTTATAAGCTAAGACCTTCTTTTATTTGTTTACTGTTACAGTATTCTCTAAGTAAAAATCATAAGAACGTGGAGGAGCCTCTATTGGAACAGAATATAATTGTTCTGAGCCCTTATCGGTAAATTCAAGATTTTTAGGGTGAATATACCTGATTATATAACTTCCAACGTTTATATTTTTTCCCCAAAATGGGATATCTATTTCGCAATAAGCAAACTGAAAGGCTTTGATATCTCCATAATAAAATGGAAATATCTTTTTATAAACCAATTCTTCCTTATTATTTATAATTTTATAAATATGATACTGCCATTGATCTGATTCTTTTATTGTTACATCTTCTGAACTTTTGTTGTACATTGATAAACTAGCGACTTCTAAATCTGTTATTTTTTGTATTTCTTCAGGTGTGGTATTTCCTAGTGATATTTCCAAATGATTAACTAATGCACGTATAGGAAACCTTATATTATCTGTTCCTGACATCGATCCGGCTCCACCTGCATAATCGTTGACTATCCAGTTGTAAGTATTTGGATTCTTCATTATTACATTATCATTAGAAATAATGAGCCCATTTGTCTTATCAAAACTATATTGCCAACCAAATTCATCAACCGCAAAACGCCAGGTTAAAGGAAAATAGGTTACATCTCGAAACAGTAATAAGGGATATGGTTCTTTTGTATTATCTATTTCTTTTCCATTTACTTTTATTTTACTTGTTATTATTTTTGCTGTTTGCTTATTTGCATTTTTATCAGCATTAAGTTCATTAACATACTCATAAAAATAGTCTTCATTTTTATTCACAGCCAGTCCGTCTACTTTATTCCATTTTGTTGATAAACCGAGTAATCTGGCATCATAATACGTCATGGGAAAATATGTTATATTTTTATATACTATAAGTGGATATTTACGATATGCTGATGTAGTATGTTGCCCATTCAAACTAACATCGAAAGTAGGTAATGTTACAATTACACTATCATCGGCCATACATCGAGAAAATGGCAAAAAACTAAATAACACGATAAAACTTAATAAGGTTAATATTATTCTTTTCATTTTGTTTCTCCTCGTTATAAATTATATATTTATAATAATTATAGCAGTTAAAACCTCCCATTGAACTCTATTTGCCATATCCTTAGAATAATCAAAATATGTGTAAAAATTTGTGCAAATTTCTTGAAAATTACCTGTGTAATGTCCTATATCAGCTTCAGTTAATAAATCTGAATTCCTCAATATATCCAATAAGTAGAAAAATCATTCAAGTCTAAAACACTGTAATCACTCTTCATAGCTTTAAGTTTGCTTGATAAGAAGCCATCCTTTTTACTTAATTCACAACATTTTTTTATGATATTAAAAATCTTTGTCACCACTCCTCATAATACCAGTATATTATCGAATACTTGTTTATTTATTTTATCTCTGTTCGCCAATAAATTCAACTAAATGAAGCAAAATACAATGATTTTTATATAAACAGCATTATAGATAATGTTATTATAGATCCGAGAAAAGTATTCAAAATATTGTTTCTCAAGATTGATGTAAAGTAGCTTACTGCAATATATATAATAATTATCATCGTAAAAAATAATAATAAGTACATACTTTTGATTTTTTTCTCATTACCATACCACCTTTCATGTTACAGCTTAAATTGGCTTAATAATCAAACATGACAAATATGAAGAATATATTATGGCTTATGGACACAAGCAGCTTAAAATGTTAACATATATCAAATGGTATTTGGTGGTAATATAATTACGGAGATGATAATGATTACTTTAACTAACCAGCAGGCAAGAAATTTTATACTTATTAAACACGGGCTGCTTGGCGAACACAAATTTATCGGCAAGCAGGGTGTTCTTGATTTTATACGCCAAACAGGATGTATTCAGTACGACCCTATTGATTCATGCGGAAAAAACGCAGAGCTCACGTTGCAGTCACGAGTAAAAAGCTTTACAAAGCAAATGCTTTATGAACTGCTATACAAGGAACGAATGCTTGTAGACTACCCTGATAAAAACCTTTCTGTCATTCCCCTTGACAAATAAAGGAGTTGATCTAAAGTCTATACTGAACATTCATTTTTTGTATCTTTTAGTCATCATTTTGTAGTTATAATTACTGCTTGCATACTGGCATCCCAGTCAACATCTGCATTGAAGCTTTCTGCGATGAATCTGATTGGGACTATTGTCCTTGAGTTTTTAATTTTTGCAGGGGTGTCAAGCTTAACCAAGCTATTGTTTATATAGCCTGTGTTGTCATCTATCTTGAGTGACACAGTGGTTTCACCCTTCTTTGCGTGAACAGTCATGCTTTCCTGATCCCAGGTGATTTCTGCACCAAGTGCTTCAAATACAGCTCTCATGGGAACCAATGTTCTTGAGTTTTCAATTATTGGGTCCGTGTCTGTGAAGTCCAGAAGCTTGCCGTCTATGAATACTCGTATTAACCTTCCTGCTTGGTACTTTTCAATATTTTCCGGTAACTTTACCAGCCCTACCGCTGATTCTCCATTATTGTGGGCAATCATCAGTGCATAGCCCTCATTGAACATGCTGAGACGCTCTATATGAAGAGATGACGGTATAACTTCGGCTCCGTATTTGTTTAGCATCACGATATATTGATTACCTATTGGTCCGTATGATGAAATAGCCCTCATAAGCCCTTCATTCATGTGGTCTCCTGCATATCTACCGTACTGCCACATGGGAGTAAGTCTCTCACCGTCTCTGTTAATTAAAAAGCTTGAACCGTAGCCGTTTGTATAGTTCTGGTTTTCGGAAACAACGAATGCCGCATCTTCTATGAATGGGTTGGCTTCCTTGTATATTGCCGGTATGGCGAAGCTGCCGTCCATACTTATATATCCGTACTTACCGGAGCTGTCGCGGGCAACCGCAAGACCGCCGTAAAAGCTGGTGTCCATAAATTGGTTATCTTCCGGAGTAAACTTAAAATCAACAACTGTTGCTCCATCCTTGCCAATGTAGCCTGCCATGCCATACTTTACAGCATATGCCACACCTTCATTGAATGGTGCTGCTGCTTCATATATCATCGGAATTATTTGTCTTCCCTCTTTGTCGATGTATCCCCACAGCCCAGTTTCGGCACTTTGCACAGCTGCAAGCCCCTCGGAAAAGTTTCTTGCATCTTTGTATTCCTGTAAAATTACAATTTCTCCGCTTTTATCTATAAATCCCTTTTTCTCTTCATAGCCACCGATTACAGCAAGACCTTCGCTGAATTTATCACCCATATTGTTGAATTTTCCCAACGGAATTATTTCATTTCCTTCTCTGTCGATAAAACCCTCAATCCGTCCCGGAGGCAGAAGGATTCTTCCCGTATAATTCGGATCTCTGGGCAGATATTTGTATACCTTTGCCACACCGTCGGAAAATCCGTAAACTCCGTTGTAATTGCCGTATGTTATTATTTTTCCGGATGTATCAAAGCACAGTGTTCCATCCTGCATGCGAAGTGAAAATACTCCTTCACTGAAATCCTCCGGTATACCATATGATTGAATATGGTCTCCCTTTAAATCAAGCCATTTGATATCCAGCCCCGGAAAGCTTAAGCCTCTGCTTGCTTCTTCCTGATTCTCCGCTATAAGCGACTGCCCCTTCACAAATTCGGCGCCGTACACCTGATGCATACCTGCAGGCATAAACGTTAAAAGCAGCGTTAACATTAGAATTATAGCAATATCTCTTGTTTTCATTTTATCCTCCTTCATTTTTTATATAAGCGTGATTCATTATTTTGTTCTATCATTTATTAGACGTCTAATTTAGAAAGCTCAGGGTGCTCATGCAGCTCGTGATGCAATTGTATTGCCAGCTCTAAATTTTTATTGTCCAATATTCTCATCTCCTTGATATCATATATTAATATTGTGCTATTCTAAAAATTATAAAATCCTTTACCGAAAGCAGAATTAATTTTACAACGGGCTGTTTTCATATAAACATACTTGCTTAATTATTAATGGTGTTTGACCTGAATTTGTGATATTATTTTTGTAATTAAAGAATTCCATGCAATACAAATATCCTAAAAGGAGATTATCTGATGAAAGTAAATAATATTGAAAGCTTATCCGAAAACTATATCTGGAGAGATGCTGCCGGATTAATTACAAAGTCACTGGGAGAATCAGCCGGTAGCCAAAAAATATATGTAAATATTGACTATGTTCCCGCAAATGCGTACAGTACAAAATATCACAGCCACTCGCAGCAGGAAGAGTTTTTTTTAGTACTTTCCGGCTCGGGAACTTTGCGGCTGAACGGTGTCGAGCGCACTGTCAGTACGGGTGATTTCATAGCAAAACCATCCGGTCAGAATATTGCTCACACATTCTATAATTCCGGAAACGAAGTTCTGACAATTTTAGATGCGGGCACGATTGAAAAAGAAGACACCTGCTACTATCCGGATGAAGACATGTATCTACACAAATCCAACAATCAAAGGGTGGCATTTTCAGGCTCTGACCTGAATCAATCATGGACTTCAGACCCAAATTCCGCTGAATGATCATAAATCCGCAGCATAGATGCGGGATTTTTCTCCCCATGGGTGGTAACCTGTGCCTATATATCTGAAATTACATTTTTCATAGTACCCGATATGGTCTGTGCAAAGATATAGGCTGAAAAATCCAGATTTTTTTGCATCCTGTTTTGCCTTGTCCAGCAACAATGAGCCATAGCCGCTGCCGCGGTATGATTCCTCTATATACAGAGCACACACCCAGGG
>DAMAEI010000008.1:24450-28630 GCA_031997345.1 Sedimentibacter sp. | reverse complement strand
CCAGGGATACAGGTCCATCCTGCTGATAAAATCATTAGTAATAAGACCCGCACATCCGATAATCTGTTTTCCGTCAATCAACAGATACCACTGAGGCAGACTGCTATCTGATGTTATGCAATTGGATATACAATCTTCATATACCATCATGCTGTTCTCATTCGCCCATTTATCCTGTATGTATTGTATTGCAGTATTTTTATATTGCGGATGTTCTTTAACCGATATAACAACCACTATAATTCACCTTCTCATTTGTTAGTGTCAAATCAATGACGAAACAGAATTGTCAAACTCCCTTTCTACCAGTGCAGTCTTCTTCTTATTTCCGCAATCAGCAGTCTGTCTTCGAATATCAGTATGGCAGACAGCGATATTATACTTGCTGCTATGCATATGAGGGATGGATACAGCGCTGTAAGCCCTCCCGTAAAAATAAATATTATCTGCACCAATCCAAAAAGACCGTCGATTATTATGTATAGAATGAAATCCTCCACATGCATCTTTCTTATCTTTGAAATTATTGACATGGATATCATGGCAAAGAAGCATATGAACGGTATGACATATGTGATTGACCATCCCTTCCACCCTGTCAGCAAGTCCCATATTACCGCTATTACAGAAATAATCATGACCTGGTAAACTATATTTTTAGGAATGTTGTTCCGCTTGTTTACAGCTGATATCATGCTTGCCCAAACCGAGCCCAGACCTCCCAGCACAAAGAAAGACCATGCGCCGCCCTGCGGCAGAAGTATGTTCACAGCCGTTGAAACAGTAGCTATTACAATGGACACTAACAGCATTATTTTGAGGAACAAACTGTGCTCTCTATATACAAACGAAATCTTTGGAAACACCTCATCCTGTGGCTTATCTCCCTTAAGATTCTCCTGGCACAGCGGGCAGGTTTTTCTGTTTCCAACAACATCAACCCTGCAGTTATTACAATATTTCATAAAAAACCTCTATTCTTCGTTGACTATATTTGATTCAACAGTTACAGGAATCCCCATATCCGTCAGTGTTTTAAAGAACCGTCTTTGAATTTCCGTGCTTACGAAGGCGGATGTGAAACTTACCCTGAGCTTGTTGTCATAGGAGCACGCACATGCCTGAAGCTTGTTTGTGCTGACAAATATATCAAAGGATGAAATAAACGGCTTTATATCCTCCGGCATATTAATTATACCCACGTTTGACAGAGTGGATGTGTAGCTTCTGTCCACTATACTATTGGCTATTTTAAGAGCAATGTCTTTTATTGCCCTGAGCAGATAGTTGTGCTCAAGTGTCGCAAGCATGTTTATCCTCTTTGCCAGATGTTCCGGCGTTAAATTTTCCTTGAAGCTTCGTTTCAGACCTTCAATAACATCTTCCAGATCGTTGCTGTCTGTTGAGAAGTTGTATCCTACATTTATAACACCGAAAAAGTTGCGTGCTGTCTGTGAACGGTAATAATTTCTCAGGTTCACCGGAATGCTTAAAACCACGGGCCTCTTCTTCATCCTCACAGACATTTCTTCATGTATTGCACACATCAGCACCGCAGCCATGAAAATAGTCAGAGACGTCCTGTATTCCTTAACCTTTGCCAATATTGAATCAGCAGGAATCACTCCTTCGATTACACTTATTCTGTATTCAAGAATTTTAGGCCCTCTGAGGCGGTATGCCTTGTATTTTTTCTTTTTTACCTCTGTCTTTGCCTTAGAATAATACTTCTGAAAGCTGTCATCCATTTTCTGAGTTCTGGAGGTCTCAATATCAAGTACGGGAACCTTATCTCTGAACTTGTATTCATGCTTCATGGTAATATAGTGAAAAACCAATGTTTTAAAAAACTGAAGAGCTCCCGCTCCGTCGGACAGAGCATGATATACCTCAAAGCTTATTCTTTTTTTATAATACATAACTCTGAAAAGCAGTGTTTTATTATTCTTGTCATAAAGAGTTGTGCATGGCGGAAGATTTTCCTCCATTACCTCCGGCTTGAAATGGCTTTGCTCAAAGTAATACCAGAAAAGCCCGCTCTTTATGACTGATTTATATATGGGAAATGCCTCTACGGTAACATTGAGGGCATTTTGCAGCACATTTTTATCAACATTTTCATACAGCTCGCATGCAAACCGGAATACCTTCGTATCGCTGTTTTTGCTGTTTGGAGGAAATATCTTTGCCGCATTGTCCAGCCTGTTCCATTCGGAAACCTTTTTATTATTCAATTACTTCACCTCTGACGCCAAGAAAGCTGTTAATCACTTCATAGCTTAATTTTACCTGAGGAAACGCGGGCGGAAGCGTAAAAAATCCGTGAAGCGCATCCTTGACCCTGAATATCTCTACGTTATTGCCTGCTGCTCTCAGTCTTTTTCCGTAATGCTCACCCTCATCTCTCAGCGGGCAGAACTCAGCCGTGATAACCAGAGTATCAGGCTGATCGGTGAGATCCTCCGCAAGCATGGGGGCAAAATAAGGGTTGTGCACATCCCCCTCACCGCTCATGTACAAGTCCATATAGTCACGGATTCTTTTTGAGGTGAGAAGGTATTCTGTTCCGTTATCCTGCACAGACTTAAAGGGCGATGTGTCGCTATGGTCGTTGTAGGTTGCCGGATAAATCAATATTTGCTTTTTTACATGAAATTCTTTGCTATCCCTTGCCAGCAGAGACAATGCCGCAGCTAAATTTCCTCCGGCGCTGTCGCCGATTATAGCAACCTCTCTGCTGTTTATAGCACTGTTGTTAATAAACAGCTTTGCCACCTTGTAGCAGTCTTCCAGCCCTGCCGGAAAAGGATGCTCCGGCGCTAATCTGTAATCAACGGAAACCACCTTGTGACCTGTCATTCTTGCCATGTTGGCACATACCTTGCTGTAGCTGTCTATGTTTCCCGTAACCCAGCCTCCGCCGTGAAAAAATATCAGTACGGGATGGTCTGTTCCTTCGTCAGGAGAAAATATTCGTATGGGAATGCTGTGACCGCCGGCGTCAACCATGCAATCCCAGGCATTTGCAACAGCTCTCGGATATCCTCTGTGAGCCAGATTTACAAAATTCCTGTGCAAAAGATAGTTTTTCTTTATATCTATGTCATTGTAGGATATTGCTTTTAACGCTGCTTTTACTACCTTGTTTATTGCCATGTCTTCCTCACTGAATTAGTTTATACTATTATATAGATAATAATTACATGTGTCTATAAATTTATTCTGCTTCTGCATAATACCTTTTTGTTGACATTTGTTCATATTACGTTACAATATTAGTAAGTACATATAAAAGGAGGAAAATTATGCAGAAATACGTTTGTGACGCATGTGGTTATGTATATGATCCGGCTGAAGGAGATCCTGATAACGGAATAGCTCCCGGAACTTCATTTGATGATCTGCCGGAAGATTGGGTATGCCCTCTTTGCGGAGTTGGCAAAGACCAATTCTCACCAGAATAGAATTTATGCAAACAGGCCGCGGAATTTCCGCAGCCTGTTTTATTTTCCTGTTAATTGTGCTTGATAAATGTTCCATCACTCAGCTCTTTAAAAGCGTGGTCAAGCTCTTCTTTCGTATTCATCACAATAGGTCCTCCCCATGCCACAGGCTCCTTGAGAGGCTTGGCAGCATGCAGGAAGAATCTGATTTCACTATCATCCGTCCTGACTGAAATCTCATCTCCTTCGCCAAAAAGCAATGCTCTTCTGCTTTCAAACTTTTCAACTGATTCACCGAAGAATCCTTCTCCCTGCACTATATAGATAAACACCGTGTCCTCCGGGTCAACCTTCAGCTTCCACTGAGATCCTTTATCCATTCTCACGTCAAGATAGAGCATTTTCACATAATCGCCGTATACAGTGCTTGACATTCCCTTGTATTCACCGGAAATAACTCTTACGATACTGTTTCCCTCATCTATTTCTGGAACCATTTCATTTGTTATATCGCGATACTTAGGCTCCGCCATCTTGTTTGCTGCAGGCATATTCAGCCAAAGCTGCGTTCCCAGCATTCTTTCTGAGGCCTTGGGCATTTCCTGGTGCATTATTCCGCTTCCGGCGGTCATCCACTGGCAGCTGCCGTCAAGAATGCTTCCCTTATTGCCCAGACTGTCTCCGTGCTCAATATTACCCCTAATCAGATATGTCACTGTTTCAATTCCTCTGTGAGG
>DAMAEI010000008.1:17483-24440 GCA_031997345.1 Sedimentibacter sp. | reverse complement strand
GGATGCCACGGAAAGCCCTTTATATAGTCGTCCGGATTTTCGGAATCAAATGCATCCAGCATAAGAAACGGATCAAAGTCCTTCACATCCTTGTATCCTATAACTCTTACAAGCCTTACACCTGCGCCGTCAACCGCTCTGCTGCCCATAATCGTTTTTTTGACATTACGTATCATAGTTCCTCCAAAAAGTATTATATGCTAATGATACCCACACATCACAAATATAAACGCATTAAATAATGGTTCCACCACCTATTACAATATCACCGTCATAAAAAACAACAGCCTGACCGGGTGTTATTGCTCTCTGCTTGCTTTTGAGCTCCACTAAAATCCTGTCATCATCAATGGGGTGCAGCACAGCCTCTGTTTCCTTCTGGCTGTATCTTGTTTTAACCATGGCATTCATGGGAGCGGTTATTTTTTCAACCGCAATCATATTTAAATCTCCTGCTGTCAGCCTGTCCTTGTACAGGTCCTCGTTGCCGCCAAGAGTTACTGTATTTAAAGCTATATCCTTGCTTACAACGTATGCGGGCTTCCCAAGAGCAACGCCCAGCCCCTTGCGCTGTCCCACAGTGTAATGGATGATTCCCTGATGGCGGCCTATTACATTTCCGTCCACATCAACAAAGTTGCCCTGAGTGGATTCAACACCCATCCTGTTTTCAAGAAATCCCGCATAATCTCCGTCCGGAACAAAGCATATGTCCTGACTGTCCGGCTTTCTTGCATTTATAAGATTTCTTTCCTCTGCAATTTGCCGTGCTTCTGTTTTGTTCATTTTACCCAAAGGAAGCAGTGTTCGTGATAAATCGTGCTGTGACAGAACATACAGTACATAGCTCTGGTCTTTGGACTCATCTACTCCCTTTTTTAAAAGATACCTCCCGCTGCCCTTGTCATATTCTATCTGAGCATAGTGACCGGTTGCAATATAGTCTTTCTCCATTAAAAGAGCCCTCTGTATGAGCTTGCTGAACTTGATGTATCTGTTGCAGTCAATACATGGATTTGGAGTGCTGCCTTCCTCGTAGCTTCTGGCAAACTTCTTTATAACTTCATCAATAAATGTTTCCTTAAAATTAAATACAAAGTGTTCGATGCCAAGCTTGTAGCAAACTCTTCTTGCATCCTCCACATCCTCCAGGGAACAGCAGGTTCTTGTATTGCAGGATGTAAGCACATCCTCTCCTTCAAAAAGCTTCAATGTTGCTCCGCATATGTCATAGCCCTGGTCTCTAAGCAAAACAGCCGCAACAGAGCTGTCCACTCCGCCACTCATAGCTACCATAACTTTTTCTTTCATATTTCTCTCCTGTTCTAAAAAGCAGGACATCACTGTCCTGCTTAAAATATATGATTATTATATATAGTATAATTGCCTGTGTCAAATATTTTAGTACTATTCGTCTGAAGGCTCTATTTCATTTTTCTCTTCTTTTTTATTTTTTTCCACTTTTTTATTTTTTCTATTCTCACCTTTTTCAACAATCGTTGAAAGAATTATACCGACCTCAAAAAGAAGAACCATAGGTAATCCTAAAAGCATCTGGCTTATGACATCCGGTGGAGTCAATATTGCGGCAACAACAAATATAATCAATACTGCAAACTTTCGGTTCTTTTTAAGGAATTCCACCTTCAGTATATGGAACCTCGTCATTATTACCATCACTATAGGAAGCTCAAATATAAGCCCGAAGGAAAGCAGTGTATTTATTACGAATGTCAGATAATTGCTGAAGCTTATCATTTCCCTTATTTCTTCTATCTGGAATCCCATAAAGAACTGCAGCATTGTAGGCATTACTACAAGATAGGAAAATACCACTCCTATTATAAAGAAAAATCCTCCCACAAAAAGTGAGACCGCAATTGTTCTTTTCTCGTTTTTCTTAAGACCTGGACTTACAAACATCCATATCTGAAGCGCTAAAAATGGTGCCGACACCACAAGCCCGCCTATAATCGATATTTTTATATATGACATAAGGAGCTCTGCAGGCGCAATAAATACAAAATTAATGTGAGGACCTATATCTATAATATGCTTGACTATATTTTCCGCATAATTATAACATATCAATACAGTAGCCACCAGCACAATACTTGAATAAACGAGTCTTTTTCTAAGCTCCGTAAGATGCCCGACTATTGTTAAATTTTTTTCGGTTACTTTTTTATTTTTTTTTCTCATGATTTTTTCTGCTCCGCTATTTAATAAAGCTCTTCCATAGATTTAATTATGCAATAAAGGACGTGATTAACAGGTGTAGGTATGCTGAGCTTTTTTCCCATCTCAACAACGGTTCCCGCAAAATAATCAACCTCCGTCTTCCTGCGCGCCTCAACGTCCTGAAGCATAGATGTCTTGCTGTTTGGCGAAAACTTGCTCATAAGCTCCACAAATTCCTCGATGTCCTCTTCTCTTAAATCAATTCCGGACGCCTTTGCAATTGCCAGAACCTCAGACATCGCTTCTCTGAACAATACCAGATTTGTCCCTATGCTCGTAACCTTGCCATATGTGGATTTTGTCACAGCGGTTACCTGATTTACACCTACATTCAGCATAAATTTCTTCCATATCATTCTTATCATGTCGGGAAATACTATATTTTGTATTCCTGAGCTGTTGAAACAATCAGCAACTGCCTGAACCTCATCCGAAATTATTGTATTATCTGCTTCACCGAAATGAATTTCGCCGTCAACCGTGTTAATTACTCCGTTTTCAGTACGTATGGCATCTATTTTCATTGAAAGTCCATACAGAACCTTGTTATCCGGATATTCTGCATGTATGGCAGTCCTTGCAGTAACACCATTTAAAAGTGTAAGCAATACTGTGTTTTCACCCACAAAGCTTCTTACATCATCTATAGCATCCTTCAACTGGTAATTTTTCACACAAAATATTATTAAATCATACTTTAAGCTATCATCTGAACCCGATACAACCTTCGGGTAAAAGCTTCTCCCGTTTAAAGTAAAGCCCTTCTCTGACAATTTCTCCTTTCTGGATTCATCCGCAATAACGACAAAATCTGAGCCATATTGCTCATATAGCAATTTTCCATAAACAGTGCCTATAGCACCCATTCCGATTAACGCAACTGTTTTTATCTTCATATATTTCCCCTGTTAATTTTTAAATAAATTCATTGCACTCTATTATAATAGAATTATCTGTTTAATGCAATGAATTAAACAAAATTTAATTTGAGTTCTATCATACTTTTCTAACAATGGATTATTGCGGTTGATTTAATTTAATAGAATTGTTAATATATAATAAAACGTTGTGAGGTGATATGGTGAAAACATGCAATCATTGCGAAAACAATAGTTACTGCGTTGACAATATACCCATTTTTCAGGACTTATCGCTTGATGAAAAGGAAAGCATAATGAACGCATCAAGCCATAAAAGGTACAAAAAGGGAGAACTGATATTTACTCCGGGTGACTCCTTTGATGATTTATTTGTAGTAAATAACGGATCAGTTAAAATATCAAAAATTTCGGCATCAGGAAAGGAACAGATTCTGCGTATTCTTCAAGCCGGAGACTTTATGGGCGAATTGGCTTTATTCAGCAGTTCAACATTGAACAATGTGGCAGAAGCTTTGGAAAATACCGAAATCTGTATCATACGGGGTCATAGGATAAAGGAACTCATCCTTCAAAAGCCTGAGATGGCGCTTAAATTCCTGCAAAAATATACGGAGAGGATTAAAGAATCCGAAGAGCTCATTGAGCAGATAGGCCT
Organism: Sedimentibacter sp.; assembly: GCA_031997345.1. Lineage (GTDB taxonomy): Bacteria > Bacillota > Clostridia > Tissierellales > Sedimentibacteraceae > Sedimentibacter. Next base: position 20,663 of record DAMAEI010000008.1, on the reverse strand, counting down.
CAGGGATGTGGAGCAAAGAATAGCCAATTACCTGCTGCTGGAAATTGAAAAAAGCCGTATGAATAACAACACCGGTGAATATGAAATAACTCTGCCTGTAAGCAAGAGAGATCTGGCTTCACTCATAGGTACATCACAGGAAACGTTGAGCCGCAAGCTTTCATTGTTTCAGGATAACGGATGGATCAGGCTCAAGGGCCAGAGAATTATTTCTATCCTTGATATAGACAACCTGGAAAATATGAAATAAAAAGAGACTGCTGTATATCACAGCAGTCTCCATGATTATATTTCGATTTTTGTCCAGTTTCCCTTTAAAAACCTTGAATAATTTATAACAAACCGCAATATTTGGTCTGTTGCAAATGCAAACCATGCTCCCATGAGACCGAAGCCTAAGGGATAACAAAACAGCCATGTTGCCAGCGGTCTTACGATTCCTATGCTGATAAAGGATGTAATTGCTACAAACTTAGTATCCCCCGCACCTCTCAGGCTCCCGGAGATAACAACATTGGACATCTGAATAGGTGCAGTAGCCGCAATTATGAGCATTATATCCACTCCTGCAGCAATAACAGCTGAATCATTAGTGTACAAATCCACAAAAAATCTCCTGCCCAAAATAAACACAAATACAAACAAAAATCCCACAGTCTGAGAAATCCTCTGCAGCGACTTGCCATAAATGGTCGCAATATCTCCTCTTTTAGCGCCCAGACTCTGACCTACCATGGCAGATGATGCTATCCCCAATCCATCCCCGAATGAAAATGAAATTGTCAATATATTCATGCATATCTGGTGCGTTGCATAGGCAACTGTTCCTAAGCTTGCAATCAGCTTGCTTGTAGTAAAGAAACCTACTCTCATGAACACTTGCTCAACAAATGCGCTGCCGCTTACATTTAATATTGATGCAATAGTATTCTTCTCAATCTTCCAGCTTTGCCCTCTCTTAAGATGCAAAAACTCATTAGCAAATGTAATTGATTTCAGCGAAAGTAAAAGCCCGGTGAAATTTCCTATGGCTGTAGCAACTGCCGCACCTGTCACACCCCATGCCGGAAATCCAAAATGTCCGTTAATCAGCAGATAATTAAAAAATAAGTTTATAAGGTTTGCGGCTACATTTGTCTTCATTGATATCTTGGTATTACCAGCGCCTCTTTGAGCTGCGTTGATTGTAAGGCTAAGCGACGTGAAAAAATTACCTACACATATAATTCTGAAATAAATAATTGCATTTCCAACTACGTCACTCTGAGCTCCCGCAAATATAATCATGGGCTCCGCAAATACAATACCTAATGCAGACAATATCAATGCCAATACACCACATATTATTAAAGACTGCCTAAGCAGCTTGTTGGCTTCTTCAGCGTTGCCTTCTCCCTTTCTCCTTGCCACAACTGCCGTTACACCTATATTAAGCGAAAATATTACAGCAAGAAGTATAAGCCTGGGCTGGGTTGTTATACCTACGGCAGATATTGCTGCGGCTCCCAGACCTCCCACCATTATAAGGTCGGCAGATGATATTAACTGAACCAGCACCGCCTCCAGAGCTGAAGGCCAAGCCACTTCTATCGCTGTTTTATATATCTCTCTGTCAGAAGGTATATCCCCGGCGATGTCCTCCGCCTTCACCATGTATTTATTTGAATATACCCTTTCAATTAAACCCGTCATTCTGTCCCTCCTTTAGTCTACCAATATAGTACCCCCTTTATATATATAATTCAATATATATAATGTTAATTAAATCCTCATTTACCAGCATCCTTTCTACGGCTTATTATGTATGGCAGGCATACAAAAAACCGCGGATACCGCGGTTTTTTGTATATTTAGATTATTAAATATATTTCTTTTCCATTTCTTCAAGAATAGAAATAAAATATTTCTGAGTACCCTGCTTTTCTGCTTCCTTCTCAAATTCTTCTGATTTAAGATTTACCTGTTCCATTACTTCTTTCGGCAGGTTTGTTTCTCCGAAGCTGAAAACAGCTTCGTTTTCTTTCGCTATATGTCTTGTGAGAAGACTTGTGTATCCTACTGCATTGCTTATTACATCCAGCCTGCTTTCCTCATCGCCTTCCTTAACTCTCTGCAAGGCCTCTGCAAGATTGCTCATATAAAGCCTGCCGTAATCATGCTCCACAAGCATCCCGTGGGTTATGAGGTTCTGACCTATTTTTCCAAGGTGAGTCTGCATTTCTTTAAACAAAAACTTCTCTTCCTTGCCGTGGTGATGTCCGTCAGCATATTTACGTACAAATTCAATCATTTTATCAAAATCATCATAATTTATTTCTTCACCCTTCATGACCTTGTAGCTTGCTTTTCTTAAAACCTTAAGCATGCGAAGTATATAGTCATGTTCTTTTATCATTAATTCAACGCTGTTCATGCTACCTCCTTGAAATCTTATATGTTGTATCATCAATTTTTTCGTAATCAACGCCTGTATTCTTCAACAGACCCTTTATAAACTCATCTCTTAATATATAATAATTTTTAATATCTCCGCCGGCAGCATTCCAGTATTGTTCATGAACACAGAGAGTTCTTGTCCACACAACCGAATTTTCATCGCTTGATATAACAGCATTTGCTCTGTCGCAGGGCATTCCGTCAAGCAGTGTATCGTTTAAGGATTTATATATTTCATCAAGTCCCGATACCTCCGTAAGCTCTGATACCTCTGTTCCCTTGTTTTCAAATATTTCCTTCACACCGTCAATCATAACGGGTTTCTCGTTATTAATTTCAGTTACTGCGCAGGCAAGCTTGTTTTCAACCTTTGATACCTGCTCCTGCAGCCAGCCGTGTATGTTGTTTACATCTATAACTTCTTCCAGTGGCTTTAATTCTCCGTCTCCGAATTTACCGTAAAGATTTTCTCTAATTTGAAAATTATTTTTTTCCGCAAAAGCGATAATTTCTTCAACTATATTATTTTGTATTTTAATTTTATTGTAAAGCCAAAAGTGTATTGGCCCTAAAAATGCGCTCATATTACCTCCATTATTCTCCTTTAAAAGATAGGCTGTTGAAAAAGTTTGTCCTGCAAGGCGCCGGAAGACGGGCAACCGGAGCGTATTCGTACATACGTGAGGATTGACCGGCTGAGCGGCAACGCGGCAGGCGGGCTTTTTCAACAGCCTGAGGCATGAA
>DAMAEI010000008.1:6218-17473 GCA_031997345.1 Sedimentibacter sp. | reverse complement strand
TAGTTTGTTTGCTATTACTCCGCAGATTTCAGATAGTCGTTCAATTGCTTAACCAACTCGTCGGAACTGAATCCGTGAACCATTGCAGCTTCCTCTATTGATTCCATCTGGGATGACGGGCATCCAAGGCAATGCATTCCTGCATTCATCAATATTGCGGCCAGCCCTCTGTCCATCTGCAGCACTTCTCCTATATACATATCTTTAGTTATTTCTTTCATATAAGCCTCCATATTTCTAATTTGCTTCTATTGTTTCCGATTATCCAAGAAATATTTTCAGGTCGTCTTCTACTGTTCCTATTCCTGCTATACCAAAGTTTTTAACAAGTACGTCAGCAACATTAGGTGATAGGAATGCCGGAAGTGTAGGTCCAAGGTGAATATTTTTAACGCCAAGGTAAAGCAGTGAAAGCAATACTATAACAGCTTTTTGCTCATACCATGCAATGTTGAATGCCAGCGGCAATTCATTGATATCCTGAAGCTCAAATACTTCTTTCAGTTTGAGAGCTATGAGTGCAAGTGAATATGAGTCGTTGCACTGTCCTGCATCCAATACTCTCGGAATTCCGCCGATATCTCCAAGCTCAAGCTTGTTGTATTTATATTTTGCGCAGCCTGCTGTTAAAATAACCGTGTCTTTTGGCAATGCCTGTGCAAAATCAGTGTAGTAGTTTCTTGATTTAGCTCTTCCGTCGCAGCCTGCCATTACAAAGAACTTCTTGATAGCTCCCGATTTAACAGCATCAACAACCTTATCAGCTAATGCAAATACCTGCTCGTGTGCAAATCCACCAATGATTTCTCCTGTTTCGATTTCTGTAGGTGCCTGGCACTTTTTAGCAAGCTCAATAATTTCAGAGAAATCTTTTTCTGCTCCGACTGTTCCTGCAATATGTTTGCATCCTGGGTATCCTGCTGAACCTGTTGTGAACAGCTTATCCTTGTAGCTGTCTCTCGGAGGTACTATACAGTTTGTTGTCATCAGTATAGGTCCGTTGAAGGATTCAAACTCTTCCTTCTGCTTCCACCATGCATTTCCGTAGTTTCCTACAAGATGCTTATATTTCTTTAAGTGTGGATAGTAGTGTGCAGGAAGCATTTCTGAGTGAGTGTAAACATCAACTCCTGTGCCTTCTGTTTGCTTTAACAATTGCTCAAGGTCTCCGAGGTCATGGCCTGAAATCAATATTCCGGGGTTCTTTCCAACTCCGATATTAACCTTTGTGATTTCCGGATTTCCGTATGTTGTAGTGTTTGCTTTATCAAGCAATGCCATTCCGCTTACGCCGAATTTTCCCGTTTCAAGTGTTAATGCTACTAAATCGCCAACTTCCAGACTGTCATCAAGAAGCTTAGCCAGTGTGCTCTGCATAAATGCATTTACTTCCTTGTCATCAAAGCCAAGTACATTAGCATGCTTCATATAAGCTGACATACCTTTAAGCCCGTAGGTAATAAGCTCTCTTAAGCTTCTCACATCTTCATTTTCAGTTGCAAGAACTCCTACCGACTTTGCTTTTTCATCAAATTCCTGAACAGAATCTGCAGTCCATAAAGCTGCTTCAGATAATTTTTCTTTGTTTGACAATTTGTTGACTAAATCATTTTTAACCTTCAGAGTCATTTTCACTCTGTCATAAAATACGTCTATATCAAAATTAGCATTTGTAATAGTTGTAAATAAGTTTAAAGTTACAAGATTATCAACATCAGCAGAAATTTCTTTTCCTTCGCTTCTCAATCTTGTTGTAACTTCTGATAATCCCTTTGATGTATATACAAGTAAATCCTGTATTCTTGCTGTTTCAGGGGTTTTACCGCAAACGCCTACCTTTGTGCAGCCTGTGCAGCCCGCAGTCTCCTGACATTGATAACAAAACATTGCATTTTCCATTTAACATCCTCCAAAATTTAATTTATTTTAATTTAATTGTTTTCTCTTCATGGGTACATAATATATTAAACTCTTTTCAATTTCTGTAACATATGTTACGTTTTTAAAAACTTTTTATATTTATTTTTCTATTCCTTTCACAGTGCAATAATATTGACAGCGCAGAATAATTAATGTATTGTTTAGTTAAACTACATTTATATAATATAACAGGCAGGAGGAAGTATGGACTTTAAATATGAAGATGACAGAATATATCTCGAGAATGAAAAAGGCGAATGTATTGCGGAAGTAACCTTCCCTGAGGTTTCTAAAAACAAGGTTAATGTTAACCATACATATGTTGATAAGTCACTGAGAGGTCAGGGGGTAGCCGATAAGCTCCTTACTGCATTGGCTCATGATTTGAAGAAAAACAACAGGAAGGCAGTGGCATCCTGCTCATATGCTGTTGATTGGTTCGAAAAACATCCCGAATTTGACGATGTATATAAATAAAAATTTTTTTAAAAAAACTCTTTACAATTAAAATGATATGTGGTATCTTGTGTAAAAGCTAAATATATAAGCGATGACAGGAATCAGTAGGTATAGTTACTTTTTTCAGAGAGTGCATGGTCGGTGAGAATGCACATTAGCCTATGCTGAACACATCTTCGAGCTGATTGATGAACCCCTTCGGGAAGTAGTTTAATCCGGGCACTCGCACCCGTTACAGTGCAAAAGTATGAATGTACTTTATGAGTTTGATGTCGTGAGGCATCAATAAAAAGAGGTGGAATCACGTGACTAATACTCCCGTCCTCTGGCAAGTCCAGAGGGCGGGATTTTTTGCTTGTCCTAACCCCATTTTTTCGACCGGGAGGGAGCAAATACTTTGGTGAACGCAGACTGCGCAAACTTTAGACCTCGTGATGTATCATCCGGAGTATAAAAATCAACGCTTATATAAACATCCCGTCAATAGCGCCGGGACAAAGATTATAAAAATACAACCACAAAAGGAGAGAAAACAATGAAAAAATTCAAAGCAATGAAATTATTAGTATTACTACTGACAGTATTGACAATGGCATCAGGGTGTGCCGACAGCAAGACCGCTTCACCGGGCAAGGGATCCGGAGAAAAAGCATCCTATACTATGGGGCTGGATGATACATTTGCACCCATGGGTTTCAGAGATGAAAAGGGTAATCTTGCGGGATTTGACATTGACCTTGCAAATGAGGCTGCAAAAAGAATGGGTATAACCATCAACTTCCAGCCCATAGACTGGAGCATGAAGGAAACTGAATTGAACGCAGGAAATATTGACTTCATATGGAACGGATACACCATAACCGACGGCAGAAAAGAAAAGGTAAACTTTTCTCAGACTTACCTTGAAAACAGTCAGATAATCGTTGTGCTGGCAGGCTCTGATGTTAAAACAAAAGCCGAACTTTCAGGAAAAAGTGTTGCTGTACAAGCAGAATCAAGCGCATTGGATGCTGTAAACACAGATCCCGACTTCGTTTCATCCCTGAAGGAGCTGGTCGAATTCTCAACAAATAATGAAGCATTCATGGATGTTGAAGCAGGAAGATCCGAAGCATTGGTTGTTGACGAGGTTCTGGCAAGGTACTACATGAAGCAGAAAGGACAAGAAAAATATCGCGTCCTTGAAGAAAACTTCGGAGATGAAGAATACGCAGTAGGCTTGAGAAAATCTGATACTGAGCTGATGAAAAAGCTTAATGATGCATTTGATCAGATGAGAAGTGACGGAGCATACGAAAAAATTTACGCAAAATGGTTTTCTGAAAATTAATTTACGGATGTGAGGAGCATATGGAATCAAAAGTTTTAGAAATGCTTGTACCTATGACATTAGAAGGACTTAAGTCCACCATAGGAGTGTTTGCGGTGACGCTTGCCGCATCCTTGCCTCTATCAATTTTGGTCGCAAAGATGAGGATGTCAAAAAATAAAATAGTTTCTTCCTTAACAGGAATCTACATTTATATAATGAGAGGAACACCGCTGCTTCTACAGCTCATGTTTATTTTCTTCGGATTTGTATTTGTTCCTTACATCGGATATGCGTTCAGCAGGACACAGGCTATACTCGTAGCCTTCATACTGAACTATACGGCATACTTCGCCGAGATATTCAGAGGCGGTATAAATTCAATTGACATCGGACAATATGAGGCTGCTCAGGTTTTAGGCCTGAGCAAGACTCATGCATTTATGAAAATTATACTGCCTCAAGTTATAAAAAATGTGTTGCCTTCCATAGGAAATGAAATAATCACCCTGGTGAAGGACACATCACTTGTTTATATTTTAGGCGCAAGTGACATTCTAAAGGCTGCAAAAGCTGTATCAAACAGATATTCAGCATTCAGCCCATATATATTTGTAGGATTCGTCTATCTTGCAATTACCGCAGTGCTGACCAGGGTCCTGGCTAAAATCGAAAACAAATACAACTATTACAGATAGGAGATTCATATGGTATTGAAGGTTAATAACTTAAGCAAAAGCTTCAACGGACAAAATGTGTTTGAAGACATCTCCTTTTCTGCAGCCGCAGGAGAAATAGTATGTATACGCGGCAAATCAGGAGAAGGCAAGACAACACTTCTCAGATGCATAAACAATCTTGAATTTCCGGACAGAGGCTCCATAGAAATAAATAACTTATACTTATATAAGGAAGAAAACGGACAAGTTAAGCATGCCTCAAAATCCGAGCTTCAATCCATACATCAGGAAATAGGGCTTGTTTTTCAGAACTTCAATTTGTTTCCTCACATGAACGTAATGGAAAATCTCATTGAAGCTCCTGTATTTTTAAAAAAAATGTCATTGGAGAATGCTAAGGAAAGAGCTCTTGAATTATTAGAACAGCTGGAGCTTGATGGTAAGGAACACAGTTACCCATACCAGCTTTCCGGAGGGCAGAAGCAAAGAGTTGCCATAGCCCGTGCATGCATGCTCAATCCGTCCATTCTTTGCTTTGACGAGCCCACGTCTGCTCTGGATGAAAGCACCAGAGGCCAGATTTCAAAAATTATAAGGAAGCTTTCATCACAGGGAATGGCAATAATAATTGTAACTCACGACAATGCATTTGTAGACGAAATCGCAGAAAAAATAATAACACTTTCTGAGGGGAAAATAACTATAGAAACAACAAGGAGGCCATAGGCCTCCTTGTAATAATCATTCATTTGTTTATAAGCATCCGTTTGAGAAATCCGGGTGGCATACTATTTCAACTTCTTCATCGTTTATAAGCTTTGCAATATGCTGGTCAATCTCCTCAGGAGTAATATTTGGTGAAAATCTTGCGACAACTGTTCCTTCTCTGTCAATAAGGAATTTTGTGAAGTTCCATCTTATATCATTGTCCTTGATGTCCGGTGTATATTGCTTAAGCTTTTTGTAAAGCTCCGCTGTTTCTTTGTTTCTGTATTCCTCGGCTGTAGTCTTTAAATAATTGTACAGTGGTTCTTCATTTGCTCCGTTTACGTCTATTTTTGAAAATTGCTTGAAATCCACTCCAAAGTTCAATCTGCAAAATCCAACAATCTCTTCGTTTGTACCGGGAGCCTGCTCAAGAAACTGGTTGCTGGGGAAATCCAATATTTCAAATCCATCGGGCTGATATTTATCGTACAGTTTTTGCAAGCCGTCATACTGAGGAGTAAAACCGCAGCCTGTGGCTCCGTTAACCACCAATAATACCTTTCCCTTATATTCTGATAGAGCCACATCCTTGTTTTCTGCATCCTTAACTATAAAATCATATATTTTCATGTAAGCCTCCTATATTTATATAATTAATTATGATTGAATTATACCCTCTCTCAAGGATTTTAAACAAATTCCTTCAGGTCATAGATTACAAATAGATTTTGTGCTGATAGTATTTTTTATAACAACTTTCGACAATAAATAATTACAATTACTTAATATTTATGTTCAATTAATGATCTTTTCCTATTTTTCAAATGATTTAGCAATAAATTCCTTTGTTACTATTTTAACCTCTTGTTAACAAATTGTAAGAATTGTCTTCGCAATATTGGCATGTGTAAAAAATAATCAATAAAATGAAAACGTATTTTGTGAGTCAAGTTCAAAATCTCCTTACTTATGAATTTTTTTTCATTTTAGCCTACTTGTATATTAATGACGGACATGCTAGAATAAAGAAAACGTTTTGTCGATAGTATGAAAAACGTTTTTTAATTAATTATTATATGGAGGTAATATGGAAGCAATAATGAAAATCAACAGTTTCATAAACGGCATTGTTTGGGGACCCCCAATGCTTGTTTTAATTGTTGGAGCCGGACTATTTTTATCATCAAAAACAGGATTCTTTTCACTAAGAAAATTAGGCTACATCCTTAAAAACACATTACTTAAAATGTTTTCTAAGGAAAGCAAGGGTGAAGGTGAAGTAACAGCTTTCCAGGCAGTTGCTACAGCTCTTGCAGCTACAGTTGGTACAGGTAACATAGCAGGTGTTGCAACAGCAATCGCTGCCGGAGGACCGGGAGCAATATTTTGGATGTGGTTTGCTGCAGTACTTGGAATGACTACAAAGTATGCGGAAGTTGTTCTTGCCGTAAACTTCAGAGAAAAAACGTCAGACGGACGTTTCGTTGGCGGACCTATGTACTATATTAACAACGGACTGGGATGGAAATGGCTTGCTGTAATATTCGCTATATTTGGAATGCTCGCGGCATTCGGAATAGGCAACATGGTTCAATCAAACTCTGTTGCAGCTGCTCTGGAATCTTCATTCAGCATAACTCCTTTGATGACAGGAGTTGTATTGGCAGTTATTACAGCATTGGTAATAATAGGCGGAATCAAGAGAATAGGTGCCTTTACAGAAAAGCTTGTTCCTTTCATGGCAGCTATATATATTCTTGGCGGACTTATTATAATAGTAATGAATGCATCTAAAATACCAGCAGCTTTAGCTCTGATATTCTCATCTGCATTTACAGGAAAAGCAGCAGTTGGCGGTTTTGCAGGTGCAACAATAGCGAGGGCTATGCGTTATGGTATCGCTCGTGGCGTATTCACTAACGAAGCAGGTTTAGGTAGTGCTCCTATAGCTCACGCTGCAGCAACTACAGATCATCCTGTTCGCCAGGGACTTTGGGGAGTATTTGAAGTATTTGCAGACACATTGGTTATTTGCTCAATCACAGCATTAGCAATTGTAACATCAGGTGTTTGGGAATCAGGTTTAACCGGAGCAGCTCTTACTACAGAGGCATTCAACGCATCTCTTCCAGGCGGCGGATATATAGTTTCAATAGGTATCGTATTGTTCGCATTCTCAACAATAGTTGGATGGGAATACTATGGTGAAAGATGTGCAGAGTACTTATTCGGACCTAAAGCAAACATGGTATACAGAATTTTATGGATACCTTTCGTTGTAATCGGTGCTATAGGCGGACTCGAATTTGTATGGGATCTGGCAGATACATTGAACGGACTTATGGCAATTCCTAACTTAATAGGTGTTCTCGCATTAAGCGGTACAGTATTTAAGCTTACAAAGGAATTCTTTGCAAAAGAAAAAATCACAGGAAAATAACTAATATAAAAAATCAGCTCCGAAAATTCGGAGCTGTATTTTTTATTCTACAATTATTCTTATAGTGCCGTTGTAAGCCTTGTAGCCTGTAGCCGCAGCCTTTTCGTACACTGTATATTGAATATCAAATGTGCCGTCATCTTCAAAAATGTATCTGATATATTCTGTATCATCAAGCTTATAGTTTTCTTTTTCATCAACATTTACAGCCTTGCTGTTATCGTCCAGCTTGATTTTTAAGGTTCCGGTTTTAGGAAGCTTGAATGCAGCATATTTAAGATTATCAAATTCTATGGCTGAATTTTTTTCGACCAGTTTTTTGAGTTCTCCTGCAAAATCAATTCTTATCTCTTCATCATCATATTCGGCATTCAGCTTCAGCATTTTAATTTCCTGAACTGCTTCAACCTTTATTTTTATTTCCCCGTAGTGTTCTATCTCATTTTTAGTATCATAATTTTCATATCCCGTGTATTTCAATGTAACTTCACCTGTGAAATCCTGATACGGCTTGAAAATAAGACTGCTCAGCTGCTTTCTTTCATAGACTGTACCTTTGACTGTCTCTTCTCCTTTTTCAGGCTTTCCGTCTCCATCCTTATCAAAATACAACGCACCTGCCTTACTGTTCGGAATTTCAAATTTAACTTCCGAAATGAAATCCGCAAAATCTGATTTTACCAGGTTAATATATTCGTTTTTATTTACCTTGTAGGACAATGTGTCTAAATTCTGGTTCTTGACAGCTATTTTAATAATCCCGTCATATGACTTATTTTCAGTATATGCTGTATACTTTATTGAAGCTGTTCCTACGAAGTTTTTATCCGGAACAAAGGATATTTCTTCTACTATATTATCTTGATCGTATCCAAAATAGTATTTTGTGCTCTCAACCACTAAAGAGTTTCTGCTTCTGTCGGCATCGTAACTATAATATAGCTTTCCTCCCTTATCCGGAAGAGCAAATTTCACATATTTGAGTTTCTCTTTATTCTTGGAGGAAACCAAGGAATCATATACCTTTACAAACCAACTGTCCTTGAAATCCAGTTGAGCCTTGTTTGCAATATCAAGCTTTATATCGTCAAACTCGTTATCCAAATCTGATTTTTGCTCGCTCATCACATAGTATATTATCCAGAATACGTCACGTCTCTTGGCATAATCATTTAATTCGCCCTTATAGATTTCATTCAAATCATCTATTCGCTCTGTTTCAAAATCCACATCAAGCAATTTGCCCGCACGCTCAACCAGCCATATGACTTCCTGAATCGTCACGGGTTTGTTTGGCTTGAAGTACATTCCATCACCTTTTGCAATCCCAAGCTTTTTAGCAACCTTCACTGAACCGTAGAAATACTCATCCTTGCTTACATCTTCAAATAATTTAAGATAATTTTCGCCTAATTCTTCATAGTCATAGTCCTCTTTGTCAATAATGCCATATTTGTCTAGCATTCTGACAATCATAACAATCACATCTCCGCGCTTAACATTCCCACTCAGACCATAATCACCGTTTCCGTATCCCTTTACTATCTCTTTCTCAATCAGCTGCTTCAGGGCACCTTCATAATCATTGTCCACAGGTTTGTATTTCCCATAAGCATTTCCGACCTTATTATGTCCCGGAGTTGCAAAGGCGGTTGCCGTGAATATCATACTGATTGAAACCACAGCTGCAATAGTCCGCATTATAGATCTTTTTTTCATATTTCCCTCCATACTAAATTATTGTCTGCCATAATTTTCGTATGATTTGGATAATTTTCGGGGTATGAGGGCTATATAAATTCGACAGAGGGATTATTTATATCAACCAGATATGAGACACACTCTCCCTTAAATCTTTCATTTATTAATTTTTCAATTTCATTCATGGCATTTGTGAGATGTGTTCCCTCGCCATATTCAAAACCAACAAGCTGAAAAAAAACATCGCAGCTGTCAAGGGTAAGCTTGCCCAGCTCGCTCTGCCTCCACACCCATTTCAGCGTCTGTACCGTATTTCCGCTTGTAAAAACAAGCTCATTCTCAGGCACATCCTCATATTCCTGTGCTCCGAAGGGCAGAAATACATCTCCTTTTCTGCTGAACCTGACCTCAAGATCATCATGTATATCTCTCATGTCATGTCCTCCAAGAGACAAGGCATTTTCAACCGATACCGCATTGCACAGGTCAACAAGGGAGTTTATAGCCGGAAGCTGCCCTCCCTTGATTATTCTTTTAAACATGGCCTCTACCGACGGAGGATATTTGTTCGGATTAATTCCGGATTTTACCATCACATCTCTGTAAAGCGCAATATTGTGCAGATCTCTGAGCTGCTCTGCCTTTATTTCCTGCCTCATTTTATCCTCGGCATTTCTCAAGCGCTCTTCATCCTCAGCCGTTGTCTCTGAATTTTTAATATTGTGCCCTATCAGAATACCAAATTTTATTTCAGGATTTAATTCAAATACTGCTTTGCTTATTGTATATTTCATCTGCTTCTCCTTTCTATGTTGAAATATTTTCTGCTATGTAATTAATATATTGTTAACATTATAGCTCATTTCGCAAAACAAACAAATAGTTAATTGCTTTATTCAAAATCAGCAATTTTAAGGATATATTTTTTTATTTTGAAAATAATAGTACAGGAGGTGTTTAAATGAACTTTACAACAAAAGAAAGAACATTACTTGAGGATCAGAAAAACCACGAGAAAATTTGTATTGAGAAGTATTCAAACTATGAGAGTCTGGCTCAGGACCAGCAGCTTAAGAGCCTTTTTAATCAGCTCTGCCAGGCCGAGAAGCAGCACTACAATACCATTGACCAGCTTTTAAAAGGACAGATGCCGCAAATGCAGCAATCAAGCTCCGGCTCTCAGCAAGGAACACAGCAGCAGGGACAAAAACAAAACAGCATGCAGATGAAATCCCAGCAAATGCCGCAAGTTCAGGGAATGCAGGCACAGCCAGGCGGAAGTCAGATGCAGTCGCAGCAGGCACAACAGGCACAGCAGGCAACAAGCTTCATTCCTAAAAATCAGTCTTCTAATTACAGTACTTCTGACAAGGATTTGTGCACGGATATGCTTATGACCGAAAAATATGTATCCGGAGCATATAACTCAGCTATATTTGAATTCAGAGATCCTCAAGTGCGCAGCATCTTAAATCACATACAAAAAGAAGAGCAGCAGCACGGCGAATCCATATTCAAATATATGGAAAGCAACGGAATGTACCAGGCTCAGTAAATTGCAGCTTTACAGAATAGGCTGCTGCGGACGAACTATTCTGTGAAATTGACAAAAATAAAACAACACTGAAAAATCAAAAGCCTTCAGTGTTGTTTTTTCTATTTTTTATGCTATGTATGTATATTGTGTAACAATTATGTTTTATAAAAAATAATTTAAATAATATATTTTTATTATAAATATATTTCATATCAGCTTTAAACATTTTCGCTACCTTTTCAATGTTTTTTTGACATTATCATCATTTAGTGCTTGAACTTATTTTAAAATTATATTATAATTAATCTGACGGCAGCACCCGTCAGATATATTAAAATCACATATTAGGAGAGATAGTATGTCAGAAAACAAACAAATAACAAGAAAGGAGTTTCTTAAAGGCATGGGATATACTGCAGCCAGCGTGGTTGCTGTAGGTTCTCTTGGAGGACTCCTTGCAGGATGTGCCGCTCCGGCTCATACAGCCGATGTGGATACTTC
>DAMAEI010000008.1:0-6198 GCA_031997345.1 Sedimentibacter sp. | reverse complement strand
GCGAATTATCTGACAAAGTTGGTTATCCTTTCAATCAAATTCCTGTGGCAGCATTTACAAATTACGGCGGTGGATTTACACAGGCTTCATTATGCGGTTGCATTGGCGCAGCTGCAGCGTGCATAGGTTCAGTATGTGAACCTGACACAGCAAAAAAAATTCTTGGAGAGCTTGAAAACTGGTATAAAGTACAGGAATTCCCAATGTACCAACCTGACACAAAGCTTCCGACATCAGTTGCAGATTCAATACTATGTGCAGACTCTGTAGGTAAATTTATGGAGATATCCGGATATGAATACGGCTCTCCTGAAAGAAAGTCACGCTGCGCAGGTGTTACAGCAGATGTAACCAAGAAAATGGTTGAACTGCTGAATGCAGAATTAGCTTAACATTCAAAACGAGGAGCAATCCTCGTTTATTTTTTAATTGTATTTTTCTATATGCAGCAGTATAATTAATGTGACATGAAATATAAATTTATTTTAAAGGAGTAAAAATATGGGCAGACTTGGTACAGGTGAGCTAATACTTATTTTAGCCATCGCTCTTATAATTTTCGGTCCATCTAAGCTTCCTGAAATCGGAAGATCCGTAGGCGAGGCTTTTGGACAATTTAAAAGACACGCAAATAAGGTTTCTGAGGATATAAGCACAGATGATAATACACAGGATGATAAGAAAGACTGTTAAATAATCTACCTCAGATTTAAAATGTATTTTTAAGATCAACTCTTATCAAAATGTTAAAAATCTATTATTTATTACAACAATAAACTATTTGTTGACAAACAGTTTATTATTATGGTATTATTGATTTGTTAAATAATTAACCTTTCAAGTTAATTCCTCCATCGATACATCCAAGTATGTATAGCATTACTCCTTCTTGCTTATAGCTCAGAGGGAGTAATTTCTTTTTATCATGCTTATAATCTTATCTCCACATAATCCGATGCATGTATAGAATTTTCAGTTACACTGCAATCCAATGCCAATATACTGACTCCCTTTTCACGCGCTGCCTTCAGTGCATTGCCAAATTCTTTATGTGTTTTATAATTAGGGGTGAAATAAAGAACATTCTTCATCTGTATTATGAAAACCGCATAAGCTTCATAGCCCTCATCCAATGCTTCGGAAAGCTCATTGATATGCTTTAGTCTTCTCTCCGTTGGAGCGTCAGGAAACATTACAACTCCCTCTTCCTCCAAGGTTACTCCCTTGACCTCAATTAATATTTTTCTGCCTTGAGCTTCAACATAAAAATCAAACCTTGAATTGTTATATTTGAATTCAGGCTTTATCACCTCCGGGTTTTTAAACAGTCTTCCTTCCCTGACCCATTCATGAAAGATTTTATTCGGTGCCTGGCTGTCCATGTTTATGAGTCTTTTTCCCTTATAAACCGAAATCAGGTCGTAGTTTGTCTTCCTTGAAGAATTTTCGAATTCCTGAACAAATATTTCA
The DNA here is from genome assembly GCA_031997345.1 of Sedimentibacter sp. Classification (GTDB taxonomy): domain Bacteria; phylum Bacillota; class Clostridia; order Tissierellales; family Sedimentibacteraceae; genus Sedimentibacter. The sequence continues at coordinate 4,728 of DAMAEI010000008.1, read as the reverse complement.
GCTCCCGGTATCAGCAGCTCTCTGCATCTGCCTGTATTTTTCACATGACATACACGAAGCTCTCCATCCACCTCTATATTTGCTATAAATCTGTTTGGCCTGTTTATAAATATTGCTTTCTTTATATTTTTGTAATTCATATTCTTCCTTCATCTATAATTAATCCACATAATATTAACATACATTATTGATCTTTGTCAAAACTGACACTTTCATTGTATATTATTTGCTCTTTATACAATAATAATTGTAACTTGTAGAATTGGAGTGTTTTAAATTGAGCGAAGGTTTAGTCGTGGCAGTAAGAGCGGTTATCAGTTTTTTTACGCTTCTTATTTTCGCCAAAATATTGGGAAAGCAACAAATAAGTCAGCTGGCATTCTTTGATTATGTGCTTGGCATCACCATAGGATCAATAGCTGCAGAATTAACAATCGATTTATCGAGCAGTGCATGGCCTCACTGGGTGGGGCTTTTAACATGGGCCGTTCTTGGATACCTGATGGAATGGATAACGCTGAAATGGCGATATGCTGCAAAGTATATAGTAGGCGAACCTGCAGTAATAATAATGAACGGCAAGATTATGGAAAATGTGCTTCGAAAAATGCGGTTCACGGTTTCTGATGTAATGGAACTTCTCAGAAACAAGGACATATTCGATTTGTCTCAGGTTGACTTTGCAATACTTGAGTCAAATGGGCAGCTGTCCGTGCTGAGAAAGCCTGAATATGAGCCATTGACAGCTAAGGATATGAAAATAAGCAAGAAACCATCTGGAATAAGCACAGAGCTTATTTATGACGGCATACTCATCGAGGAAAACCTCCGGCAGCTTAACAAGGATACAAAGTGGCTGATGAAACAGCTTAAGGCTCAGGGAATAAAGGATATCTCAGAGGTGTTTCTCGCCACTCTTAATCCAGCCGGCTCTTTCTATGTAGATAAATACGAGGACCATATAAAAAAAATCACCGATATCGGAGATTTCAAGGGCCCTTACTAAGGAGTGCATATGAGAAGATTTTTAGTTGTATCAATTCCCATTGTTTCAATTGCATTATTTATTTTAATCATGCTGAGCAACAGTGTGTTAAAAAAGCCATTGACAAGTAATGACAACATTCCTGAAGCAATAAAGCTGGTGATCAATGACATAGACAATGGAGACTGGATCCGTGCGGAAAGCAATGCCATAAAGCTGCGCGACACATGGGATAAGGTCGTCAGAAGGGTGCAGTTCAGCGGAGAGAAGGATGAAATAGACGGTTTTTATAAAAATATCGCAAGACTTCGCGGAGCAATTGCAGTAAAGGACAAATCAAACGCATACATGGAGTTGTATGAAGCATACGAGCACTGGGAAAATCTCGGCAGGTAAATACCTGCCGTCATTGTCTGATTCGCTTTCTTTTTGCCATCAGTTCCTTAAAGTCGACTTCCATTACGAAAATACTTATAATCATCAACACTGCTCCGAAATATGACTTGGCTGTAAGAACTTCTTTAGCAAATATATATGCAACCGTGCCTGCAAACAATGTCTCGAGAGAAAAAATTACACCCACATGCGATGCTGTGGTATATTGCTGAGCTATGGCTTGTACTATAAAAGCAACTCCCGTACATAATATTGATAAAAACAACACCGAAAACCATATGCTTGGCTCGGAAGGCAAATGCGGCTTTTCAAAAATAAACGCCAACAGCAGGTTCAGCACCCCTGTTACACCCAGCTGAAAAACCCCCAGCTGGAATGGATTCACTTCCTCCTTAGCCACCGCCCTTTCTGTAATAATGAGGTCTATTGCATAGGCAAAGGCACACATTATAGAAAATAAATCTCCAATCAAATTATCATGGTTTACAGAAAAATCATCCTTCATTGTAAGCAGCGCAATTCCGGCAGTGCTGAGAAATATAACAAATGCAAGCTTCTTTCCCGGAGCCTTCCTGTAAATTATACAGGATAATAACGGTGTAAAAACAACTGACAACCCGCACAGAAAACTCGTGTTTGACAAAGTCGTGTACTGAACACCTAAATTTGCTCCTATGTATACAAATAACAGTGCAATTCCAAGGATTACACTGTATTTCAGAGTTTCTTTCGAAACATTTTTGATTTTTGGAAATGTCAGAACAACCGCAACGATTTAAAGTGAATGATCCCATATCCTTAAGACTCAAATCAGTCAGATAGTAAGAAGCACCCCATGCCACCGTAACGAACAGCAGCATTAAATCCGCCTTCAACTGCTTAGACATAAATACCTCCGGTATTACTTAAATATAAAGCTCTTTATTACCACCAATATCCCCAGCACGATACGATACCAGCCGAAGGCCTTGAAATCATTATTCTTGATATACTTAATCAGAAATCTTATGGCAACCAGAGAAACTACAAATGCGACTATCATACCGGTAAGTAAAATTGCCAGCTCCATTCCCGTAAAATCAAATCCGAACTTGACAAGCTTAAGAGCACTTGCACCAAACATTACAGGAATTGAAAGGAAAAATGAATATTCTGCAGCTATTTGCCTTGATGTTCCTAAAATTATAGCACCCAATATGGTTGAGCCTGAACGTGATGTTCCTGGTATTAGAGAAAGAACCTGAAAAAAACCTATCCCCAGGGCAGTACCATAGGATAAATCCTTAAAGCTCTTTATTTTCGATGTCTTTCCCTTATTTCTGTTTTCTATCAATATAAAGAGAACACCATAGACAATCAGCGCTATTGCAACAGTCTGGTAATTATAGAAATGCTCGTTGAACCAGTCATCAAACAGCACACCAAGCACTCCCGCAGGTATAACCCCTACAATGACCTTGAACCATATTTCCATGGTATCTTTTTTCTGCTTCGATGTTTTATCTGCAGAAAAAGGATTCAGCTTGTGAAAATACAGAAGTACCACAGCCATTATAGCTCCAAGCTGTATAACAACACGAAACATCTCCTGAAAAGCATCGGATGCCCCCAGGCTTATAAGCTCCTCAACCAGAATCATGTGTCCCGTGCTGCTGATAGGCAGCCACTCCGTTACCCCCTCAACAATCCCAAGCAGGGCCGCTTTAAATATTTCAATCATTACATCCTCCTACTGTCATTTGCTATACGCAAAATATTCTATGCCCATAATAATTATATCATTCTAATTTTATTTGACAGATAATTTTAACACATTCCATTAAAAATATCCATTAACAAAACAAAATTTTTACTGAGTGCCGGCGGCAAAGGATGTTAAAGGCCTTCTGCATTAAAGGCAACTTATTGTAGTCCTGCATTGAGCCGGACACATCAAGCAAGAATACTAAATTTGTATCGGAGCCTTCCGAAAAATCTATATCCCTGATTTTTAAACCTATCAGTATTAATTTGCTGTCTTCATTCCATGGGCACTCAGACAGCTCCTGTATCCACTGTCTGCCCATTATTTATCATTCTTCTGATGTTGCTGTATGATGCTGTATCCACATCAGCCGAAAATGTAGACAGAGGATAATCAGCAACAGATTTATAAGCATTTTCCGTAATTGAATTATATTCTTCTGTATTATGCTCTGTTGCAATATCACTATATTGCTCAGTTATATAGGCATTCTTGGCAGAATCCGGACTTACTGCATTGTGAGCAGAACAGCTTAATATTACAAAGGCCATTGCAGTCATAACAGTTAAAATTATTAATTTCTTAAATACTTTTCTCATCATATCCTCCTTGCTTAAATCCTGTTGAAAAACTTCCTTTTTATTATCCATTTGTTATGTTCTCCTTATCGACTTACGTACCTCTTCTGAATACCTTCTCACTATACAGACGTAAGCAAAAGGCAAAATATTCCATCAATGCATTTATTTTTTCAAACCAAGCTTACTTTTCATTAAGGAAATGACCGTTTTAACATCTTCATTTCCGAAATATTTAATAAAGACGACCTTGTTATCCGCTGAAGCAAATATTAACTTTGAATTTTCTTCACTTGCAGCATACAGATATTCAAAATTGCCACTGTCTTCGATCTTCTCAATGCTTCCGTAACGATAATTATCGTAATAACGGCTGATTAAATCCTCCGTAAGGCCCTTGGCCATGCTTTTAAATGCCAGCTCATAGTATCTAACATGTATGCCGGTATGGTAATATGCACCGCTGTAGTCCTCCTGCATTTCACCCTCTATATAACCATCTTCATATATGGAGTACTGCACCGGAGACAACACACTCCAGTTATAGTCCACATCATGGTAATAATCCAATACAGGCTTGTTTTCTATCTCATTAATGCTGATGATGGGAAAGTTCTGATAAACTTCTGAAGCCGTGTATATATCTCTTTTTATTACCGTATAAAAAGGCATAAATATAATTGTTAAAATTACCAAAATTATAATGATATAGATCGCGGAAGATAGGGTATGGCTCAATCTCCAATTGCGGTTATGATTAATCGGTATGCCGGCGAGGAGAGAATCTCTTATTTTTTTAATAGTTACATATACACGTATTGCCTCAAATAATATATAAACATATATTAAGAACATTATAATAAGGGTAATGTACCCTCGTCTTGTGGCATTTAAGTATGGTTCCTTATCAAGAAAAAAACGTGAGCATATAATACCTAACAGAAAAATAACCGCAAGAGCAATTATGATTACTGGATTGTCAACAGTAAACTAAACAACTTTTTTAAGGGTATTGATTTTATATT
>DAMAEI010000007.1:70101-73603 GCA_031997345.1 Sedimentibacter sp. | reverse complement strand
TGGATCGGCTATAATAAACTGGACAGATATTTTAAGGTCATGTAAAATCAAAATATAATAATAAGGAGCATGACCATGTCAGAATCAAAAAAAAGAAAACAACGCCGTACCTTTACAGAAGAATTTAAAAGCCAAATAGTACTACTATATCAAAACGGCAAAAGAAAATGCGATATTATGAATGAATATGATATAGCACCTTCCTTGCTTGACAAGTGGATTAAGCAAGTTGAAACTTCAGGTTCATTTAAAGAAAAAGATAATCTTACTCCAGAACAGGTGGAATTAATAGAACTTCGCAAACGAAATAAACAGCTTGAAATGGAGAATGACATTTTAAAGCAAGCAGCGCTGATCATAGGACGAAAGTAAATGTAATAAAAAACAATATTCACAAATACTCGGTGTCAGCAATGTGTAAAGTCCTACAAATTTCAAGAAGTACATACTATTATGAAGCAAAACAAAAACCAGACGAAAGCGAACTCGTAACTAATATTGTTGATGTATTCAAATCAAGTCGCAATAACTATGGAACTCGAAAAATCAAAGTAGAACTAACTAAACGTGGTTACAGGGTTTCAAGGCGACGTATAGGACGCATAATGAAACAAAACGGCTTAGTTTCTAAATACACAGTTGCAAAGTTTAAACCTCACATTGCTAAATGCAATAAATCTAAAATTGCTAATTTAGTCAACCGTAAATTTAATGATCAGCAGCACCTAAATGTTGTAGTAAGTGACCTAACATATGTGAGAGTCGGCAAAAGCTGGAACTATATATGTATACTTGTCGACCTTTTTAATCGTGAGATAATCGGTTATAGTGCTGGTCGAAATAAGGATGCAACTTTAGTTGCAAAGGCTTTTGCTACAGTTAAAACAAATCTTAAAAACATACAGGTTTTTCATACTGATAGAGGAAATGAATTTAAGAATCAATTGATTGATGAAACTCTAAAAACATTCAATATTAGCCGTTCTTTAAGCATGAAAGGTTGTCCGTATGATAATGCTGTTGCTGAAGCAACATTTAAAAGTATTAAAACAGAATTTGTATATGGTCAATATTTTGAGACGCTTAACGATTTAAAATATCAATTATCTGATTATGTTAATTGGTTTAACAATCATAGAATTCATTCGTCTTTGGGATATTTAACACCATATCAATATAAAATCAATACCCTTAAAAAAGTTGTTTAGTTTACTGTTGACAATCCATATCAACCTTTATCATAGTTTAGGTGGTAAAAGATAAATGAAAACATGGTAAATATAAATTAATTTATATTTAAAATTATTATATAATGAATCCTACTAAAGAACAAAAGAAAATGTTAATTTATAAGTTTGTTATTTTCAAAACTAGACTCATAAATCATCTTCTAAATGTGGAAACATATAGAAGCTGATTTTTTATTTTAAAATATTTTAATACTTTGACTTCAAAATCAAGGTCTAACTGTGGAAACATATGAGGAGATAAATTTTAAAAAATATTTTATCCCTTAGACTTGAAAAATGGACTTCAAATGTGGAAACAAGTAGGGGGGTGAAAAATGCACCTATCAAGAAACCGACCCATGTAGAGGCGGTAATTCTGCTGCAAATAGGATTATAAATGAGGGGCAAATAAAGAAGTAACAATAGAGTAATTTTAAAGACAAAACTAATACTGATAATTCTACTATTTATGACTGCTACATATAATAATACGTATTAATTATATTATATTGGTGGTGTTATGTTGATAAGCATTAGAAATATTGCTCAAGGTGGCTTGTTAATCTGTATTTCTGTTGCACTCCAATTGATTCCGACATCCTTTGGTGAAGTATTTATTATTGCCACGATTTTAAGTGCGATACCTATATATATATTGTCAAGATTAAATCCAAAGGTTGGATTCTTAGGTTATATAATTGCAGGTATATTAATTATTTTCTTTAACGCTCATGAAGGTTTATTTTTTTTCTTTACCAACGGAGTGGCGGGTTTCTCCTTAGGAGCTTTTAATTATATTTTAAAATCTAAATTGTTAATATCCATATTTAGTGGAATTATTTTAACATCATCACTTAGCGTGGTAAACTTTATAGTTGGAATTCCTGTATTAGGTATCAATCTTACGGGGAACTTACTGACACAAGTAGGTATTTTGATGTTTTTTTCCATTATATATTGTTTTATATATTTATTTTTGGCAAACTACGTTTACAATTATTTAAAAAGACGATACCCTTTCAATTAACCTCAATTCTGGGGGAAAGCACCCAGAATTGAAGTTAGTTTAATTGCGAATACAACAAGATTCCCTCTACAACAATTTTTGATTCATGTTGAGCGGGGGTTCTTATTTTTTAATTATTTAACAATTTCAAAAATAGTACCTTGGTTATAATCAGCTACATTCTCAGAACCATAAACACCTAAATATAGTTTCGTTTGAGTAAGATTTGTTCCTAAACTAACATAATAAGATGATTTAGATCCAAAATTATAATTTGTTTCAATAATACTAAAATCATTTAGTTTACAATCCATTCTCATTTTAGTATAAGCTAAAACCCCTCTTTTGGGAGGTTTAGATTCTTCATTCTTGGCAAGGTCGGTAAAAACAATGCATCCCGTTAAATCAGGTATTTCATTTCCCATATATGGATGAGCTCCTGTAAGTGCTGTACCACCAAACTTTTCAGGTCGTGCATCAAAATGATAATAACAAGTTAGAGGATGCAGGCGCATAATAGAAGTATTTATTGCTTCATTGTAATAAGCAACAGTTTTCTCAGTCAAAGCAGGATTTGCAGAACAAGCTCTTATAATCGCTGTAGGAAAATCGCCTTCCCATCCTCTCCACCCTAAATTAATTAAATCTTCCTGATTAGGTTCACTATTTTGTAAGAATGCTTGAACAATTTCGGTTACCGTTATTGGTTTATGATATATAAATGAAAAAATTGACTCTACCAGATCCTGACCAACATTTCCTACATATTTGATGTATTGATTATAATGCCTTTGAAATGAAATGCCGGGAATATTGCGAACCCCTTTGGCAATTACCGCAAGAGTTCTTTGAACTGGTGCAGGAAGTTCATTAAATCGTGTGACTACGGGAGGATTATTAATTAGCGTATCAATGTTCACATCAATTTCAATTATTTTGCCGGCAATTTCCATAATATCCTGACTTAAATTAAATGGATCATAACCTAACCCGCCATCACCGGTTGTTAATATTAGATTTCCTGTTTCTGGTGAAAAGTTTAAGCTGCTGACACCATTATGATTAAGGAATGGTCTTCTTAAGTTCAGTAATGTCCGTTGTTTTTGAGGTTGAACATTTGACTGAAATAACCATTCTTCAACTGTATCAATATGATCATATTGATTTTCTCTATTAGTCCATTTTTGATTTAAGGTTTTGAGGTTGCACGGGTCAGGCATAGAAGACTCCGAATGAGCGCCTGGACCCTGAGTTCCGGCTAATGAAT
>DAMAEI010000007.1:56998-70035 GCA_031997345.1 Sedimentibacter sp. | reverse complement strand
AAAAAAGGCCATTGTAAAAAAAATTAGGATGGAACGCTAAACCCAACAATCCTCGTTCGTCATATCCACCATTAGAGCCTAATTTTATGATTCGTTGGCGAATATCTAAAAAAAGTTCTATAATTCCGTTTCTAACATAAAAAATTTCACCTATTTGCGTTGCGATAAATAAACTTTCGATTGAGTCGCCAGGAAGTACAGCTGTTTTTATAACAGTGGGTAAATTTATATTGCTAACAATAGGCTGCAAACTAACATTTACTTTTTTCAATGAATTTTACACTCCCTTATATTGTTTTCTTAATAAGTATATGTTTAGAAATATCTTCTTAGTACTGCGAGAACGTTGAATGACGGGCAAAGCCCGTATTGATGGGAATATTCAAATATCAGACATAATCTGGATGACAACGGTAACGAGGGGACGGCAGGTTGCAAAAAATGAGCTTGGATTATTCTTTGGAAAAGGATATATCATTTCTGACATAGAAAAATTGAAACAATTGCAGGATAAATAAAAGGGCAGTATTACTTGAAAAACAGATGAGTGTATTTTTTCATCTGTTTTTTTATGTAGGTAATCAAATAATTTCAAGATATTTTTTTATAAATTGATTTGGGTCAATTATTTTTTTGTAATACTATGTTAGGATGTAGATAAAATAAAGATAAAGCAAAATGAAAAGGAGAATAATTATATGAAGAAGTTTAATGAAGCAATGGAGAAAAATTCAAAAAAATTAGAGATGTACGTTCCTGTTGTAGCAAAAGTTCATGGTGGCACTCACCCGGAGTTTCATGATGTCAGAAAGATATATGATGGTATAGCTGCCAAAATTAAAGAAACAGGTGCGGAAAATACAGAACTCGATAATGAATTTAAGCAACTGCGTGAAATCACAGATAATTATACTGTACCGGGCGATGTGTGTGAAACTTATGAAGCAGTATATAATATGTTAGCAGAAATTGATGAGGCTTATTATAGCTGAAATTAAAACAATGAAATGAGGTGGAGAAATGCAAAGATTAATTTTAAAAAATAAGAATCAGATTGCTTTAATAAATGGAGTTTTAATAGCCATTGGATTCTTAGCCAAGTGGACAATAAGCAATATGGTTATCTTTGAATGGTCATTGATTTTAGCATCCATCTTAGGAGCACTACCAATAATTATTCAAGCATATCAGTCTTTAAGAGTAAAAGTGGTCAGCATTGATGTTTTAGTTACGATAGCCGTTATAGGTGCATTTTTAATACAAAACTTTGAAGAGGCTGCAATTGTTACATTTTTATTCTTATTTGGTGCTTATCTGGAACAGAGAACATTAAATAGAACACGCTCAGCCATAAAAGCATTAACAGAGATGGCTCCTGAAAGTGCACTAAAACGGATGGAAGATGGTGAGTTTGAAGAGGTTGAAGTAGATGAGGTAGATGTAGGAGACGTCTTGCTTGTTAAGACAGGTGCAAAGGTTCCTGTTGACGGAACGGTTCTAATAGGTGAAGGAAGCATTAACGAGGCGAGTATTACAGGTGAATCCATACCGGTTGCAAAGGAGAAAGGTTCAAATGTATTTGCAGGTACGATATTGGATAATGGAACCATAAAAATAGTGGCGGACAGGGTAGGTGAGGACACCACGTTTGGAAAGATTATCGAACTGGTGGAGGAAGCACAGGATTCCAAATCTGAAGCAGAACGATTTATAGACCGTTTTTCAAAATATTACACACCAACAGTTCTAGTTATATCCTTCATAGTATGGTTATTCTCACGTGATATAGAACTGGCAATTACCATCTTGGTTTTGGGATGTCCGGGAGCACTGGTTATTGGAGTACCGGTATCAAATGTTGCTGGAATTGGTAATGGTGCAAGTCATGGGATATTATTAAAGGGAAGTGAAGTGATCAGGGATTTCAGCAGGCTTGATATAATTCTATTTGATAAAACAGGTACTTTGACTGTAGGGAATCCATCTGTTTCTGATAAGGTACATTATGGTGATAATATCGATGAGGCTTTAGGATACCTTGCAAGTGTTGAGCGAGAATCGGATCATCCTTTGGCAAAGGCTGTGCTTGAGGAAATTGGTCAAACTACGTTTTCGGAAGTGACTAATACGGAGGTTGTAAAAGGCGGCGGTATTGTAGCTAATGTAGATGGAAACAGAATTGCTGTGGGCAATGTGGCGCTTATGGAAAGAGAAAACGTGGATTTCAGTGAAAAGGCAAAAGAAAATATAGCTCTATTTGAAGAAAGCGGAAACTCACTTGTATTAACTTCGGTAAATGGAGAATTGAAGATTCTGATGGGTATTCGTGATCAGATACGTCCCGGAGTAAAGGAAGACCTTAAACAACTAAAAAAGTTAGGGGTAAAAAACCTTATAATGCTGTCAGGTGACAATCAGGGAACTGTTGATGTCATAAGCCGGGAACTGGGATTAACTGAAGCGTATGGGAACATGTTGCCTGAGGATAAATCTGCATACGTTAAAAAATTGATTGAAGAAAAGGGGCAAATCGTTGCCTTCGTTGGAGATGGTGTCAATGACAGTCCTTCCCTCGCACTGGCAAATATCGGAATAGCCATGGGAAGCGGAACAGATGTAGCTATTGAGACTTCTGATGTTGTACTGATGAACTCTGACTTTAGTCGTCTGCCTCACGCTCTTGGACTTGTAAAAGCAACAGCAAGAAATATGGTTCAAAATATTGTTATTGCAATTGGAGTTGTGCTTATATTATTAGCCAGCGTGCTATTCAGCGAATGGATGAATATGTCAATCGGGATGTTAGTTCATGAAGGAAGCATTTTAGTTGTAATTCTTAACGGGATGAGATTATTAAGATATAATTTAAAAAAATGAAAATTGACTTGAATCAATGTTTTATTTCTTAGAAATAGGTTATAATTAATCAAGAAATTGTAAGGAAGAAAGATTTAACAGGAGGAGATTAATATGAAATCAGCGACAATGCAATTGGAAACATTAGTATGTCCATCATGTACACTTAAAATAGAAGGTGCACTTAAGAACTTAGAAGGTATAGTTAAAGATACAGCACAAATATCATTTAATACCAGCAAAGTGAAGTTTGACTTTGACGAAGATAAGATATCTATTGAGGAAGTGGAAAGTGCAATAAAAAAATTAGGATTTGATATTTTAAAATCAAGGGTTAAGTAATTGAATAGCAATTGGTAAGTCACTCTGCTTAAACAGTGGGGTGATTTTTCTATATAAAGCAGAACAACAATTTAAGCAGAGATTTAAACGATAAAGTATCTTAAGAGATTACACAAGACGACAGAGACTGTGTCATTAATTCCATTATTGAAATAGTTAAAATCTAAATTTTATACTGAAATGTAACTATGATAAAAAATTAATTTACATAGGCTAAAAGTTAGTGTATAATAATAAAAGTCGTTATGTTTTTCAAAAATAGCGATGTGAGAAGTTGGGATTAATCCATTAGGATATGGTCAGCGGAAGCAATCAGGAGGAAGAAATGAAACAAATTAAGACTGTAGATGCAGTTGGTCACATACTTTGTCATGATATAACTCAGATAATCAAGGGTGTAACAAAGGATGTGGTATTTAAAAAAGGACATATAGTAAGAGAAGAGGATGTACCTGTGCTTCTTTCTGTTGGCAAGGAAAACCTCTATGTTTGGGAAAATCAGGAGGGGATGCTTCATGAAAATGATGCGGCCGAAATCCTTTATGGAATATGCAAAAATGAATATATGAGGCCTTCGCCTGTCAAAGAAGGAAAAATAGAAGTAATTGCTGATGCAGACGGTTTGTTCAAGCTAGATAACGAGAGACTTTACCGTGTTAACAGCCTCGGTGAAATGATGATAGCAACAAGACATGGAAATACTATGGTTAAGAAAGGGGACAAGTTAGCCGGTACAAGAATAATCCCCCTGATTATAGAAGAAGAAAAAATGAAGAGGGCTCAGGAAATTGGAGCGGGAAAGCCGCTTATGGAAATACTGCCCTTCAAGCATAAAAGAGTAGGAATAGTTACAACAGGCAGCGAGGTTTTTCACGGCAGAATCAAGGATACTTTTGGGCCTGTAATAATTGATAAATTCAGCGAATTCGATACGGAAATAATGGGACAGACAATAGTTGACGACAACAAGGAAGGAATAACGGCTGCGGTCCTGGCATATATTGAGCAGGGAGCAGATATTGTTGTCTGCACAGGAGGCATGAGCGTTGATCCTGACGACTGCACACCGGGTGCTGTCAAGGCTACAGGTGCTGAAATAATCACATACGGAGCACCGGTGCTTCCGGGAGCCATGCTTTTGGTAGCTTACTATGATTACAACGGTAAAAAAGTTCCGATATTAGGTCTTCCGGGCTGTGTGATGTATGCAAAGCGTACGATATTTGACCTGATACTGCCAAGGATAATGGCGGACGAGAATCTTGAAAAGTCCGATATAGACAGACTGGGACAGGGAGGCTTGTGCCTCAACTGTGAGATTTGCACATATCCAAACTGTGGATTCGGAAAAGGAGTATAGGCGGTATTTTTAGCTGCCTGAGCATCTGATATCAGATGCTTTTATTTGCACAGCGTTATATTCAAAAGAATTTAACGATATAATTAACAAATTAAAAAACAGGAGAGAAAGATGAAAAAGATTATTGCTTTAGTTACAATTTTATGTATGGTATTCGCTTTGGCGGGATGTTCTAATAATGCGCCTGCGCCGGCACCAACACCTGAAAAACCGGTAGAAACACCTGCACCGGAACAAAAACCGGAAGAACCTGCTGCAGAGCCTGCAACAATTCTTCTTGCTGCTGCTGCAAGCTTGAAAAACTGTATGGACAATGAATTGATACCTATGTTCAAAGAGAAAAACCAGAACATAACTGTAAACGCTACATACGACAGCTCAGGAAAGCTCCAGACTCAAATTGAAGAAGGCGCTGAAGTAGATGTGTTTATGTCCGCTGCTATGAAGCAAATGAATGCACTTGATGAAAAAGGACTTATGGCGGAAAATTCTATTGTTAAGCTTCTTGAAAACAAAATCGTCCTAATAGCTCCTAAAGGAAGCGACAAGGGTATGAGCATATTCGAAGACATATTGAAGGCTGATACAATAGCAGTAGGTGACCCTGCAAGTGTTCCTGCAGGACAGTATGCTAAGGAAGCATTTGAAAACTTAAAAATCTGGGATCAGGTTTCTGCGAAGGCTAGTCTTGGAACAAACGTAACAGAAGTTCTGAACTGGGTTGCTGAAGGAAGTGCAGACGCAGGTGTTGTATATGCAACAGATGCCGCTAGCAATGAAAATGTTGAAATTTTAGCAGAAGCTCCTGAAGGAAGCGTCGCAAAGGTTATATATCCTGTGGGTGTTGTGAAGGCATCTGCAAATCAGGAAGCAGCAAAAGCATTTGTAGAATTTTTGCAAAGCGCAGATGCACTGAAAGTATTTGAGAAATACGGATTTACAGCTAACAAGTAAAAAACTCCTCATTTCAGGAATAAGCCATCCCGAGCATATCCGGATAACCTCGCAAGGAGAAATGCGAGATTATCCGGTGACTGCCGGAACTAACACGAAAATATCGAGCTTAAGCTCTGACAAGGAGATAGATATGAAACTGTCACCGATATTGATATCTATGAAGACTGCGTCTCTAGCCATAGTTATCACATTTTTTTTAGGACTTATAACTGCAAGGTGGATCGTTAAGATAAAGTCCGAGAAAGTAAAGATGCTTCTGGACGGCATACTGACATTGCCCATGGTATTGCCGCCAACAGTAATGGGCTTTTTTATTCTTTTTGTATTTGGTGTTAAAAGGCCATTAGGAAAATTCCTTTTGGATTTTTTTAGTGTTAAGATAGTATTTTCATGGACAGCCACTGTAATAGCAGCTGTCATAATTTCATTTCCCCTCATGTACAGAGCGGCAAGAGGTGCGTTTGAGCAGGTTGACCAGAACCTTATCATGGCAGGCCGCACGCTGGGAATGTCCGAGGGAAAAATATTCTGGAAAATAACACTGCCCCTTGCGCTGCCCGGAGTTGCATCCGGCGGAGTTCTGGCATTTGCCAGAGGCTTGGGGGAATTCGGCGCAACAGCCATGATTGCGGGAAATATAGAAAATGTAACAAGGACTCTTCCTCTGGCAATTTATGCCGAGGTTGCCGCAGGAAACATGGATTCCGCAATGAATTATGTAGCTGTTGTCATGGCAATATCCTTTGTTGTCATTGTATTAATGAACTATTTCACACTCAAAGGAAGAAAATATTTATATAAGGGAAAAGTAAAATGAGTTTGAAAGTTTGTGTAAAGAAAAGGTTTAAAGGGTTCAGCCTCGATGTATCCTTTGAGACAAACAATGAATATCTGGGAATATTAGGTGCTTCGGGAAGCGGCAAAAGCATGACACTGAAATGCATTGCCGGAATTGAAACACCGGATGAGGGATATATTGAATTGAACGGAAGGGTTCTCTTTGATTCTGGAAAGAAAATAAATCTCAGACCTCAGGACAGAAACATAGGATATCTGTTTCAAAACTATGCCCTGTTTCCAAACATGAATGTTGAGGAAAATATAGGTGCGGGACTGCGCCTGTCCTCAGCGGAAAAGAAGAAAAAAATAAATGAGCTTGTAAAGTCTTTTCACCTTCAGGGGCTGGAGAACAAATATCCCGGACAGATATCAGGAGGGCAGCAACAAAGAGTAGCGCTTGCCAGGTGCATTGCATACAAGCCGGATGTGCTTTTGCTGGACGAGCCTTTTTCTGCACTGGACTCACATCTTAAGTCTCAGCTTCAGGCTGAGGTATTGGAGCTCCTTAGGCTGTATGATGGAGAAGTGCTAATGGTTACCCACAGTATGGAGGAAGCTTATAAGTTTTGCAAGAATTTAGTTATTATTGAATCAGGCAATTCAGCACTTTTCGGAGAAACGAAAGAAATTTTCAGAAAACCAGGACTTATTTCTGCCGCCAGACTTACGGGCTGCAAAAACATTTCAGGCTGTACCGTGTCGAAAGACAGGATATATGCAGATGACTGGGATTTTGAAATCAAGCTGGATAACATACCTTCAGGAATAAGCTCTGTTGGAATTAATTCCGAAGGCCTTGAAATATGCGATAATCCGGATAAAGATCTAAATGTCATGGAATGCAATATAGTGGATATTATCGAGAATATTAATGACTATACCGTAATATTTCAAAATAAAAATAATATCAATACATCCCATATGTATTTTGATGTTAAAAAGGAAGAATGGAACAACAGAAAAAACAAACGGGAATTATTTTTGAAAATAGACAGTGATTCGTTATTGCTGCTTAAATAAACATAAAAATGCGGAGCTCTGCCCCGCATTTTTATTCTATATACTTGCTGAAATATTTTTGGAATAAGTTGTCTGAAATCTCCTCAAGCTCATTGCTGAATTCTTCATATGCTCGTACAAATTCGGCGCATTCAGGCGTAAGCGTTGAACCGCCACCGTGAGCTCCGCCTATTTTCCTGTCAAGCAGCTTAAAGCCCATGGCATCCTCTGTACCACTGATCATCTTGTATGCCTTGGAGTAGGACAGATTCATACTTTTTGCCGCAGCATTGAGAGATTCGTAATGCTCGGTCATTTTTAAAAGCATTAGGACACCGGGACCAAAAAACACATCATCCCTTGCCAGTCTTATTTTTAGAGAACAATGCAAATCATTCATTGAAGCACCCCCTGAACTAAAATATATTCTATCAAATAATATCATAAAAGAAAAGCATAAATAAAACTTTCTTAACTATGCTGTTTTTTTGGAAAGAATGACCGATATATATTTCGGAATTGATATATTTAACTTAAAATTACATTCGGCAAAACAGATGAAAATCTGCGGCGCAAAGCTATAGGGCCTTTAAAATGGCAGCCAGCTGCACTTAAACTGCTGATTGTGCTACTGAGATTGGCGATTTTTTTATTTTTGTGATAATTCGCTGAGCGACATTAAATTTACGGAGGTTACAATGAAGCAACTGAAAAAAACAATATTCTTTTCGTTGATATCGGCAATATGCCTGACAAGCCCGGTATATGCTGCGGGAGCATATAAGAGCGAAAGTGTCAACGGAATAAAGATTAATCACGTTGATATAAAAATTGAAAGCAACATAAAGCCTGTGGTTCTCAATGCCGGTAATCAGATGAATTCCACGGATTCGCTGGCAAATATGGCTAAAAATGCTGGAGCATTTGCTGCGATAAACGGAACATATTTTGAAGCATACGACGGAATGCCTGTTCCATGGGGAACCCTTATTAAAAATAATAAAGTACTTCACATAAGCAACGGAGGCTCTGTGGTGGGAATAACCTCAGGAGGCAAGCTCATTGTGGACAGGCTGTCCTTTGACTTTGAAGGATACATAAACGGTCAGTTCAGAGCCATTCCCTGGAGAATAAACCATCCAAGCACCGAGGATGATGCCATAACAATTTTTACTCCGGAGTACGGAACCGCGGTAAAGGTTACTGCAGGAGCAAAGGCAGTAGTTGTTGTAAATGGAAAGGTTTCAGAAATACTGACATCGGATTTCAGCGTACCGGGCAACGGATTTGCAATTGTGTACAACCCCTTGGTTACACACCTTGTTGATGAACGTTATAAAATTGGAGATGAGGTGTATTATAAGGTAAAAATCAATACCACATATACGAGTCCTGAGGATTGGGATGAAATAGCATGCGGACTTGGTGCAGGTCCCAGTCTGATTATAAACGGTGTGATAACTGCAGACGGAGCTGCAGAAGGTTTCACCGAAGCTAAAATAAATACAAACAGCGCCGGAAGGTCATTTATCGGAGCAAAGGCTGATGGAACAATAGTGATTGGAAACATGGGCTCTGCCACAATGACAGGCGCCGCAGAAGCATGCAGGAGCATGGGTCTCGTGAATGCCATGTGCCTTGACGGAGGAGGTTCCATAGCGTTGTATTATCCTTCGTCAAATGTAAACATATCCGGAAGGAAAATAAACAACGGGCTTGCATTTGTGGAGGAAAAGGAAAAGATAATAACGGCGGTTCCCGCATCCTCACCAATTATCATAGACGGAAAAGCTGTGGTGCTCGATGCATACAGCATAGACAACAGCAACTATTTCAAACTCCGTGATATTGCAATGCTGCTTAACAGAAGCGAAAAACAGTTCAGCATCGAATGGGACGGAGATAAAAATGCAATTGACCTCATTACCAACAGACAATATTCAGCTGTAGGCGGAGAGCTTGCGGAGATTAAGGATAAAGATATAAAAAGAGCGCTTGTGGCAAAATCAGATATTTACATAGACGGAAACAGGGCGCAGCTAACGGCCTACAGCATAGATTCAAGCAGCTATTTCAGGCTGAGGGATATTGCCGACCGCCTGAATTTCAGCGTAGACTGGGACAGCTCCGCAAATTCAATTATTATAAATACAAAATAAAGTTGATTATATTTAAGCAGTCTTGTCATGACTGCTTTTTGTATGCCGTATAGCGTAAATTTGAGAAATAATAAGCCTATGTATTTGACAAATTCGTCATAATATATTATCATCAGCAATAAATCAAAATATTTGGAGAAAGTATGAAGCTAATACACGTAAAGGACAACACTTACTGTATAGATACAGGGATGTCATATATACCGCTTTATAAGCTTAATGAAAAAGATATTATCCTGCTCGATACGGGAACTATAGATGAAAAAGAAATATTAGAGGAAATATTTGAGCAAAGTAATTTTTATGTAAAGGGAATTATCTGCAGTCACGGTCACCCTGACCATGTGGGAAACAATCAATATTTTAAGAAAAAATACAAATGTCCCATAGCCATGCCTGCATTTGAAGCGCAGGTATTCAGCTCTGCAATGAATATGAAGGTATTTTACGGCAACATAACACTTACAGATATTGAAAAGTACTATGGACACATGATATTTGAAACAGACGAATGCATTTCAGTCAATCAGGATAAAATAAACTTCTGCGGCGCCGAATTTAAAATCACACATACACCGGGGCACAGTGCATCGCATATATGCATAACTACACCGGATGACGTATGCTACCTGGCTGATGCCATCATAGGCTACGAGCTTATGGAAACTGCCAAGATACCATTTGACTTCGCACTGCTTGAAGGTATAAAAAGCAGAGAAAAGTTAAGAAGTCTCACCTGCAGCAAATATATAGCAACCCACAAGGGTATATATGACAACATAGACAAGTTGATAACAGACAACATCGAGTTCTATAAATACAGAGCTGAAAAGATCTGTGAACTCATAAAAGAGAAAATGACGGTGGATGAAATAATGCAGCATGCCCTCAAGGTCTTCGCAATAAGAACCAGCAGCGTATATAAGTTCGAAATAATACGCCGAATGCTGAATGCGTTCATAGACTACCTTTACGAAACAGGGAGGCTCAGTATTTCTATAGAGGACGGGCTGCTTAAATATGAGAGGATAGAGAAATGCATTGATTTAATCTGAGATTAATCCCTTTGCGCACCGAATTGGGACATATTCCTGCTTCTTGACAGCAATATATGTGATGTTATAATTATATTAATAATAGCGGAAATTAATTGGGGGGTAATAATGAGGGTATCAACACGGTTAGGAGATATAACAAAAATAAACAATATGGACGCAATCGTTAATGCGGCCAATAACTCACTGCTTGGAGGCGGAGGGGTTGACGGTGCCATACACAGAGCTGCGGGTCCGGGATTGCTGGAAAAATGCAGGGGTCTGAACGGATGTGAGACAGGTGAGGCTAAAATAACGAAAGCATATAATCTGCCGTGCTCATATGTTATTCATACTGCCGGGCCGGTGTGGAACAGGGGGATGAGCGGAGAGGAAAGGCTGCTTGCCTCATGCTATTATAATTCACTGAGGCTGGCAGTTGAAAACGGAATAAGGAAAATAGCCTTCCCTTCTATTTCTACGGGAGTATACGGATACCCTGTGGAGATGGCAGCAAATGTGGCAGTAAGTACAGTTATAAATCACATGAATGAATTAAAAAATGAAATAGACGAGATAATCTGGGTTTTGTTCGATGAAAAAACTAAGTCGGCATATGACAGGGAGCTGAGCAGGTTCAGGCTTAACTGTTAAGTTTTCGGAAAGGAATATACAATGAAGCGTAAACCAATAGTTGCAATAATGTATGATTTTGATAAAACTCTTTCACCCAAGGATATGCAGGAGTATGGGTTCATCAGCGGGCTGGGTATGAACTCGGAGGATTTTTGGGAAAGAAGCAAAATGAATATGATGAATCATCATATGGACCAGATACTTGCATACATGCTTACAATCCTGCAGGAGGCAGAAGGCAGGATGCTTCTCACAAGAAATATTTTCAATGATCTGGGCAGGGATGTGAAGCTTTTTGAGGGAATCAACACATGGTTCAAAAGAGTAAACCAGTACGGTGAAAAGTTAGGCGTTGAGGTTGAGCATTACATAATTTCGTCAGGGCTGAAGGAAATAATTGAAGGTACGGAAATTGCAGGAGAGTTTAAGGAAATATATGCTGCTGAATACTGCTACAGCGATAAAAATATTCCCATATGGCCGGCTATGGCAGTAAACTATACCAGCAAGACACAGTTTTTGTTCAGGATTAACAAGGGTGTGCTTGATGTTACTGAGCACAACGGATTGAATGAATTTACTCCAGAGGATAAACGAAGAGTTCCTTTCAGAAATATGATTTATATAGGTGACGGGCTCACGGATGTTCCGTGCATGAAGCTTGTAAAGAGCAACGGAGGTCATTCAATAGCAGTTTATTCAGAAGACAGAAATATTGCAGACAGCATGCTTATGCAGGGAAGGGTGGATTTTGCCGTAAGGGCAGATTATTCTGAGAACAGTGAAATGGAGGAAACGGTATTTGCGGTGCTTGACCAGATAAGAGCCGTAAACAGAACCATGGAATTTCATCTTGATCATAAAAGTGCAGCCGAATGTGGAGCTGAGGAGAGACAAAGAAAAATATGGGCCGAAAAACAGCAGCAATAGAAAAAGTTTCTATAACAGGTTGCAAATAAGGAAGAAACGTAGTATGATAAATTTTATACACAGAGGAATAGAGGAGAGGTACAGTTATGTCAAACAACACTTTTAGCGGACTTGAAATGCTCAAGATAGCTATGCTTATGGAAGAAGAGGGCTACAACCTTTATAAAACTGGAGCTGAAAACACTTCAGGAAAAACAAAGGAGTTTTTATTGGCAGCTTCAGGTCAGGAATTTCACCATAAGGAAAAATTTGCGAAGCTTTACAATGAGCTTGCTGCAAGCAAAGAAGATGAATCTGAGTATCTTTATGATGACCAGGTATCAGGTTATCTGAGAGCTATGATTGAAAATCAGGTTTTTAATAAAAATGAAGATCTTACAGATGCCTTTAAGGATTTAAAATCAGCAGCAAAGAAATCTCTTGAAACTGAAGAGCTTACAGTGAAGGTTTACACCGAAATGTACAAGGGAGTAACCGGAGAAGCCGAAAAAGAAATAATGTCAAGAATAATAGAAGAAGAAAAGCAGCATGTGGAATATTTCCGTAATTTGCTGGGTGAAATTGAATAATTAATATGAACTGTTACGTTATGCGTAGCAGTTTTTTCTTGCATTAAATATCAGTAGGGAGCTTTTGGACGAGCTTCAGGATGTAATATTCCATCCTCTTGATGAAAAGAAATATTATGAGAATGGGGTGCATTTTTAGAAACAGAATATAAGGGAGCTCATTGTCATTGAAATGAGCTCCCTTAAAATTTATTTAAAACTTATCGTAATATATTTTCTCAGACGGAATGTCCTTGTTGAGCAATGCTTCAACGATTGAGTCTATCATTGCAGGGCTTCCGCACAGGTATGCGGAATAATTTTCGCCCTTTTCTATATATTTATCAATGGCTGAAGGCACACGTCCTCTTTCACC
>DAMAEI010000007.1:55406-56967 GCA_031997345.1 Sedimentibacter sp. | reverse complement strand
AAATCTCCGTATGGTCCATTCAGGTGTGCTTCGGCGCCCTCCCTCAGGTGCTGATGCACATAGGTGGTGGCAATACCTCCGGTGTATCCTATGAGCAGCTCCACTGCATGCTTGTCATTTACAGAGGAGGCAATTGAGTATGCTCTGTAAACCTCTTCTTCATTTCCCTCATATGCGGGAGCCTTAAGCTGCATGTACTGACCGGGCTTGAAGCTGATTTCCTCACTGCCGAAGCTGAAGCGCAACAGCTTTATGGTCGAGGTCAGCCGCTCCATTTTTTCCACAACTACAGAATATTCCTTTACGTTGAATAATTCCTCCGGTATTTCTATCTTTATATTCTGCTTAACCTTGCACTGGCAGGAAAGTCTTACACCGCCGTTTAGCTCATCGCTTGTAAGCAGCGGTTTTTCTGTTGCCAGGACAGGACCTCCTCCGTCTATAACCTTAACCTTGCAGTAGCCGCAAGAGCCTTTGCCGCCGCATGCGGAGGGAATGAATATACTTTCCGACCTGAGAGTGTCCAGCAGGCTGCTTCCACCGCGCACCGTATATTCCTTGTCTCCGTTTATGGTCATGGTAACTTCTCCGTAGTTTCCTATGGTTCTGTCGGAAAGCGTGAGCAGTGCCGCAAGTACAGCCGTGATGCAGGTAACAACAAGTATTGTAGTCAATATGGTATTCATTGCTTCCTCCTATTGTATCTGTACCATGCCGCTGAAGCCTATGAAGGCAAGTGCCATAATACCTGTGATAATAAGTGTGATGGGGGTACCCCTGAGTCCCTCTGGTATGGACTTTTCATTGAGCCTGGACCTGATTCCCGCCATTGCTGTTATTGCAAGAGCCCATCCGAGGCCCGAGCCCACAGAATATCCCACAGTCTGTATAAAATTATACTGTCTCGTCACCATGAACAAAGCGACACCGAAAATCGCGCAGTTTACGGTTATAAGCGGAAGAAAAATCCCCAGGGAGTAGTATAGACTAGGTAGGTAACGCTCCAAAACCATTTCAAGAAGCTGCACGAAGGCGGCTATAACAAGTATGAATATTATGTACATCAGATATTCAAGGTTGAAAGGCACCAGTATGCTCCAATATACAATATAATTTAATATTGTGGTTATGGTCATTACAACGGTAACCGAAATACCGAGCCCCATAGCTGTGGGTATTTCCTTTGAAACTGCAATAAAAGAGCACATGCCAAGGAAGTTGGAGAAAATCATGTTGCTTGTAAATATTGCCGCAAAAAATATTATCATTGGATTAACATCTATCATTTTTTCTCAACTCCTTTTTTCTCAAGTTTAAGCCTTCTGTTATTGAAGACCCACATTACACATGCCAATATAAAAAATGCGGAGGGAGGCATTACCATCAGCGTCCATCGCATGATTGCCTCAGGCATCACCGCATATCCGAAAATAGTTCCAAAGCCCAAAATCTCTCTGAAGAATGATATGGTCAGCAATACAAAGGTATATCCCAGTCCTGAGGCCAGTCCATCAAGGAATGACGGAAGAGGAGGATTTGATTGGGCGAAGCCCTCGGCTCT
>DAMAEI010000007.1:27930-55396 GCA_031997345.1 Sedimentibacter sp. | reverse complement strand
TATTATGCAGTTGGTTATTATAAGTCCCACATATGGTCCCAGTGATTTACTCATTTCAGGCATGTATGCCTTTAAAAATATGTCTACGATAATTACGTATGAAGAAATAATCAGTACCTGCACCATCATTCGTATATGTTTTGGGGTATGCTTGTTCAGCAGTGAAACAGTCAAGCTTGAAAAGGCTGTAACCAGAGAAAGTGCGATTCCCATAATCAGTGAATTCAGCATCAGATTCGTAACCGCCAGTGCGGAGCAAATTCCTATAACCTGTACAAGTATGGGGTTCTCGGTGTATATTCCCTTTCTGAATATCTTTTTAACTTCAGATTTTTTTATCAACTATTTCACCCCCTGTTCCAGAAACAATTCAAGTCCTTCGTTGACCAGCTTTACAACTGCAGCCGAAGTTTGTGTTGCTCCTGCTATGGCATCTACTCCGTCAAGGTAGCTTCCGTTACTGATGCCCTGAATATCAATATTTCTGTATTGCTCCTTGTAGGGGTTTTCCGCTATACGTCCTCCAAGCCCCGGAGTTTCTGACTGAGTTACAAATTCTATACCGATAATTTTCGTATAGTCCTTGTTCAGTCCAACATATCCCGTGATTTTACCCCAAAGCCCGGGACCGTCCACCGGAACAGCATATGCAACCTCGTTTCCGTCATCTGTAAGCACATACGCGTCTGTGTTATTGATATTTTTACGTGCCACCCTCTCATCAAAGATGCTCTTTATTTCTTGAGGGTCATCATTCTCGGGCAGTAAGTCAAATATGTAAAGTATTTTCTGACGCAGCTCACTTTCTTGGTTAAAGGCGATGGTGTCAGCCATCATGAAATTAAATGAAGATAATATTGCAATAAATACGACAGTGACAACCATCATAAATACTATGGGATATATAAATGAGTTTTTCATGATACCGCCCCCTGTCTTCTTTTCTTTCTTGCCGCATTTTCTCTGATGAAGTAGTCAATAATGGGAGCAAATGTATTTCCAATCAATATGGCAAACATCATACCGCCGTTAAAAAGTGACAATGACCTTATGAGAAGTGTTACCGCTCCTATAATTATTCCATAAATCCATTTTCCAGGCTTTGTTTTAGGCGCACTGATGGGGACTGTTGCCATGAACACGGTTCCGAATAAAAATCCTCCCATGAGCATTCCGTAAAACGGATTGAGAACCGGGGCCTTAAACATGATAAATGCGGCGCTTGCCGACAGAAATCCTATAATTGTTCCCGCCATTATCTCCCATGATGCTACCTTTTTGTAAATAAGATATATTCCCGCGGCAATAATTAGAACCTTGGATGTTTCGCCGATTACTCCCGGTACAATTCCCGACAGGAGAGACGAAATGTCGGTTAAGCTGCCTGTGTTGTTGAACAAAATCATGGGAGTGGCTTCGGTAATGGCATCAATATGGCTTGTTACATAGGGTCCAAAGCCTCCGGGAAGTCCCATCGCTGCCTGATTCCATGAAATTGTAAGTGGCTCGGGAAAATTTACATAAATAAAAACTCTTCCTACAATTGCGGGATTAAAAACATTTTTCCCAAAGCCACCAAAAAACAGCTTTCCAAAGAATAACCCAAACAATATGCCAAGTACGGCAATCCATACAGGAATGGCCACAGGCAGTGTCAGGGTATACAGCACACATGAAACAAACACTGCTTCAGATGCTTTGTTGCCGTAATGCTTTTCCCAGAAATATTCGGATGCCGTTCCCGCAGCAATAACCGCAGCAAGCAGCACAAGAACCCGAATACCAAAAAGATATACGGAAAAAACAACAATCGGCATTAAGGATAAAAGAACATTACGCATCATCTTTTGATTCGTAAAGCTTCTTTTATAAAAATCATTCATAATGCACCTCCAACTAATTCATAAGCTTATACTTCGTGATTATACCACAAAATCAGGGAATTAAAACAGTTTGGAGCCAAAATCTTTTATCCGAAAGGAGGCAAAAGAATATATCGCAAACAACATTCGATAAAAATTTATCGTAAAACAATAAATAAATATTGACTTAGGTAAAATTTCTGATATAATTACATCATAGATAATCAATGGAGGGTTTTATGCAGCATAAGAGTGTTGTTCATTATATGACGAAAATAGGAATTGATATTTTATTTTACATAGGAATTATCTGCTGTGCGCTGGTTCCTTTTTCAACATCGTGGCTTGTCAGGTATTTTTATATAACAGACAGAGTGGTTTTATTTGTCAAAGGAATATTGCTGGCATCTGGCATAAGCTGTGTATATATTTTATGGCAGCTAAAGGTGATATTCAAAACGCTGATGCGAGGAAATCCGTTCATACATGCAAATGTTGCATGTCTCAGAAAAATTGCGCTGTCATGCATGACAATTGCAATTATATATTTTGTAAAGCTTCTGGTGATGCCCACAATTTCCACAATAGTGATAATTGTAATATTTGTTATAGCATGCCTATTGTGTCTCACCCTGAAGGATTTGTTCAAACAATCGATTTACTACAAAGATGAAAATGACTTAACGGTGTAGGAGGTGCATATGTCTATAGTTATACAGCTTGATGTAATGATGGCTAAAAGAAAGATAGGACTTATGGAGCTGGCTGAAAAAATAGATATTACGCCTGCAAATCTCTCCATATTGAAAAACAACAAGGCCAAGGCAATAAGGCTTTCAACACTTGAGGAAATATGCAGAGCGCTGGACTGCCAGCCCGGAGACATACTTGAATATGTGGAGGATAATGATGGTGAATAAAATAAAATTGAGAATGTCCATATATGGGCTTATTTCAGCCGCATCATATATATATCTGGTTCTTGCTGATAATCCGGGAATAAGTATGCCTCTATTTTTTCTGATGCAGGTGGTATCCTTGTACCTTGTCTTGAAAAATCAGGGAGAAGTGAAGGATATCAGAGGTCTGATTCTGATGGTTCCCATATTTGTAATATCTCTCAACAGATTTATAAGCGCCGGAAGAATGTGGGGCGGAATTAATTTTCTCGCGGTGGTGTTTCTGTACAGCTTAATGTTTTTAATGTTGGGCGGCAATCTGGATTTGATTAAGATAAATGTCCGCGGAATACTGAAGGTTATTGTTAATATCTTTGAACCCTTTATGAATTTCATTGTACCCTTCAGATGGATTGCCGAAAGGTCAAAGGACAAAGAAAAAAATATACTTATTAAAAGAATATTAATAGGAATCGGAATATCACTGCCCTGTGTATTCTTCCTCGTGTCAATGCTGGCATCGGCGGATATGGTGTTCAATGAGGGTGTTATTTCTTTCAACAACTGGGTTGTTAATCTGCTAGATATATTTCAGTTAATTAAGGTTGCTATTGGAATATTCGCAGGATTGTATCTCTTCGGGCATTTGTACGCTGTGTTTTACGAAAACGAAAAACCCCTTGCTGCACTTGCAGGCGACGGCAGTACATCGGCACATGTTATAAAAGGTGACGTGATTGTAATAAATATTTTAACTGCATCCGTTTTAGCAGTATACACCCTGTTCATTGCAATACAGTTCAGATACTTGTTTTCATCGGGAGAGCTTCCTTATGGGCTGAATTATGCCGAATATGCAAGGCGGGGATTCTTTGAGCTTGTATTCCTCAGCGTTTTGAACATAGCCCTCATATTGGCGGTAACATTCCTGCTCAGGGATAAAATTTATGCAGAAAAAAGCAAAGGGGCTTTATTTACAAAGACTATGCTTGTATATCTGTGCGTAATAACAGGTGTATTGCTTGTTTCATCATTTTACAGGATGTACCTCTATGACAGCGCATATGGATTCACGAGGCTCAGAATTTTAGTAAATATGTTTCTGGTGTTTGAGGCTGTTGGGCTCCTGGCAACTTTGGTATATATATTGAAGCATAATTTCAACATATTGCTTGTATATGCAGCTATAGGTCTCTGCTACTACATGACGGTAAATGTAGTGAAAGTAGATAAGATAATAGCTGAAAGAAATGTGGATATGTATCTCGCCGGTCAGGTTGAATCTCTGGATATAAACTATCTGATAAACTTGTCCACAGATGTGATTCCGGGAATAATCAAGCTTTTGGAAGGGGATAGCAATGACTATGCAGTAAGGCATCAGGCAATCATGTATATCGATGATGTGAAATATATATACCAGAATACGGAAAGAACCTGGCAGAGCTATAATCTATCAACGGAAAAAAACATGAAGCTTTTGGGTATAAGCAAGTAAGCATATTAAAATCGCTCAGTATAATGACAATTATTATTCTGAGCGATTTTAAAATATAAAGAATAATTTTTTGTGCAAGGCGCAAACTTTTTTCAGTGCAGTGCCGTCTATATAGTGTATCAGTTAACTATACAATAACAAAGGAGGACTTGACAGCGATGAACAGCATCAAAACAGAGGAACAAATAGCAGAACATGTTCTGAAATACAAAGAAAGATATTACAGGCTGGCTTACAGCTATGTAAAAAATGCCGATGATGCTATGGATATTGTTCAGGAATCTGTATATAAAGCAATTTCCTCCATAAATTCTCTGAAAAATCCTGATTTTCTCAAAACATGGTTTTACAGGATTTTAGTGAACACTTCAATTGATTTTGTACGTAGGAAGCAGGGCATCACCATTATGGATGAAGAAAGCCTTTTAATGATGGATAAGGGATCGGATGATAATTACGAGAACTTTGATCTTAAAGGTGCCCTGGATAACCTTCCTGAGAAATACCGCACCGTAGTGCTATTGAGGTATTTTGAAGATTTGAAGCTTGAGGAAATTGCTGAAATACTTAATGAAAATATTAATACCATAAAGACACGGCTTTACAAATCGCTTGAAATACTGCGCATAAAGATGGAAGATTAAAAGGAGGTTTAAAATGACAAACAACACATTTAAAGGTCTTAAGAAAGAATATACAGAAATGCCAATACCGGCAGAATTGCATGATATGGTATCAAGAGGCATAGACAGGGGCAGATTAGAAAACAGAAGAAGAGCAGCATTCAGGAGACTTAAGATTACGGCTGCTTCCATTGCCGCATCCTTGACTCTGTTCACTGCGGGAGTTAATTTAAGTCCGGCGTTTGCCTACACCATGTCAAGAATACCTGTACTGGATAAAGTAGTAGGTGTTCTCACAATAAAGGAATTTGTAATAGATGAAGACAAATATAATGCCGACATCAAGGTACCGTCAATAGATGGGTTGGAAAACAAGGAGCTCGAAAACAGCCTGAATGAAAAATATTTTGAGGAAAATAAAAAGCTCTATGAAGGATTTGTTGCGGATATGGAAGAGCTGAAGAAAAACGGCGGCGGATATATGGGAATTGACAGCGGCTACATCGTAAAAACTGACACGGAAAAGCTGCTTTCTGTAGGCCGTTATGTTGTGAATACCGTCGGGTCCTCCTCAACAACCATGAAGTACGACACCATAGATAAAGAAAATGAAGTGCTTATAACGCTGCCCAGCCTGTTCGCAGATGACAGCTATGTGGATGCAATAAGCAGTGAAATTAAAAAGCAGATGATTGAACAGAACAAGGCGGATGAAAACAAACATTACTGGGTGGAAGGAATTGAAGAAGCCGGATTTGTGGAATTATTTGACCATATATCAAGCAATCAGAATTTCTACATCAGCTCAGACAACAAGCTGGTAATTTCGTTTGATAAATATGAGGTAGCCCCCGGATATATGGGAGTCATTGAATTTGAAATTCCTACAGATGTAATTTCAAATATCCTTGTAAGCGGTGAATATATAAAGTAAAGAGATACATTTAAGTATGACCTTAATACGAAGGACTGGAAAAAGAAATTGAATATGCCTTTGAAAAAGGGTATGGGTTGTATAAGGAAAGAGGCTGGGTATAAATAAAGGGGCGAACTGTATCGCCCCTTTATACTTTTATTTATTTTGCTGCATTTTCTCCGGCGATTCTTCCGAATACTGTTATATCTGCGATTGCATCGCTTCCGAGCCTGTTTGTGCCGTGAATATCGCCTGTTATCCTGCCATACCCAGCACTAATACAAGAATAAGCAAAAAAGGTAAAATTCTTTTCATATTTCCTCCAAGTAGAAAAATATATTGTTTAGTTGTTGTCTTTATATTAAGTTGCCCAATGTTTTAACTTTTATGAACTTGTGAGGAAAAAATGAAACTACGAAGAAAACTGATCGCCAGTGAGTCCTATCTTACAAGAAGCATCAAGAAGAAAGCAGGCATGAGTTTTTCGGAATTTCTTACAAAGGCCTAGAGCCGGCATTAGGTGTAATTGTCATTTATTGTGTATATTGACAGATTCGCATATTATTGATATAATGCCTGCGGGAATGAAGTGCTCCCTTGGGTAACCTAAACCGCTTATTGAAGCTGATGACTTCTGTGATTTTTATTGTCGCAGAAAGCATCGGCTTTTTGTGTTAAGGAGGATATATGTTAACATCACTTGCTTTTATTTTTCTTGTAGGGCTGTCAACGGCTGCTGTTTGCCAGCGGCTAAAGCTTCCACGCATTATCGGTATGCTGGCAACCGGTATATTTTTGGGCCCGCATGTTCTGAATTTGCTTGACGGATCTATTCTTTCCATCTCCGCTGACCTGCGGCAGATGGCACTAATTATCATACTGCTGAGAGCTGGTCTTTCACTTGATATTTCGGATTTAAAAAAGGTGGGGCGTCCGGCGGTCATGATGTCATTCATACCGGCAAGTTTTGAAATTTTAGCTTTCTTTTTGTTTGCACCTTATATACTCGGCGTTACAAGGATTGAAGCGGCTGTTATGGGGGCCGTGCTGGGTGCGGTGTCACCGGCTGTTGTTGTGCCTCGTATGGTACATTTAATGGAAGCAAAATATGGTACCGACAAAAGTATTCCGCAGCTTATTATGGCGGGTGCATCCTGTGATGATATTTTTGTCATTGTACTATTTTCAACATTTGTAAGTATTGCACAGGGAGGGGCTGCAAGAGTAATAGATTTTGTGAATATTCCTATTTCTATTATTCTGGGAATTCTGCTTGGCGCGGTAGCCGGATGGCTGCTCAGCATGTTTTTTGAGACTGCCTACACTCATAGGCGATATGTGCGCAATAGCATGAAGGTTATTATTGTTCTTGGGGTTTCTTTCATGCTTATGGCAGTTGAAATCTGGCTGAAGGGTTTCGTATCGATTTCCGGGCTGATTGCCGTTATGAGCATGGCATGCGTGCTGCAAATGAAAAGCACGGCATTTGTGTCAAAGAGGCTGTCCGAAAAGGTTGGCAAGCTGTGGCTTGCAGCAGAGGTAATTTTATTTGTGCTGGTAGGTGCCGCAGTCGACATCAGATATACCGTTGGTGCCGGGCTAGCCGCCGTGGGAATGACTTTTCTTGCCCTCATATTTCGTTCAATCGGTGTCTTCCTCTGCCTTGTGGGTACGTCAATGAATATAAAAGAACGCATTTTCTGCATGATCGCCTATCTGCCCAAAGCAACGGTGCAGGCTGCCATCGGTTCCGTTCCGCTTTCCCTGGGATTGCCATGCGGTAAAATTGTCCTGTCGGTAGCCGTACTCGCCATCATCATAACAGCTCCGCTGGGTGCCTTTTGTATGGATATGAGCTATAGGACTCTGCTTTCAAAAGAGGAGAGACTGGGACAGTGAAAAAACTACACGGCGTAATATAAAGGTGTGAAAGCAATGAATGCTTTCACACCTTTATACAATGAAATATTATTTTCTATTCCTCTTAGATGATTTCCCTGTCTTTAGTCCGAAGTATGATACTGTAAGAATCAAAAGCATGTAAATTATATAGAGCGCGTTGAATTCCCTGTACATGTAGAACAGAAGAACTATCACTCCCGGGAGGTTCAGCCACGGCATGGAAAGAAGTGGTTTTTCGGGCTTCCATATGCCTAGTATAATGCCTGCTATTCCGTAGATTATCAGTACTATCAATATTGTTATTATTCGTTCATACATCGTGCCGTCTGTGAATATTGACAGAAATACTCCGAATATTCCAAGCAGAAGGCCTGTAATCAGTGCGGCAATGTATACTGCCTTTTTTTTATTCTTTTCCATACATATCTCCGCTATTATTTTCCGTTCAATACTCTTACTATGAAGCTGTCAGCAGGGAGTATGATGGTTTTGTCTCCGCGCATGGTGGACTTTAACGCTTCAAGGCTTCGGATAAATTCGTAATACTGAACTCTGTCTTCTGTGGAATAGGCCTCGGCAATAATTTTCATGTATTCGCTTTCGCCCTGTCCCTTCAATTCTTCGGCGTCGGCTTTTGCTTTTGACAGAAGTATTCCAACTTCCTTGTCGGTTTCATTCACTACCTTGCTTGCCTCCAGGTTTCCTCCGGCTCTGTAGCTTTCAGCCATTTGTGTTCTCTCTGATATCATTCTGTTGTACACGGCTGTTTCATTGTCTTTTGGAAGGTCAAGACGTTTAATTTCAACGGCTACTGTGGAAACTCCGTAATTTCCCAGCTGAGCATTGACAAGCTCTGTTATTACGGTATTTACATCGTCGATTGAGCTGTTGTCTGAATTTATAATGTCTGTTTGATTCATTGTGCCAAGCGTATTTTTTACTGCGTTGTAAACCACTGCGTCTATGCGGTTTTCCATTTCGGAAATTCTGCTTACTGTACGCATGAATTTGTAAGGGTCATCTATTTGCCAAACAGCAAAATTATCAACCACCAAGGTTTTTTTGTCTCCCGTGAGAACCTCTGAAGGAGGCACGTCATACATCATTCTGTATTGAGGGATTTTTTCCACTCTGTCAATTACGGGAACCTTAAAATGCAGTCCTGCGTTATCATGTATTGCCTGAAATTTTGAAAATCTCGTTACATAGGCATATTCATTTTCTCTGACCATATATGCCGTATTTGCAAATATTATCACAAGTAAAATCAACAGCAGTATTTTAATAAATGAACCAGAGTTTCCTTTTCTCTTTATTTCCTGCATCAGTTTTCACCTCCGTTTGATGTTTCTGGATTTGAAAAGCTTTTTATAGGAAGAAGCTTCTGCACTCCGCCCTCTGATGAATCAATGTATACCGTAACTCCCGGAAGTATTTCTTCAATAGTCTCCAGATACATTCTTGTCCGTGTTATATCCTTATTTTTTGCATATTCTGTATACATTGAGTTAAACCTTGCAACTTCTCCTCTTGCTTCGTTTATTTTTGATTCCTTGAAAGATTCAGCTTCACGTATGAGCTTATCAGCTTCACTTTCCGCAGCGGGAATGGTTTTGTTCTTATATGCCAGAGCTTCATTTATTCTTGTTTCTTTTTCCTGTTTTGCTGTTTCAACTTCCTTGAATGCTCTTACTACATCAGAAGTGGGAGGTTCACTGTCTTGAATTTTTACGTCCAGTATCTGTACGCCAAGGTCGTAACTATTCAGCTTATTAATTATTTTTTCCTTTATTTCCGCCTGAATAATTGATTTTTCCGTTGTTAAAACTCCGTCTACATTTTTAGAACCAATGATGCTCCTTGCAGATGACTGGGCAATCATTTTGAGTATTTTGGCCGGCTCATCTGAGTTGTATATGAATTTTACCGGGTCTGATATTTTCCATTCTATAAAGAAGTCTATGTTTACAATGTTGAAATCTCCTGTAATCATTTTTGCTTCCTCAGCGACAGTGGAATCATTGGAATAACCCATTTGCAGCTTCTGTGTTTTATTGACTTCCACCTTCGTGACATTCTGTATAGGGGACGGCAGTTTAAAATGAAGCCCGGCGGACTCTACACTTGTTACTTTTCCCAGAGTAGTTACTACAGCCTGTTCCGTTTCCTCCACGGTGTACTGGCAGGACATTATTCCATATAAGGCTGCAATCAGTAGGGGTAATAGCACCATAACCTTCAAGTTTCTGCGTTTTTTAGGCGGTTTCTCATTGCTGTCCTGCCCGGGATACACAAACTGGTTTTTTGAGCCTTCTGCGTTGTTAATCATTATGATAAGTCTCTCAATTAAATCTCTGATCTTCATGGCCACTCCTTTAATAAGATTTATGGGTAATTATTTTATACCCGTTTTTGCTTCTTTGTATCATTATATCACAATATTGCATGCTTAGAAATACAAATGACATAAATTAATAAATGCATATGGTTTAAAAGCCTGTCATATACGGTATAATATAAATATTACAGGAGGAGAAGCTATGAAAAAATACAAGTCATTAACAATTGGAGCAATTATTGCCGTATTTTCATTTGTTATCTCTTATTTTGGAACAAAATATGTAAACGGAAGAGATATTACAGACAATATATTCGCATATGTGGTATTGGCTGCTGTGCTGGGCACAATATCTGCAGTGTTTCATCAATACGGATTAAAATATTCGTTCTATATTTTTATCACAGGAATCGCAATGGGATTTTTTGAGATGTTTCGAAGTTTCATGTCAGATTTAAACGGATGGGAAGAGCTGGCGGGAATTATATCTCTTATGTTCTGGCTGGCTGTGGGGTTTCTTGGCGGCATTGCTGTTCAAATTATTGTTTGGTTATATAAAAAATATAAAAAGTAAAAATAAATGGAGGAAGATATGTCTAAACTCTTTTCGAGCTTCACAATTAAAAATACGGAGTTAAAAAACAGAATTGTAATGGCACCAATGTGCATGTATTCTGCGGATAATGAAGGAAATGCAAAGGACTGGCATTATCTGCACTATACATCCAGGGCTGTGGGTGGTACGGGACTAATAATACAGGAGGCAACAGCAGTTGAGTCAAGAGGGAGAATTTCTTCCAATGACCTTGGAATATGGGCTGATTCGCATATAGAGGAACTAAAAAGGATAGTTGATGCATGCAAGGCTCACGGAGCAAAGATGGGTATTCAGCTTGCCCATGCCGGAAGGAAGTGCGAGGCTGAGGATGAAAGAATAATAGCACCCAGCTCCATTGCATTCAGCGATGAGTACAGGGTTCCTGCAGAAATGACAAAGGAAGAAATAAAGGAAGTGATTCAGGCCTTCAGGGATGCGTCGGAAAGAAGCATAAAGGTAGGATATGATTTCGTTGAGGTTCACGGAGCCCATGGATATCTTATAAATGAATTCCTGTCACCACTTACGAATAAAAGAACAGACGAATACGGCGGAAGCAAGGAAAACAGAGCAAGGTTCTTAAAAGAGGTGCTGCATGCTGTAAGAGAGGTATGGACTGCAGAGAGGACTTTGTTGCTGAGGGTTTCCGCTGAGGATTATGCCGAAGGAGGAAATCATCCTGAGGATTTGGCTGATTTAATCAACCTCGTGAAGGAAGAAGGGGTGGACATAGTGGATGTAAGCTCCGGCGGAGTTGTGAATGTTGCGCCGAAGGCGTTTCGGGGATATCAGGTTAAGTTTGCCGAAGTTATCAGGGAAAAAACAAATCTTCCTGTTATTGCCGGCGGGCTTATAGTTGAGCCTCACATGGCGGAGGAAATACTGCAAAACGACAGAGCAGATTTTATTTTCTTCGGAAGAGAGCTTCTGAGAAATCCGTACTGGCCGCTGTATGCAGCCCATGAGCTTCACAGTGAAACAGAGTGGCCCGAGCAGTACGAAAGAGCGAAATTTAGAAAATAAATTCAGAACATCTGAATATTATAATAATGTGAACAAAAAAATTCTGTAATTATTGAAGGAGAGCAGCAAATGAAAAGATTACTTACATTTTTAATTAAGCTGATGTGTTATGCCGTTTTATTTGCTGCCATATTTGCCGCTTCAGCATACGGGGGATATATGTATATCAGGCCGTCCGGATACGTAAATCTGAACAGCACTCCTCCAATAAGCTATACCGTGAACAGCTTCAACAGGGTAATAGATGTGAACACGGAAAATAAGGAGATTCTGAAAGGAGTTAATGTAAAACATAAGAACATTGTGGATGCCGTGCAAATTACAATAGATTTTATGGCTGAAAACGGCTATCTTGTCCATGATTCTTCGGGGCTGACAATATCTGTTTCAAGTTCTGACAAGGATAAGGCAGGTTCAATGACAGAAAGGCTCAACAATGAAATACAAATAAGAAACGGCGAATATGCCGGCGAAAAAATAAAGGCAAGTTTATTGATGGGCAACTGAATAATTTATATCCGCGGTGGCAACATAAACTGCGAAATCATTTATCGAGGTAGTTTATGGAGCTGAAGCAAGAGAACTTAAATTTAAATGTATTTTATGATGACAGAGAATATATCTTTAATGAAATAAACAAACACCTATTGACAGACGAAAAGCCGTCTATTTATTTAGAAAGTATTTCGGAGATGCCAGCTTTCAGAGAGAATCCTTTTTACATGCTTTGTGATTTAAAAAAAGCGGAGCAGTCTCCTGTGCACCACGGAGAGGGAAATGCATGGGTGCATACAATGCTTGTTACGGACTATGCTGCATCCGAAAAGCACAGAAGCAAAAATGAAGCTGTATTTATGTGGGCTGCGCTGCTTCATGACATAGGGAAGCCTCCCACAACTAAAATAAAAAAGGGCAAAATTACTTCATATGACCACGAAAAGGTGGGTGCAGTAATGGCTGGAGAATTTTTAAGGGAGTTTTTAACGGACAATGAGTTTATCAATGAAGTTTGTGCACTAGTGAGATGGCACATGCAAATACTCCATGTTGTGAAGGATATGCCGTTTGCGGATATAAAAGCAATGAAAGAAGAAGCGGACATAAATGAGGTGGCCTTGCTGGGATTCTGTGACAGGATGGGGAGAAAAGGGTCTGACATTGAAAAAGAGAGACAGAACATTTCGACGTTTCTGGAAAAATGCAATAGTAAAAAGTGATATTAAAAAATGATATTAAAAAATTCCGGCGCATACCGGAATTTTTCTATGATTTAGCCAAAATGGACTTCATGTTTATCAATGTTTCAAAAATATTTTCATGAACTACGGATTTAATATCAAATTTCAGAAGCTTAAAAGTAAACTGCAGTATAAAGCCTATGCCGAATACAGCAATGACAGTTCCGAGACCGACCTTGGCTCCAAGGAGGAAGCCTATTAAGAGCACAGTTCCTTCTATGGAACCTCTTATTACTCCTATGGGTACATTGGGAAGTCTTTTTCCAAGAGCTACCATCATTGTATCTCTCGGGCCGCATCCCATGCCGGGACTTATGTACATATATGAGGCGCAGCTTATCACAACCTGGCTCAATAAAAGCATAAGAACTCCCAGATAGAAATTTGTCATGAAGGGTATGATGTTGAGAGAACGCAGGAAATCTAACATTATGCCGATGAGCAGGGTATTCAGTATTGTTGCCAGACCTATTTTTTCTTTAAGGAAGACTGAAACCACAACAATGATTACAAGACCTGTCAATATGCTGACATTCCCAAAGGAAATACCGGTTACATTTGATACTCCCATACCGAAGGCATCCCATGGTGCAAGGCCTACATTTGCTTGTACACTCAACGTTATTC
This sequence comes from Sedimentibacter sp., assembly GCA_031997345.1. Lineage (GTDB taxonomy): Bacteria > Bacillota > Clostridia > Tissierellales > Sedimentibacteraceae > Sedimentibacter. The sequence continues at coordinate 41,872 of DAMAEI010000007.1, read as the reverse complement.
CAAAGGAGTACACAAACAGTCCGAATAATAATTTCACGATTCTTTTTAAGTAATTTTCCACATGTTCACCTTGCTTTCGCTGATAATGATATAATTATAATGACTTAGTGCACGGGTGTCAATTAAATTAAGTCATTATATCCATATATTTCAGGCAATTCTCCGGTGTATCAAACATATACTGGAAATAAGTGCTTTTTTATGCTATAATAAAAGAAAGAATGAGTGAGGAGGATGCATATGTGGACGAGAGAACAGATTAAGCTTTCAGCGAAAGAATCCTTGAGAGGAAACTACTGGCAGGCATTCTGGGTGGGTATAGTACTGGCAATATTCTCGGGAATCGGCGGCGGTGGAGGCGGCAGCTCCAGCAGCAACTGGGAAACGGCAGAAAAATATTTTGGAAACAATGACAACTTTATGATAATAGCAGTTGCCATAATTATATTAGCTGTATTATACAGAATTCTTATAGGTTTTTCCTTAGAGGTTGGCTCAAGGAAATATTTTGTGCAGCTGGCGCAGGGCAAGAATACGGAGGGATGCTACGGATTTGCATTTGACGGTTCTAATTACAGAGGTATTATTTCAGCAATGTTTTTGAGAGGCTTTTACAATTTTCTATGGTCGCTTCTCTTTATTATACCGGGTATAGTTAAATCGTATTCTTACAGGATGGTTCCAAATATTCTGGCTGACAATCCCAGACTGAGTGCTGACGAAGCAATAACGCTAAGCAGAAAAATGATGAACGGACATAAGATGGATACATTTGTACTGGACCTTTCATTTCTAGGATGGTATCTGCTTGGGCTGCTGGCCCTTATTATAGGTACTCTTTTTGTACATCCGTACGTATATGCCACGGAGGCGCACCTTTATCTGGTGCTGAGGAGTAATGCGATTGGCGGCGGATTCTGCACGTACGAGGATTTAAACCTCGGGAGAGAAACGAATTATTTTGATACAGGCAATGACGGCAACGATTATTTCAGGCGTGATGATTATTAAAAGAATATGAATACATAATACACCCCCTTTTTGTATATACTGTGCATAGGGGGTGTTGCCTTTGAATCCAATAGAAGTACATTACAAAAACAGCTTTGCGGCAATAAAAATAGGTCATTACCTCAGACCTCAGATTAACAGAAGCTCTGCCATTGTGTGCATAGGAACGGATAAATGCATTGTTGACAGCCTTGGTCCTCTGACAGGAACTTTGTTGTCAAAGGAAAATCTGACCGTAGATATTTACGGAACACTTGACAGACCTGTCCATGCACTGAATATAAACGAATATGTGAAGATTATCAGAAATAAAAACTATGACAGAATAATTGCCATAGACGCATGCCTCAGCAATAAAAAGAATCAGGGAATAATTGAAGTAAGAGAAGGACCCATCACTCCCGGAAAAGGCATAGGCAAAATCCTGCCTGAAATAGGGGATTTATCCATAATAGGCGTTGTAGATTCCAGCGACAGGGATTTTCACGAATTAATTCAGGATACGAGGCTTTCGCTGATTTACGAAATGGCGGAAATTATATGTGAGGGTATTGCGGCGGGAATTAACATGAGGCTTGGAGAGGAATCCGACTCCAGGCGCCAGGTCTCCATAAGCAGCTTTTAAGTCTTTTAAGTATATATAACAGACGGCAGGAATATGTTCCTGCCGTTTATGCTGCTATATATTTTTGGCTATTGCATTGCCCATCTCTCAGTGTTGTGTCAAAAATTTTAATTACTCTTTCCATTTCAAACCTATGAATCTTCATTTTGAAATAGAATCTAACCACATATGATTTCAGTAAACAAAAAATCCGTACCTGAAAGTATAAACTTTCAGGTACGGATATTATCCGCGGTACCACCCATATTGTTTTAGGCATAGATATATAAATATCCAAAGAAAACCTCTCGTTAGATTCTAACAAATCTCAGCCTTTAACCGGGCAACGTATTTTCCTACTAACTTCAGAAAATCGGCTCAGGAGCGAGTGTGCTTTCATGACAGTATCGGCTTGCAGCACCGCCGACTCTCTGCAACATGTCTTTTGAAAGGTTTTTTCTCCATCACAGCTTTTATTATTTCTTGATTGTTTTGAATTGTTGCAGAGAGGAGTTAATCTTTGTCAATAAGTGTTTTTAAAATTTTTTAGTTTTATTTATTCAGCGCCTTAATGGCCGCTTTAAGCTGCGGGTCCTCGGCATCATTTTCGGAATGCAGGACAAGTGCTCTGTACAGCGCATTTTGTGTTGCTATATCAATCGTTCCGTATGCGTAAAGGAAGTTGTCTCCCTGGAATTTGACAATCTGTTCAAAGGACTTCTGGTCATAAACTCCGTCAGGCTCGCCAACGTCATATCCCAGTGTATCCAGAATCATTTCTGCAGCAAGCACATCAAGGCTAACTGTTCCAAGCACGGGTTTCTTCGTTTTGCTGAATGAAGGATATTTTGACAGATCCGCCTTCTGGTTTTCAACAACTATGTCAGGAGCAATTCCTATTTTATGTACAGGCTTTCTGTCTACGGAGAAATATTCCGCAGTTGTGAATTTAACGCCGCTTCCGTCAAGAAGTGCATAAAGAGACTGAACAACTCCTTTTCCGAATGAGTTTGTTCCCACTATTATGCCTTCGTTCTTGTACTTTACGGCTCCCGCAAATACTTCCGTTGCACTGGCGCTGCCGCCGTTAATCAATAAGGCAATTTCATATTTCTGTTCCTTCAGGGTACTTTCATAAACATCTTCCTCGCCTGTGGCGTAATCAACATATACCACGGGCCCTTCAGTAACGAAAAGATTGAGCAAACCAACCGCAGCGTCCAGCGTTCCTCCGCCGTTGTTTCTCATGTCTATTACAATTTTTTTAACGCTGCTGGCATCAAATTTTTCCAGCTCTTTATTAACAAGATCTACAGTGTTGTCCGAAAAATCCGTAACCTTCAGGTAACCAACGTTGTTGTCCATTATTTTTCCTTCAACGCCGCTTATTATGATGGCTCTTCTCACTATGTCAAATGTCAGAGTTTCTACGCCGCGCACCACACCTATTTTTACATGGGTTCCTTCCGCGCCCTTAATAAGCAGTGATGCCTGTGACGTAGTAAGTCCGGTTATATCGGCACCGTCAACATATTTAATGATGTCTCCGGGCTTTATGCCTGCTTCCAGCGCCGGTGAGCCGGGAAGGGGAGTAATAACGACTATATTTCCGTTTGAGTCTATAATCTGCACGCCTATGCCCGTGAACTCTCCTGCCGTATCCTCAAGCAGCGCTATGTATTCCTCGTGTGTGTAATGTGTGCTGTAATCATCGAGTATTCCGAAAAATCCGTCATACAGTCCGTTCAGTATATCTTCCTGATTTACCTCATATTGATATCCATCAAGTACAAAGTAAATAACCCTCTTCATAAATTCAACGTCAGAATCAAATTTATCCTTATCCATTTCAGCAGCAAATGCTGTTGATGCAAATGAAGATAAAATCATTATCACTGCGAGAATTAAACATAATTTTCTTTTCATAGTCCACCTCTTTCTCTAGTACTGACATAAGTATATTTCAAAAGGGACAAAGTGTAAAGGAATAATATAGCTTAAAAATCTGTGATAATATGCGAATTTTGTCGTGTGCAGGAAAGTCAGCATTTATTTTCAGGAATTGAGAGTTTATTTCTTTGTATAATTCCGTAATTTATATTATAATATATGTTAAACCAACAATAGATTTTATCCTTATGAGATGCCTTGCGGAGATTAAGGAAATTAATTTTGACTTTGAGAGGCTTTTAGGGTAAAATGTATAATCAGAAAAATTAAAAATGAGGGAAAAATGAACAGAAATTATAAAACATCAAGCTTGACAGAAGCTGCTATGATAACAGGAATACTTGTGGTAATAGCGTACTTGGCATCTTTTTTTTCGGTCGTAATGTTTTTTTATCCCACCCCAGCAATTATACTTGCTAAACGCAAGGGCATCAAATATTCAGCCATGGCTCTCATAGCATCGGATATTATAATTGCAATACTTTTGGGAATACAATCCGGAATGATGTTTTTAATACTGTATACTCCTCTGGCTGTTGCCCTTTCCTACGGAATATACAGGGATAAGGATGCAAACAGGACCATTTTGATGGGTTCAGCCGCATATATGATTTCATTTGTAGTCATGATAATGCTCATGGACGCATTTTTAGGAATAAATTTTCTTCAGCAGCTCAAGGATATGTATGCCGAGAGCTTCCAGATGACAAAGGATATGCTGTCAGGCATGCCTGCAGGGATGCAGAATGAAAATATAGATAAGGTTATAAAAACATATGATGAGATGGGGCCTATGATTATAAGCTTTATTTCAAATATTTTTCCGGCGGTGCTCATAGTGTCATCTGTCGCAACAGCATATGTTAATTATATGATTGCGTTTAAATTTGCAAAACGATTCTCAATTACCGTTAGACCACACGAGGGAATTGCATATTTTTCATTTCCGAGAACATTTATGACCGCAATTGCCGCAATGATGCTTTTGTCCTACCTGGTTGGGTTTTTCGGAATAGATGCAGGTATCATTCAGACAAACTTAATTATGATTTTATTCATAGCAATGTATTTGCAGGGCTTTGCCGTCACTAAATTTTTTGTGCTGAGAAGCCATATGAGCACAGGATATAAAAGAATTTCATTATTCATGCTGTTGTTTATTTCGCTGTTTATGCTTCCGGGTCTCGCCTTTGCTGTTGCGCTGGCAGGTCTGGTGGATTTGGCAATAGATTTGAGAAAAATAAATAGGACGGTATAACCGTTAAAGGAGGCAGAGATTTGGATAAAAAGAAAACTCCTAATTTTTTGAGAGATGACAGCTTGGTTTATCTTGCGCTGAATATTTTTACCATACTGGTTTTACTGATTAATGGCATGTACATATATGCCGCAGCCGCAGCACTTATACTGATAATCATTGCTGCTGTCGCCTTCAGAAGGCAGCTGCAGAGAGAAAAGGACCTGAAAAAGTACATAATTAATTATACAAAAAATATTGAAAATTTGTCCGTAAACTCATTTTACTATTCTCCCATACCAATAAGCATAATAGGGCCATTTGGTCAGATGTTTTGGTTCAATAAAAAGTTCAAGGAGCTTGTTGGGGATGAGATAGATAATATTGAAAATATCGACGAGTTTATCCGCGGGTTTCCTGTGAAAACAATGGAAAATAACCGAGAAGGAACAATAAGCAGTGTTGAAATAGCTGATTCCGGTAAAACCTTCAACATTATGTATTACAGTCTCGAGGAGGGACGATTCGGTGAAGGCGTTTCCTATGTGTGCTACTGGAACGAAAATACGGCATTTGCAAATCTTAAGGCGAAATATAACGATGAACGTCCGGTGGCGATGCTGATACAAATAGATAATTACGATGAAATATCGGAAAAGCTCGACAAGGGTGAAAAATCCGCAATGACTGCGGAGGTTGAAAAAATACTCAACAGATATGCTTCTGAAATGAACGGTTTCGTACTGAGATATGATTCCGCGAGATTTCTGATGATGATTGAAAACGGATTTTTAGAGTCGCTTGAATCAAGGAAATTTTCAATGCTTGAGGATGTGAAGGCTCTGAAGGGAGCAGGTGATTACAACTTTACGCTCAGCGTAGGAACCGGAGTGCTGGCTAAGAACCTGACACAGCTTTTAGAGTATGCCAAGGGAGCATTGGACGTGGCACTTGGAAGAGGCGGAGACCAAGCCGTAGTAAAAAGAATCAACTCCGTTAAATTTTACGGCGGTAAAAGCAAGGCTGTTGAAAAGAGAACCAAAGTTAAGGCAAGAATTATTTCCTATGCTTTAAGGCAGATAATAGACCAGAGCTCAAATGTCATAATAATGGGGCACAGAGTAGGGGATATGGACAGTCTTGGCGCTTCCATAGGACTTTATGCAATGGCAAGAAGCAGAGGAAAAAAAGCATATATTGTGCTCAATACCGTGAACCATGCGCTGAAAAATATGTATGAGCGCATGAAGCATGAAGAAAGCCATTATTTGGATTCCCTCATAAGCACGGAAACCGCAATGAGCATGATTGATCAGAACACGCTGGTGGTTGTGCTTGACACTCACAGGCCCAGCTATACAGAAGCACCCGAGCTTCTTACCAAGGTGGATAAGATAGTTCTTATAGACCATCACAGAAGGAGTGAGGAATACATTGAAAATCCGCTGCTTGATTATATAGAGCCCTATGCTTCGTCCACATGTGAGCTGATTTCAGAGCTTGTTCAATACATGGAGGATCATATTAAGCTGACGAAATTTGAGGCGGATGCACTTCTGGCAGGAATAGTGCTGGATACGAACTCATTTACATTCAAGACAGGAGTCAGAACATTTGAGGCGGCATCCTTCCTGAGGAGGAACAACGCCGACACAACCGATGTCAAGGAGCTGTTCAATGAGAGTCTTGAATCAATGAAAAGGAAGACTGAAATAATCGAAAGATCTGAAATAGTCTTTGATGATGCGGCAGTTTCGTACATAGATGAAATTTCCGAGGATTCAAACGTTATAGCGGCACAGGGTGCCGATGAGCTTCTTACCATAAAGGATATTAAGATGAGCTTTGTGCTTGTGAGAAACAAGGACTATATAAATATAAGCGCACGTTCCACAGGACCTATAAACGTTCAGGTAATAATGGAGAGCCTCGGAGGCGGAGGACACCTGAACATGGCTGGGGCGCAGATACAAACTCATGATATGGATGAAGCAAAATATAAATTAATAGAAGCAATATCTCATTACAAGAAGGAGAATAAAGAAGAATGAAAGTAATATTATTGGAAGATGTTAAGAATGTAGGAAAAAAGGGTAATATCATAAATGCCAAGGACGGATATGCAAGGAATTTCCTGTTTCCTAAAAATTTAGCCATAGAAGCAACACCCGTAAATCTAAAGAATCTGGAAAATGCAAAGCAGCTTCAGGAAGCAAAGGAAAAGGAAGTATATGATGAGGCAAAGAAATTAGAGGAAGAATTAACTAAAATCACAGTTGTCATCAAGACGAAGACCGGAGAAAACGGCAAGCTGTTCGGTGCCGTAACGACTAAGGAAATTGCCGAGTATATTGAAAAGGATCACGGCTTTGCAATTGACAAGAAAAAATATGATTTGGATGAGCCTATAAAATCCGTGGGTGAATACTTTGTAAAAATCAAGCTTCATTCACAGGTTAATGCAAAGGTGAAAGTTATAGTTACAGAAAAATAAAAGAGGATTGAAATGTCTGATTTGATTAATATGGGAAAGGTTCCGCCTCACAGTGCCGAGGCGGAGCAAACTGTGCTTGCATCTGCTCTGATTGACCATGTTGCTGTAGAGAAGGTAATGAATTTGCTGAAGGCAGAGGATTTCTATTTCGAGGCAAACAGAGAAATATTTGACTCCATAAGACAGGTGCATATGCAGAATATGCCGGTGGATGCCCTCATTGTTGCCGAAGAGTTGAAAAAAAGAGGTAAGATTGATTATGTGGGCGGCTTTGAATATCTGGCAAAGTTAACGGAAAATATAATAACCTCAAAGAACGTTGAGGCATACTGCGGCATTGTCAGGGAAAAATCCACCCTGCGCAAGCTCATAAGTGTTTCCGGGGAAATAATTGAAAAGGGCTATAAGGAAAACGATGATGTTCAGAAGATAATCGAGTTAGCGGAATCGAGGATATTCTCCATATCTCAGAACAGAAGTGTAAATTCTTTTGCCGAAATCAAGGACGTGCTCATGAGCGTGTTCAATACTCTTGAGGAAAGAGCAATGAACAAGGGTAGCATAACAGGTCTCACCACAGGCTACACCGACCTTGACAGAATGACCTCGGGACTTCAGAGGTCTGACCTTGTGCTGCTTGCGGCAAGACCGTCAATGGGAAAGACGGCACTTGCCCTGAATATAGCCATGAATGCCGTTAAAACAGGTGCTTCCGTGGCGCTGTTTAGTCTTGAGATGTCCAAGGAGCAGTATGTTCAGAGAATTATAAGCATGGAATCCATGGTTGACAGCTCGAAGCTCAGGACAGGAAATCTCGATGATGAGGATTGGACAAGGCTTATTTCCACAATGAGCACTGTTTCCAACCACAAAATTTTTATTGACGATACAGCGGCTATTTCTGTTTTTGAGCTTATGTCCAAATGCAGGCGTCTTAAAATGGAAAAGGGACTGGATTTAATAGTTATAGACTATCTCCAGCTCATGTCAGACGGAACGAATTCCACCAACAGGCAGCAGGAAATTTCCAATATATCGCGTGGACTTAAGGCTCTTGCAAGGGAAATGGACTGTCCCGTAATGGCCTTGTCCCAGCTGTCCCGTGCGCCGGAGCTCCGTCAGGACCACAGACCTATAATGTCTGACCTCAGAGAGTCGGGAGCAATAGAGCAGGACGCGGACGTTGTACTCATGCTTTACAGAGACGAATACTACTTCAAGGAAGAGTCTGAGAAGAAAGGAATTACCGATGTAATCATAGCCAAGCAGAGAAACGGCCCCGTGGGAACCGTAGAGCTTGCATGGATAAGCCAGTACACAAAGTTTGGAAATATACAGAAGTAACAGATAAATTAAAAAGGGCGCTCAGCGCCCTTAATTTTTTAGCATTTTTCATGTTTCAAGATTATACCATTCTTGCTATCACTATTTTCGTTCCTGGTGCAAGTGCGTTGTCTTCGGGAATGTCGTTCAATTCTTTCAGGTAATTGATTGACAAGTTGTAGTTCTTTGCAATATCCCACACTGTTTCTCCCGGCTGAACAACCCTGAACACGAGACTTGGCATCTTACTTCTTTCAATAGGGCCTTCCTCGGTTATGTTGCTGATTACTGAAATTTCGCTGTTACCCCTCATTTTCATTCCTACGTTTATATCGCAGTTGACTATGACAGAGTTGCTTCCCTTTCTGTATGCTCCGCATTTAGCAATATCCACATTTGATGTGATGTCATCAGACAGTTCGCTTTCCTTTAGATCTATGGAAGCCGTAAATGGCAGTGATGCATAGGCCTTGTCAATTTTGTTGATTTCTCCGTTAAGGTACAGCAAATTCACATCAAGGAATCCATCAACAACGTATTTATCGTCAAAAATTCTTTTTTCCGAAATTTTTGGGCTTACATCTACGGTGTAGATATCCTTTATGGATCCGGAAACAACATCAAAATTATTTTCATATTTAACTGTCTTGTTTACAATGTTGTTCATGGATGTCAGCTTTACTTTTGCTGACTCCAGATTCAGCAGGCAGCTGGTGGAGTAGCAGTCGGTTATTATATTTTTTTCTGCAACACTGTACATTGCTGCATTTACTGTAAATGGCAGGTTGAATTCAATGAGCTTTTTTTCACCGTCATAATTTTCGGCGATGTTGTATGTCATTTCATTTAATGCTACACTTATGTCCTTGAGCACATTATCGCCTGAGTTCTTCACCTCAATGTAATGTGTAAAGGGAAACTCTTCAGCTACGTATGCCGCCGCGTTCAGGCTGTTGTCCTCTGTGTATAAAAAGCCTACCTTGCAGGTTCCCTCAACAAGCATTTTATCATCCAGAGAATCAATGCTTGTAATGAATACCTCAGATTCTGATTTCAGTATTCTGGATATTTCATCAGAGCCCTTGCTGAGCTCCACCGCATCATTGATGGTTATTTCCTCTGACAGCACGGACGCCTGGTCAGTGTATTTCACATTTTGGGTCCTTGCCTGAAAGCTGCCGTCTGACTCGAGGTTTGATACAAAGTTTACTGGATGCTTGTTTATTACATCAGTATCAAGCAATATAACCGATTTTACCATGTAATTTTTGTCATTCAGATTCTCGGCATCTATGTAATCAATATACGCGGCAGACTGTGCTTCCATTCCTTCTCTGGCTCCCGAAACCGGAATCTCCTCGGTGAACGGGATTTTTCCGGACATGGAATTTACCATGATATCCTCATCATTTGAACGGTAAATTATGTTGTAAACCAATGTTCCTTCCACAACAACGGCATCATTTTTTACTGAAGTTTTATCAATTTTTGCTTTGCCCTCTGCGGATATTATTTTTTCTATGGCCGGAGTATTGTCAGAAAGTGCAAATTCGTTTTCCAGCATAACCTCAGCGGAATTTGAGTCAATGATTTCACTAATATTAAAAGTATCGCCTATTAATTTAAACAAGTTGAATCCTCCTTTATGATACAGATGTGTTCGCATTCTTTTATAAATGTATATGCGCTATACATTCCGATAGTACAACTTTGGCATAAAATTTTAAAAAAAACCATTGACCTTTTACTTTTTTTAATATAGAATTGGAAAGTAATATTTATATAAATTATATAATTTTATTTTTTGACGAACTATATATGTTTATGATAGAGACTAAAAAAAAAACCCCTTTTTTGTCTCTGTTTTTATGTTTAAGGGGATTATCAAATATTTAGAACGGTAGCAGGATGGAGAAACAGGAGGAAAAAATGCCAAAATATATTTTTGTAACGGGAGGAGTCGTATCTTCGTTAGGCAAGGGGATAACGGCAGCGTCGTTGGGTAGGCTGCTTAAAGCAAGAGGACTTAAGGTTACTCTTCAGAAATTTGATCCGTATTTGAACGTGGACCCGGGCACAATGAGCCCTTATCAACACGGTGAGGTTTATGTTACGGATGACGGAGCGGAGACAGATCTGGACTTAGGTCACTATGAGAGAATAGTAGACATTGATTTAACCAAGTACAGCAGCATAACATCAGGAAAGGTCTACTGGTCTGTTTTAAACAAGGAAAGAAGAGGAGATTATTTGGGAGGAACAGTCCAGGTAATTCCCCATATAACCAACGAAATAAAAGGCCTGTTAAAAAGAGTCGCTACTGTAAAAGATGTTGATGTGGTTATTACCGAAATAGGCGGTACAGTAGGAGATATTGAAAGTCAGCCGTTCTTGGAAGCAATTCGCCAGATTCGATATGAGGTGGGAAGAGAAAACGTAATGTACATACACGTTACGCTGCTCCCTTATCTGTCAAAGGCTGGAGAGCTTAAAACAAAGCCCACGCAGCACAGCGTAAAGGAGCTCTTGAGTATAGGAATACAGCCTGACGTCTTGGTGTGCAGGACAGAGAAGGAAATAAGTGATGACCTGAAGTCTAAAATAGCATTGTTTTGCAACGTTGACAAGCAGCATGTAATCCAGAATACGGATGCGGATTCACTGTATGACATACCCCTTCTTCTTGAAAATGAAGGTTTAGATAAGATAGTATGCAATCACTTCGGAATGAATTGCAAGGAGCCTGATTTGACAGAGTGGAAGGACATGGTTCAGCGCTCCAAAAATCCTGCGCACCATGTTAAGATTTCACTGGTGGGCAAGTATGTGGAACTGAAGGACGCTTATCTTTCGGTTGCAGAAGCTCTGAAGCATGCAGGTATAGACAATTCGGCTGAAGTTGAGATAGATTGGGTGCATTCAGAGGAAGTGAATGAAGGCAACTATGAAGAAATACTCAGGGGCAGCAACGGAATATTGGTTCCGGGAGGCTTCGGAGACAGAGGAATAGATGGAAAGATATTGGCTGCCAGATATGCAAGAGAAAATGGAGTGCCGTTCCTCGGCATATGTCTCGGCATGCAGATGGCCGTTGTGGATTTTGCAAGAGGAATTCTGAACTACAGCGATGCCCACAGCACTGAGTTCAATCCTGAAACAGAACATCCTTTAATAGATATTATGAACGACCAGAAAGATGTGGAGAACAAGGGCGGAACAATGAGACTGGGCAGCTATCCGTGCAGGCTTGTTGATGGAACAAAGGCCAAGGAAGCATATGAAGGTGCAGACATGATTAATGAAAGACACCGACACAGATTTGAGTTCAACAATGAATTCAGGGAAGTATGCGAGAAAAACGGGCTGATAATTTCCGGAACATCACCGGATAACAGGCTTGTTGAAATTGTGGAGCTCAAGGACCATCCATGGTTTGTTGCAGCGCAGTTCCATCCGGAATTCAAGTCACGACCAACAAGAAGTCATCCGTTGTTCAGAAATCTGATAAAAGCATCAATTGAAAATAAAAAATAGAGAAATAAAAAATGTCATTTCCGTGAGTACGGGGATGACATTTTTGTATGCCCTATCGCAGCGAGTTCCCAAAGTTTTCGACCAGCGGGAGCTGATACTTTGGTGAACGAGACTGTGCATTCAGTGTTCCTGCATACATGCTAAGCATTATCATTATTTGGGGGGTTAAGGGAATGGAATCCACTAATCCGCTGACCATTGTCATGGCCAGCATGGCAATGGCCGTGATATTTTTCAGCTTTTTAAAAATGCCAGCTGCAATCATCGAAAATATTGAAAATCCCAAAAATCCTGTTTCAGTTAGAATCTGAAGATATATGTTGTGGCAATGCTCTATTTTCGTGCTTACGGATGAAGAATATTCTGAAATATGCATGAAAAGTGTTCCAAAGCCTATGCCTGATACGAAATTGTCCTTTATGATTTCAATGCAGGCTTTCCACACATCCAGTCTGTAAAGAAAGGAGCTGTCCTCCATTGCCCTTGCAGGATTAGCCCTGCCTATTCCCATCAGTGCATCCGCACCGAAGATGGCTATGGCTGATATTAAAATATATTTTATGTACTTTTTGTCCCGTAGAGCTGCTGCTGACAATCCTGTCAGCAGGGACACCCAAGATGTCCTTGAAAATGTCAGGATTAAGCAGGCTGTACCTATTACAAACACTGCCGATTCAAGGTTTATTTTTCTGAAGTCAAGATTCTCACACGCTATTAAAATAATGAAGCTTATATAGAATCCAAAGACGTTAGGATTGTAAAACGTTGAGTAAATGCGCCTGTTGATGCTGTATTCACCGGAATCGACCCACTTGGAGGGTATGGAAAATCCGGGACTGAAATATTGCAATATTCCTATGATAAATACAGCCAACGATACAATGAGCAGCAAGCTTCTTAATTTACCCAGTTGGTTTGAATTCAATGAGCTGAATATATGGAAGGCATAGAGACAGAGCAGCATTATTACAGCGTAGACCGCAGAAATCAATTTATAGTCTGAAGATATTAAACCTGTCGCCACATAAGCACATACTAATATATCAAGCCTGCCCATTTCCCTTATTCTGTTGTTTTTCCTGAAGAGCCCCACAATAAAAACTGCTGCAACAAATATATATGCAACAGGAATAAGCAAAGCGGATAGAATCAATAATAAAAATGGTGTTAAGCAATTCTTAAGAGAGTCAGGCTCTGTTATTAAGCTGCCTGTAATTTCATAATTCATTTTGTATTCCTTGAATTTGAAGATGTATTTCCTTTATTATTCGTTACCAGGTAGTAAAATATACCTGCTATAATTACTGAGCCACCTATAACGGTATGGACAGAAGGTATTTCCCTGAAAACAATGATTGCCATAATGCTTGCAAATATGGGCTCGCTGAGGGTTGACACAGATATGAGCGTTGATGATACATATTTGACCATGTAATTGTATAACGTGTGACCCAGGATTGAGCAGAAAAACGCCAGTGCCGCGAAAAGCATGAATTCCTTGGCTGAATAAGGATAAATGGGTGTTTTTGAAATGAGGCACATAATGAACAGAGCTGCCGTGGATACGGAATAAACTATGAACACATATACGCCTGCGCTCATATTTTTTCTCACAACTCCTCCTATAACCAGGTATCCTGCCACAAATACGGCGCCTAGAAATGCCAGCGTGTTGCCCAGCATCATGTTGCTTGCGGAATCTCCAAGAGAGCCTGTGGCTATTATGATAGTACCTGCAAGTGACATGGATATTCCGACAGCCATTTTCCGGCTGAGCTTTTCCTTTGTG
>DAMAEI010000007.1:5260-27920 GCA_031997345.1 Sedimentibacter sp. | reverse complement strand
CAAATATGGGGCTGCATGAGACCAATATAGTTGAGTTTGCGATGGATGTCATCTTTATTGATGAAATCCATGAAGCAAAGTGCAGAGCGAGAAAAATTCCGCTGACTGTGCACAGCATATATTCTTTTTTTGTGATATTCTTGAATTCACCGCGGCTCTTAAGCATTACGGGAATCAGCAGAAGCAATGATGTAAACAGCATTCTGTATGCTGATATCACGAGTGCCGGAGCTTCGGAAAATCTTATTATTATTGAAGATAGCGAGGTAAAAAATGTTCCTGCCAGCACTATGTATTTTGAAGGTGTTTTTTCCATTATAACCTGCCTTTGTCAATGTAATAATCTGTGTCGGGCTGTGCCGTCAAATGACATATTAGCATATAATACATAAAATTTCAATACGAGTAACAAAAAGTATAATAAGTAATATTTAAGCAATAATAAAATGGGAAGGGAGGCGGCAATGTTCGATTTTTTCGGTTCAGTTTCATTGATTTATACGATTAACATAGTAATGGCAATAGTTGTGATTTTTCTGGAGAGGAAGGACCCCACTGCTACGCTTGCATGGGTACTGGTTCTGCTCATATTCCCTGGATTCGGTTTTTTGTTCTACCTGCTGCTTGCTCAAAACTTCAGCAGAAAACAGCTGTTTACCATGAAAATATATGCAAAGAAAACATTTGGGAACTACATCAGCGTCCAACGTAAGCTCTTTAGTACGGGAGGGCTTATGTTCAACGATAAAAATGTTGAAAATTTCAAGGACCTAATTAAGATGAACCTGTTTTTTCATGATTTTTCATATACTCAGAACAATGAGATTAAAATTTATACGGACGGACATGATAAGTTCGGCAATTTGTTTGATGATATAAAAAAAGCAAAGAATCATGTGCATATGGAATACTATATAATTAAAAATGATAATCTGGGAAGGAGCCTGATGAAGCTTTTGTCCGAAAAGGCAAGAGAGGGTGTTGAGGTCAGGCTGCTGTATGATTCCGTGGGAGGAAGACAGCTGAAGTGTGAGGATATAGAGCATTTAAAAGAATCCGGAGTCAAGGTTGCAGTATTTTTTGCCAGCAGCCTTCCGTTTTTCAACTTTAAAATAAACTACAGAAATCACCGTAAAATAGTTGTTATTGACGGCAGGACAGCATATATAGGGGGCTTCAACGTAGGAGATGAGTATATTGGCATGAATGAAAAAATAGGCAACTGGAGAGACACTCATGTACGTATTTCAGGGGATGCCGTAGTAGACCTTCAGACGCGTTTCTTCCTTGACTGGGGATATGCCTCCAAGGAGGATCTCATGTTTCTTCCTGAATATTTTCCGGACAGTGACAGAGGGGGCAGCATCGGAATTCAGGTTATAAGCAGCGGACCCGATAAGCAGGATGAGGTAATCAAAAGCAGCTATGTAAAAATGATTAACTCGGCGAAGAAAAGCATATTGATTCAGACGCCGTACTTTGTTCCCGATGCCAGTGTGTTTGAATCTCTTAAAATTGCTGCAATGTCGGGGGTGGATGTCAGCATAATGATACCCTGCAAGCCTGACCATCCATTTGTGTACTGGGCCACATACTGGTACTGCGGAAGCCTTCTGCAGTACGGAGTGAAGGTATATACCTATGAAAACGGATTTTTGCATGCCAAGACACTTGTCATTGATGGAACGGTTTCTTCCGTGGGCACAGCAAATTTTGATATGCGCAGCTTCAGGCTGAATTTCGAATGCAATGCGCTTATTTATGATACAGGCACTTCTACGGCACTGCGGGATATTTTTACTGAGGATTTGAATTATTCACTTGAGCTTACACGTGAACTGTATCTGGAAAGAGGAATAGTTATACGCTTCAAGGAATCCGTGAGCCGGCTTCTGGCTCCTCTTCTTTAGTATTGATATTTGATAAAACTGTGATATCATATTGTTAATAACATCAAAAGATAATAGGTGATAATATGAAAAGGTACTTTGTTATATATAATCCCACTTCCGGAAACGAAATGGCGGGGCAGAAGATGTTTCATGTTGCTGAAACCGTGCTGGAGCTGGACGATGTGGAGTTTACATTTTACGCCACAAAAAGAAAGAATGACGGGGAAGAGGCAGCTATCAGAGGATGTATGGAAGGCTATGACATGATAATTTCCTGCGGTGGAGACGGGACTGTCCATGAGGTTGTGAACGGCATCATGAAAAGTCCGGCAGAAAGAAAGCCGAAGCTTGCAATCATGCCCGCAGGAACTATAAATGACTTCGCGGCACAGCTTAAGATGCCGAGGGCATACGCCAATTTTGCATCATTGATAATGAAGAACAGCTTTAAAGCTATAGATGTGGGCAAGATAAATGATGACTATTTTGTAAATGTGGTGGGCGGAGGTGCGTTCATGAACATACCTCACGACGTAACTATAGAGGAAAAGACCATATTGGGGAAATATGCCTATTATTTCAAGGCTGCATTTGAAGTTCCCGGACAGCTTCTGAATACCCACGATATTACCTACATTGTAGACGGTGTGGAATATAACTATAACACTCTCCTGTTTCTGGTTATTAATTCATCCGGTGCGGGAGGTTTCAGGAATCTCTGTCCCAAAGCTAAAATCAATGACGGAATTCTTGATGTGGTGATATTTGAAAAGGCAGGCAATGCAGACCTTCTTCAAATATTTACAAGGGTGTTTAACGGACAGCACATAAGCCACCCAAAGGTTCATTATTACCAGGGAAAAGATATTGAAATCAGGTGCGACGGGAATCTGCCCATAGATACTGACGGAGATATGTGGGGTTATATGCCCGTTAAAATATCGTCGGTTAACAAAGCAATAGAAATATTAGTTCCTTAAAAAAATCACCTGTATCGGACTGTCCGATGCAGGTGATAATTTTTTCGGGCGAATGATATGCCTTTATAAATTCATTAAAAATGTATTTATAAGCTGAATGGATTTTTTGGCCGCAATCTTTACAAAGGCTGGAAAATCCATGTGAGCCGAGCCGTCTGCTTTGTCGGAAATTGCTCTTACAATGCAGAAATCAACATTGTTCAGATAGCATACATGACCTATTGCCGCACCCTCCATTTCAGCGCAAAGTGCGCCGAAATTTTTCACGATGTGGTCCTTTTTGTCACGGCTGCATATGAATTGGTCCCCGGACGCAACGGTTCCTACAAATACATTTGTTTCCTCAAGTGTTTTAGCTGAGGACTCTATTTTTTTCACCAGCTTTTCGGAGCACGGAATATTTATGATATTTAATCCGGATATTAGCCCCAAGGGGTCTCCGATGCCTGTGGTGTCCATATCGTGCTGAACAACATTGTCAGAAATTACAATGTCGGCAATATCAAGATCTGAGCTCAGACTACCCGCAACTCCTGTGTTGATGATTACGTCCGGCTTGTATTTCAATATCATTGTTTGCGCGCATACAGCGGCATGCACCTTTCCAACGCCGCATTTTGCCACAACCACATCCTTGCCTTGAATGGTGCCCTCGTAATAATCAACAGAACTTACGCTCTCTTTTTTTATATTTTCCATGGATTCAATCAGCTCCGCAACCTCAATATCCATGGCTCCTATTATTCCTGTCTTCATTTCTACCTCTTCGCATTTTTAAAATAATTTTAATACATGAAACAGGAAAAGTCAACAAACGGACATTCATCAATTTGTATTGTTTACGCATATTTTTTGTGCTAAAATGATTACAATAATACTTGAGAGGGTAACATGCACTATACATATATTGTGGAATGCAGCGACGGTACACTGTATACCGGATATGCTGCCGATCTGGAAAAAAGGATAAATGCACATAATGAGAAAAAGGGAGCAAAGTACACAAGAGGTAGAGTTCCCGTAACCTTAAAATATTATGAGGAATTTGAAAACAAAACAGACGCGATGAAAAGAGAAGCGCAAATTAAGAAAATGCGCAAAGAAAAAAAGATGGAGTTGTTAAATAATACTAAAAATGAATTGTATATGCCATAATTATTTGGTATAATTTAAATAATAAATTTCGAGGAGAAATGTATGGAGAATAATATTATTGTGGACAGTTGTACTGACTTTATAAAAGAAACTGAAGATCTTGACAGGGTGCCTTTCAGAATACTTATTGACAATGAGGAAATCGTTGATGAAAACCTTGATATTAACAAGCTCATAGAAAAAATGAAAAGTACAAAGCAGCAAATAAAGACGGCATGCGCTCCTCCGGAAGATTTTATAAATAAACTGAAGGAAGAAGCAAGCAATTTTATTGTTACGATTTCAAGCCAGCTAAGCGGCTCGTACAACAGTGCTATGGTGGCAGTTGAAACATTCAAGGAAAGATTTCCCGGAAGTTTTGTTCACGTTTTTGACAGCAAAACAGCATGTGCAGGTGAAACTCTCGTCGCCATGAAGGTAAAACAGCTGATTGAAGAAAATTTCAACAGCAGTGAAGTAATAGAACAAACAAACAAGTATATAACAAAGCTCAGAACTCTTTTTGTTCTCGACTCATTGGACAATTTGGCCAAGAACGGCAGAATTACAAATTTTAAAGCGGTACTTGCAAATATTATGCACATTGTTCCAATTATGGGTGAAGACGGAGAAGGCAGAATAGTGCTGAAGGAGCAGGTGAGAGGCAAGAAAAAAGCCGTTGCAAGGTTGATTGACATGATAGCCGAATATAATGTGGATTTTGAAAATACAATATTGGGAATTACACATGTGAATTGTCTTGAAAAGGCTGAAAAGCTCAGAGATGAAATCAAAGTAAGATATCCGTTTAAGGATGTTAAAATATTTAAGTCATCCGGTTTAAGCACAATCTATGCCGATGACGGAGGAATAGTCATTGCATTTTAGCCACAAATTCATAATATTTTGTTAATCTTTATATAATTGGGGTATAAATAGCATAAATATATGTGGAGGTAATTAAATGGATTACAAAGATTTAATTGCAAGAATGAAGTCGGTGAGAGATTATAAAAATGATGCCCTGAGCAATGAAATTATTCAAAAGCTCGATGGATATTGCAAAAATAGCAAAAATTTGGTTGAAGGCATCAACACAGAGGTAATGCTTAAGGCCAAGGCTGATGTTTATGATAAGCTTAAAAGTGATGCCGGATACAATGACTTAATGCTTGAGGCACCTCATTATCTTTTGTTTTTTTCTGAAGAAAAGGATAACTACATTGAAAATACAGGATACGCAGTACAGGATATAATGCTTAAGGCTTTTGAGCTGGGAGTCGGTTCATGCTGGATTACCATTCGTGACGGGGAACTTGTAAGGAATAAATTAGGAATTGATACGGACAAGAAGCTGACGGCATTGGTTGCTTTGGGGCTTGAGGAAGATAACAAGAACAAGGCAATAGTTGAAAATGTTTCTGAATACAATCCTTCAAAGGCAAATGTCAGCATAGTGAAGGATAATGTAAGTGAAAGAATGGGTGTTACGGAGATTGTGTACATAAAAAAATGGGGAGAGAAAGCTGAGTTGGATGATTTGATGAACTTAGGCCTTGCAGATGCATTCTTTTATGCAAGACTGGCACCATCAACCAAGAACAGACAGCCCTGGAGATTCATGTATGATGACGGAACCGTGGTTCTTGCAGTAAGAAAAGATGAATCAACAAATGAATACGAAGAAAAGATAGATGCGGGAATAGTAATGCTTTACTTTAAACTGATAGTTGACAGTACGCTGTTTAATGTGGCTTGGAAGTTAGGTAAGACAGAAAAGGAATATGAAATACCGTCAGATTATAGTATAGTGGCATATTGCAACAGTTAAAAAGCGCGCATGCGCTTTTTGTGTTTAGAGGAGGAAAAAGTTATGAAAATAATAATAGATAAACATTTTTACGATTCAGTGGCGGAGAAATTCCCCGAAATTGAATTTTACACAGAACCGGAGAGGTGCCCTAAGGCGGATGCTTTAATCGGTCAGCCGGAAGCAATGAAGGTTGAAATATTGGAAAAGCTCACAAATTTAAAATGGCTCCAACTATTCAGAGCAGGATATGATATGATTGACACGAGCTATATCAAAAATAGAGGAATAATGCTGACAAACGGAAAGGATATTTTCTCGGTTCCCATAGCGGAGGATGTTGTGTGCAGAATTCTCATGCACAGCACAAATGCATTCAGCTACATTGAAAACAAAAAGACAAAGACATGGAATAACCAGCTTAAGAGAAATGATTTAAAGGGCCAGACAGTGGGAATTATAGGAACAGGCTCCATAGCTGTTGAAATTGCCAAGAGACTTGAGGCTTTCGGCGTGAAAATACTTGGGTATAAAAGGACACCTGTATTGAAAATGCCTTATTTTCATGAGGTGTACTCAGGAAAGAGCGGGTTGGAGCATGTTATGTCCACAAGCGACTACATAATTGTTACTGCAGATTTGAACAAGGATACCTACCACATGATAAACAGGGATAACCTAAAGTTCATGAAGGAAACGGCGTCGATTATCAATATAGCAAGAGGAAGCATAATAAATCAGGAGGACCTGAAGGAGGTACTGAGGAATAAATCTATTGCATATGCAGGGCTTGATGTATTTGAAGTTGAACCCCTTCCTGCCGATGATGAACTATGGGAGCTGGACAATGTGTATCTGACACCACATGCCTCCGCCCTTGTCAAAAACAACAAATCCAGATGGGAAGAGCTTGTAATACAAAATATAAAGAATTTCGCCGAAGGTGAAAAGCTGATAAATGTCGTAAAGATATAAAAGATATAACCATTTGATTTTAAAACCTCATATTTATTCCCTATAATTCCGAGGCGTGGCTGAAGAACAAGGGTTTAAATATGAGGTTTTTGTTATGGGGGTATAATATATCTTGACAACGTGCGGTGAAACAGTGCATAATCGTGTATTATACTGTTTTAATTTAAAAGTGCGGACAAATAATTGTCCGCAATATAGGAAAACAGTATATACTAATTCGCTTCAAGGGAACTGATTTAATGCGAATTAGTATTATACGTAACGGAGGTAGAAAATTTTGAAAGAGAAAAATACGGCATTCAAAGCTGCTTTTCCCCATACTATTCCCGTGTTTACCGGCTTTATATTTTTGGGCATCGCATACGGCATACTGATGAGCAGCAAGGGTTACGGCTTGGTATGGACAATCCTCATGAGTACGATAGTGTATGCGGGGTCAGCTCAGTATGTGGCAATCACATTTCTGACAACGGCATTTAATCCGGTATATGCGTTGCTTATGACATTAATGGTGAATGCAAGACATTTGTTTTACGGAATTTCAATGATAGATAAATACAGGGACATGGGTGCCTTGAAACCATATTTGATATTTGGATTGTGCGATGAAACTTTTTCAATAGTATGCTCTGCAGAGCCGCCTGAAGGAGTGGACCGCAAGTGGTTCAGTTTTTACATCACTCTTCTTGATCATATATACTGGGTACTGGGCTCTGTCGTGGGAGCAGTGCTGGGTTCTATACTTAGCTTTAACACAAGGGGGCTCGATTTTGTGCTGACAGCGCTCTTCGTTGTAATTTTCCTGGGGCAATGGAAGTCTCAAAAGAATCATAAGCCTGCCATAACAGGACTTGTATGCTCTGTTGCATGCCTGATTGTTTTCGGGCAGAGCAGCTTCATTATTCCGTCAATGATTGCAATATTGGCGGTGCTGCTTATTTCACGAAAGAAGGGCTCAGACGACACCGAAAAGGAGGCCGTGCAATGACATTAACACCATTTCAGACAATTGTGATTATAATTATGACAACGCTGGGCACCATGATAACAAGATTTTTGCCGTTTATTTTATTTAAGGATATTAAGTCAGGTAACTCATATATAAGCTATCTGGGGGAAGTGCTGCCATATTCGGCAATTGGACTATTAGTTGTATACTGCCTGAAAGGAGTTACATTCAGCAGCGCCGCAAGCTGGGTTCCTGAAGTTATAGCTATTATATGTATTGTAGTGCTTCACGGCTGGAAGGAAAATACGCTGCTGAGCATAGGAGCGGGCACGGTAGTCTACATGCTGCTTGTGCAGAACGTATTTATTTAAGAGAAAGAGGCCGGTCAGCTTGATACCGGCCTCATCATTCAACAGTCAGGCTGTATTCCAGGCTTATGGGGCATTGAGTATATTCAGAATTGCTGATGCAGTTTGAATTGAATTTTGATTTTAACACAGAGCCTGATTCTGCGTCATTTTTTGCTTTAACCATGAAACCTATTCTCCTTGATTCTGAGGACTGCAGGCTGCCCACATCCCATTTCAGAATGGTTTTTCCGTTGAATTCATATACGTTTCGTGGCTGAATGTTGCTGGAATCACCTATAAATTCAATATTTTCATCAAGGATGCATCTCAGATACACACTTCTTGCCATAGAGTACTGCCCGGCATTGCAATGAACGTAGAATTTTGTGGATTCACCTTTTTTTATGTATTCGTTGTCACATTTAACAACCATCTCGTAATCGCAGGCGGCGGATAACGCACTGCACGAATCTGTATAGTCATCGCATAACAAGTGCCCGTAAAAGTTGATTTTATTTTTGTGAGGTATTTTATCGCCTGAATTCTCTGTGCTTTCAATTGTAAAATTATCGCACAAAGCCATATCAAATGTAATTGTGTTGGTTGAATTGGGAGATAAATTAATGTTGTTTGCAAATACAATTACATTGTTATTTCCGATTTCCGGTGACGGCTCAACCACATTTACATTTTTTAAAATTCCATTGTCAGGTCCTGAATGGTCAATGCCTCCCAAAAATCTCACCCCGTTTCCCAGGGTGCTGCTGAATGAGCACAGTTTCTTAAGGCTTGAAGTGTTTTTTAGTTCAATGCTGAACCTGTATATGTAGGCCGGGACAAATGAGGTGTTGGGGATGCCGGCTCCCTTCAACATTT
Source organism: Sedimentibacter sp. (assembly GCA_031997345.1). Classification (GTDB taxonomy): domain Bacteria; phylum Bacillota; class Clostridia; order Tissierellales; family Sedimentibacteraceae; genus Sedimentibacter. Next base: position 18,954 of record DAMAEI010000007.1, on the reverse strand, counting down.
TTTGAGGGACATTTATGGAGATAGTACATTCTTTCATCATATCATTCCTTTCATGATTTACCGAACCGCATAATTTATAGTATTCTTCTCATCGGTATTTGTGAAATAATTAGTGCAAATATTTATGGTTTTTTAGTATTAATTATGGTAAAATTATAATGAACAGGAAAGACTGTTATTACAAAAGGTGTCCGGCAAAGGAGGAACTATTATGAAAAATATAAAAATATACTCAAGCTCATCATGTGTGAATTGCACGGCTGTCAAAGAATACATAAAAGAAAAGGGATATGATTACGACGAGAAAAATGTGTCCTTGGATGCAAAGCAAAAAAAGAGCTTTTAGCTATGGGCTACATGGGTGTACCCATAATATTCGTAAATGATGATGTAGTGGTTGGATTCAACAGGAACAAACTTGATGAATTGCTGTAAAACTAGGTCAAATTAACATTTTTAACTAAAAAGACTAAAATGTTTATATAGTAAAAAATAAAAATGTGTAAACAATATTCATGAGCAATTAAATTAAACAGCTGTTAATTTGCTGCTCTTGAAATAGAAAGCCGGCATTTGCGGCAACAGTATCGTTAATGAAACGATAGGTCACTTGAAATATTATATTTCTTATAAGGACTGAAATTCAAATCTGTTTGCCCATTGCCGGCTTTTGTATGCAAAAAAATAAAAGGATGCATGCGCATCCTAATTTATCTTATTTATTCAAAGCAGCTAACAGATGTTCAAGATTCATTCCGTGAACAGCAGCGGCTTCTTCCAATGTTTCCATTTGAGCACCGGGGCATCCAACGCAACCCATTCCGTGAGCCATCAATATTTCTGCTGCCTCAGGGCTTGCCTGTATAACCTCTCTGATAACCATATCTTTAGTTATAGCCATAATGAGCCTCCTTAAAATTTATATACCATCATTATACATTATGCCATAAAGATATTCAATAAATTTTTATGCGTGAACTATATGAGTTTGAGCTTAAAGTCAAAAATTTAAAACATCAAACACTAATATCGATAAAATTTTATCATTTTGAAATTTAGAGAAACGTTTGTTAAATTTATTTAATAAAACATAAGGTAAATTCAAAGTACATTTAAAAGTCAATGAATTCTAAAATGGGAGAAAATATTAAAAACAAAAAACTGTGCACTTTTCACTAACTCTTAATTTCTTGAAGCAGTATAATGAGTTAAATTTAACAAGGAGGATTGTTATGAGTTCTAAAGAAACGAAATTGCAAGAAGTTTTAAAATCACGTGGCATAGACATGTCACAAGTTGATGAACAATTGGAAGCTGATATACCCGAAGCCAAGGAATCTTCTAAAAGATTAATGGAAACTTACTACACTTTAAAGGTTACTGCAGACATGGAGGTTCCTTACTGGTACAATAGGAGCTGGTGGGAAAATGATGGTGAAGTAATTGAAGTTAGAAGAGCCAGGGCTATGGGCGCTGCTTTAGCACATATGACTCCTACTATACAGCCTTATGAAAAAATTGTTATGAACAAAACTAAAAATGTAAGGGGCGGATTCCCATTTCCTTGGACAACATCAAGCTTTTTCCTTGCGCAAGCAGATGCTTTGATGGCAGAAGTTGATGCTCCTGCTGAAAATGAAGCAGATGCAGTTAGTATAGTTGGCGCAGGCGGTGGAAATGTTACGAAAAGTTATGGAAATATTATCTCTCTTGCGAAGAAATTCGGGATGAGAAAAGAAGAAATTCCGGTACTTGTTAAAGCGTCCGAGCCTTGGAGAGGTATTTCTATAGAAGATTTAGCTGATAAATATTCAAGAACATTGCCCGGATATGGACAATATAGAGATTTAATGGATAGTGTAGTTTGTATGTTTGACTCTTTTGCAATTGCACAAGGGCGCGAAGTTTCAAACTACTATGTTCCTTTAGAATATGGTTTTGATAGAATCATAGAAATATGTAATGAAAGAATGGCCGAAGTAATGGGTGAAGCAGGCGATGACGGAATTCTGGGAATGAGCAGAGGATATTACTATGCTGCTATGAAAGAAATCGTAATGGGCCTGAGCAAATGGTGTGAAAATTATTCAAAACAAGCAGCTTATCTTGCTTCTGTTGAGACAGATCCTGAATTGAAAGCTAACTATGAAAAAATCAAAGAAGTTATGCATAATATTGCTCACAAGAAACCTTCAAATTTCTGGGAAGCTATACAATTGACAGTATGCTGCCACTTAGGTGTTACAAATGAGGATGCAATGTCAGGATTATCAATAGGTAGACTTGGACAGGTATTGCAGCCATACTATGAACATGATATACGTGAAGGAATCATGACGGATGAAGAAGTTATAGAAATTCTGGAATTATATAGAATTAAAATAACTTGTATTGAGTGTTTCGCTTCTGCCGGAGTATCAGGTGGGGTTCTTTCAGGAAATACATTCAATAACTTGTCAATGGGTGGACTGAACAAAGAAGGCCTTACAGCAGTTACACCTCTTGAATATTTAATTATTGAAGCAGGTATGAGAAACAGAACTCCGCAGCCTACACTTAGCGTACTATATGATGAAAAAACGCCTGAAGATTTCCTGATGAAAGCAGCATCTTGCACAAAACTTGGACTTCCTGCATGGATGAACAATCAAGGCGGTATTAACTACATGCTTGACAATTATGGACCGGAGGGCATGAATCTTGAAGATGCAAGAGCATGGTGCCTTGGCGGATGTCTTGAATCTTCACCCGGATGCTTCCAGCCATTGCATTTTGACGGAAAAGTAACTTGGGTACCTGGAGGAGCATCACCAACTTGTGGTACAGGAGTTCACTTCTTGGCAATGCCTAAGATATTAGAATTAGTATTGACAAACGGTTTGGATAAGAGAACAGGAAAAAGGGTTTATCCGGCACATAACAAAAAGCTTGATACCTTTGAAGCTGTATATGAACAATGGAAACAATACATGAATGATTCAATTCTGATTCTTAACAAAGTAAATAATATTCAGATGGATATATGGAGAAAATACCTAATGCCGGCTGTTAACTCACTGCTGAAACCGGATTGCTTCAAGAAAGGTCAGCATTTGGGAAATATGGGAGCCAGATATAATGCCAGCATAAATGTAGAATCATGCGGAACTATTACCTTAATCAACTCATTAGCTTCTATTAAGAAAAATGTGTATGATGAAAAGAAGTTCACAATAGAAGAAATGACAGATGCAATGATTAATAACTTTGGATTCAAGACTGCTTATGAAACAGGTGTATTCTCTCCGGATTACAGAGAAAACACAGAAAACAGTCCTAAATATGAAGAAATATTTGCAGCTTGCGTAAATGCTCCGAAATACGGGAATGCAATACCATATGTAGACCAATTGCTTAAGAGATATGAATATGACATGTATGACATGGTTCACAGCTATCATTCATACTATGGTAAACCTTTATATTTATGCCAGATTTCAGTTTCAACTCATGGTCCTCAAGGTTTCATAACATTGGGTACAGCTGATTCGAGACTTGCAGGAACAACGTATTCAGACGGATCATTATCGGCTGCACCTGGAACAGATCAGAACGGTCTGTATGCACTGTTTGAATCGGCGACAGTTTATGATCACGGAATACATCAGAACTCACAGATGAACTTGAAGCTTCATCCGACAGCAGTAAAAGGACTTAACGGAACAAGAAAGCTTCTTGACGTTGTACGTGCTTATATGAGAAAGGGCGGATTCCACGTTCAGTTTAATATTGTAGATTCTAAGACATTGAGAAAAGCGCAAGTTACACCTGACAAATACAGAGATCTTATGATTCGTGTTGCCGGATTTACACAATACTGGTGTGAAATAGGGAAACCGATACAAGATGAAGTTATTTTCAGAACTCAATATGATGAAGCATAAAAAATAATAATGGAGGTATGATTATGAAACATTATGATTGTAAGAATTATATAAATTTAGATTGCGAAAAAGGACAATGTGCATTAACTAAAAACTTGGTTCCTATTGATGGAGAAGGCAGCGATGCATGCCCTAATTTCAAACAGGCTGAAAAGTGCGGAGTATGTAAAAACTTTTCAAATCCTGACAAATATGGAGTAGGGACATGTAAAGGATTTAAAAAAGAAAACTGGGCATATGCTACTTGTGGTGCTTTTGCTTGCGAAAAGTTCAACAACTAATAGGATGTAAGTATGGAAAGTATAAACTTAAACACTGAAAAGAAGGGGCTGGTATTTGATATACAAGCATATTCAGTGCATGACGGACCGGGCTGCAGGACTAATGTTTTCTTTGTAGGTTGTCCATTGCAATGCAGATGGTGTTCCAATCCTGAAAGTTGGTTAAAGAAGAAACATATAATGTTTTCTGATAAAATGTGCAAGTGGGACAAGGGATGTAAGGCATGCAGAAATGCATGCCCCCATGATAATATTAAGTTTGATCAGTCAGGCAAACCAAGCATTGACTGGAGCGTCTGTATGAAATGTGAGACATTTGACTGCGTCAATATTTGTCCAAACAAAGCCTTCAAACAGTGTGTTAAAGAATATACTGTTGATGAACTTGTGGCATTATTGAGACGTGATTTCAATAGCTGGGGGTCAGACGGCGGAGTTACATTTTCAGGCGGAGATCCGCTTATGCATTATGAATTTTTGCTTGAGGTATTAAAAAGATGTCGCGCACTTCAAATTCACACAGCTATAGAAACTGAAGCATATGCAAAGCAGGAAGAGTTTTTGGAAATTATGAAATACATCAATTTTGCATTCGTTGATGTAAAAAATATGGATAACGAAAAACATAAGCAAGGGACTGGAGTTTATAATGACTTGATACTTTCAAATATCAGAGCCTTAGTAAGATCAGGATGGGATGGAAGACTTATCTTAAGGCAGCCAACTATAGCCGGATATAATGACAGCATTGATAATGCCCATAAATTAATTGATTTTATGAATGAAAATGGATTATACGAAATTAACCTTTTAAAATTTCATAGACTTGGATTGACTAAGTGGGAACAATTGGGAAAAAGATACGAATATAGTGATGGCGGAGATATGACAGACGAGAAAATGGAACTTCTTCAAGAGTTGTATTTAGATAATAATATAGCTTGTTATATCGGTGATGAAACTCCTTTTTGATGGTAATTGATACAAATAAAGCTGGCTATTATGAGGAAAGCTCATTTACCAGCTTTAAGCGATAATTAATATTTTAAAATCTAAAACTTTAACATGGAGGAAGTTAATGAAAACTGTAAAAAGAGTATCTCTTTATCTATTAGGATTTTTTATATTAGCAATTGGTATAAATATTTCAAAATTAGCCGGGCTCGGCATTTCTCCTGTTAGTTCAATTCCTTATGCTTGCGAGCTTGTTTGGGGAGTTGAACTTGGCAAGGCAACATATTTTGTATATATGGGGTTAATGGCATTGCAGATAATCTTGTTAAGAAAAGATTATAAAGTAAGAAACTTGCTGCAAATAGTTCCTACATTTATTTTAGGTACTTTTATAACTTATACCAGCACTAAATATTTATTGTTCTGGCTTCCTGCACCTGGTAATTACGCAATGCAGCTTGTATATTTAGCTGTAAGCATAGTGGTTATAGGTATTGGTGTTTCGGGATTCCTTATTGCAAATATAATGCCTCCTCCGGCAGAAGGTCTTTGCGCCGCTATTGTTCAGGTAAGTAAGGATAAAATAAAATTTGGTAATGCAAAAGTTGGAGTTGATACAGGAATGGTTGTAGTTTCTGCACTCTTATCACTTGTGTTTTTAGGTTCTTTGACGACAGTAAGAGAAGGCACTATTTTAGCTGCATTACTTGTTGGAAAAGTTGTAGGATTTATTATGAAGCATTATAAACAAAGAATTATTGACTGGTTAGATGAGGGAGATTTATTAGCAGATAAAAAAGCTGCATAGTATGTTTGTTATATTTGTAAGTATGAATTATAATAATATGAATTATAATAATATGAATTATAATAGAAAGTATTATTATAATTCATATTTGTATTGGAGGTATATTATGTTGATTGAAAACGCTGATATATATCATTACATTAAAGAATACTTGAAAGAAATTCCGACTATAACTTTAGCTAAGGGGACTTGTTTTTCAAAAGCAGAGAATATAGATAATCAAATATACTATATTTTAGAGGGTACCGTTAAAATCGAAAGTCACTCTGACATGGGAAAAAAGATACTGGTAGATGTTATATCCGAAAATGAGTTTGCCGGGCAAATCAGTTATATTAGAAAACATAATTTTTATGGTAACAATATAGCTGTGACTGAGGTTAAATTGCTATGCTTAAAAGATGATATAATGAACGTTTTAATGAAAAACCCAGAGTTTTCTACCTTTTTTTATTTTAAAACAAGCAGCAGAATTTATGTGATGTATAAAAAAATGCTTATGAGTAATTTATTTTCTCAATGTGAACTTGTTGCATATCATCTTTTGGAGAATTCGTGTGATTGTAAATTTATATATAAAAGCATTTACGACATTTGTGCAAATTTAAATATAAGCAGAAGGAGTTTGTATAACATTTTAAATAAACTTGAAGGCGATGGAATAATAAAAAAGTTAGATGAAGGCCCTTACCTAATTCTGGACGAAAGTTATCTGAAGAAAAAGTCTAAAAAGGTTAAAAGTTTTGCTGAAAATAAATACTGATGACAAATTTATTTAATGATAGCTGTTATAAGCTTTTTTATTATATCAGTCATTAAATTTAGTATGAGAAAGGGAGGAATTAAATGAAAATCTCTTTACAATTAAATTGTTCAAATATTGATTGGAATAATGTTTCTGAAATATTAAAACGTGTTGGTATGGGATATTATGAGGGTGAAGTTCATAGAAAAGCATTTGAGAACAGTCGCTGTGTTGTTTTTGCTTTTGATGGAGAGCAGCTTATAGGATTTGGTCGGGCTATTTCAGACGAAGCTTATGAAGCAGCAGTTTACGATATAGCAGTAGTGCCTGAATATCAGGGTATAGGTGTAGGAAAGACTATTATGGAAAGTATTATACAACGCCTACCCCAATGTAACATTATATTATTTGCTTCACCAGGTAAAGAATTATTTTATAAAAAGTTAAATTTCAGAAAAATGAAAACTGGAATGGCATTATTCATTAAAGAAGAACAAATGCATTCAGAAGGATTTACAGAGTAGTTTAAATAGCAAAAAACTGAATATAGTAGAGGCTATTGAAAAATCCAAAGAGAGGCAATGGTCTCTTTTTTCATGAAAGAAACTGAAGCTTGAAATGTTCTTTATAAAAAAACAATGACTACGGCAGAAAAATGTGTTATGCAATTAACCAGCTGTGGCAGATGCAGGGCGGATGCTGTTGGAATAATATGCCGATGATTCGGTTCTGAATAAAGAAAAAACTGTTTGAATCAACTTATCATGTGTGGTATAATTTAAAAAATCAAGACATACTATAGTTGTCTTGATTAATTTACATACTGAGACATTCATCAGAGCAAAGAACCGAAGGAGACTAATATGCAAAGCGAATATAATGACAGACTATATCACGTAAAGGAATGCATAGAAAAGAAAAGCAAGCTGAATACACTTTTAAAACAGACCGAGCAGGATATGATCAAGGAGAAGCTGCTTCTGAACAAGCTGGCAGATGAGCTTGAGAAGGAAAACGAGGATGTTTTAAAGCTGGAGTCATCAAATATAACTTCATTATTTTACGCCATATTAGGAAGCAAAGAGGAAAGACTAGAAAAGGAAAGACAGGACCTTTTAAAGGCAAGGCTTAAATATGACCAGTGCAAGAATAATGTGGATTACCTTGCACAGGAATCAAAAAGAATTGTTGATGAACTTGTTAAAATTGAAAGCTGTGAGACAGAATACGAAGATTTGCTCAATAAGAAACTGAAGGAAATTAACCTTGAGGACAGGACAACAAGCGAGGAGCTGAAAAAGCTTATCAACAGAAAAGAGAGCATGAAAGTTAATATAATAGAAATAGATGAAGCCATAAAGGCAGGAGAAGAGGCTCTCAAGGCTATAGAAAACACAATCAGAGAGCTTGAAAGCGCAGAAGGCTGGGGCGTGGTGGATATTCTGGGAGGAGGACTCCTTACTACGGCCGTGAAGTACAGCCATGTGGATGAGGCAGGGCGTTATGCTGAGGAAGCACAGAGGACGTTGGGTAAATTCAAGCGTGAAATGTCTGATATTACAATGATTACAGGAACCGAAATCGCAATGGGCGCTTTTGAAACATTTGCTGATTACTTTTTTGACGGTCTCATATTTGATTGGGTTGTTCAGTCTGAGATAGGCAAATCTCTGGATTCGGTGAAGAACACCAAGAATCAAACGGATAAAGCAATGTCAAAGCTTTATGAAGAAAAGGTGACTGAGGAATTTATGATTAAGCAGCTTGAGGACCAGATAAACCGTATTATTGAAAATGCATAGGGTTGAGGTATTCATATGTCAATAAAGTAAAAATAGCTATTGACAAACATGGTGCCATGGTATAAAGTATCAACTAACAATTAAATAGAAAACTTCTTATCAAGAGAGACGGAGGGAGCGGCCCTGTGATGTCTCGGCAACCTGCAGTATGCTGAAAGGTGCTAATTCCGACAAAGGATTTCTTTGGGAGATGAGGAGACGGTCAGAAAAATCAGCCCTCTCTTCGTAGAGGGCTTTTGTATGCCCTAACCCTGTTTTTTCGACTGGAAGGAGAAAAAACAGTGGTAGGTCAACCGCAACGAGTTCCCAATTTATGCGACGTAAGGAGCAGATAAATTGGTGAATGAGACTGCGCTATCTGTAATAGAGTATTAGTATGCAGGAGGATGAAATGTCAGTAGAAAAAGTTAGAGAATATTTGAAGCAATTCGGAAAGGATGGAGATATTCTCGAAATGGATGAATCTACAGCCACTGTGGAGCTGGCGGCAAAAGCTATAAAGACAGAGGAAGCGAGAATAGCAAAATCACTGTCCTTTTATAACGACGATGATGCAATGATAATAGTTGTGGCAGGAGATGCTAAAATAGACAACAAAAAATTCAAGGAAAAGTTCGGATTTAAGGCGAGGATGCTTGCCCCCGAGGATACAGTGAAATTTACCGGTCATGCAATAGGCGGTGTGTGTCCGTTTGCTCTTCCGGACAATGTAGCCGTCTACCTGGATGATTCAATGAAAAGATTTGAAACAATGTTCCCTGCATGCGGCAGCAGCAATTCGGCAGTGGAGATCACTCTGAGCGAGCTGGAAGAGGCATCACGCTGCAAGGAATGGGTTGATGTTTGCAAGGATTGGTAGAAGCCGCAATGAATTCCAAAAATATGTGATAAAAGGAGCAAGTATTTTTGTGAATTCAACCGGGTATAATGCTCATCAATGGAAAGAATATAACTAAAATTACAAACACGGAAAGGAAAATATGTTAAACGAATTTTCAAGAACACAGCTTTTATTGGGGAAAGAGGCAATGGAAAAATTGAAAAATTCCACTGTTGCAATTTTTGGAATAGGCGGAGTAGGCACATATGTTGCCGAGGCTCTGGCAAGATGTGGAATAGGCGGGTTTGCTCTTTTTGATGATGATAAGGTGTGCCTTACAAATATTAACAGGCAGCTGGTTGCAACCAGAAAAACCATAGGCAGAAAAAAGGTTGAGGTTATGGCTGAAAGAATCCTGGACATCAATCCAAAGGCAAAGGTTGAAACAAATGCAACATTTTACATGCCTGACAATGCTGATGAATATGATTTTACAAAGTACGACTATATAGTTGATGCCATAGATACAGTGACAGCAAAGCTTGAGCTGATTGTGAGGGCAAAGGAGGCTGGTGTGCCTGTCATGAGCAGCATGGGAGCGGGAAACAAGCTGAACCCAACTATGCTTGAGGTAGCCGATATATATAAAACCTCCATGGACCCTCTTGCCAAGGTAATGCGCCACGAGCTCAAGAAGCGCGGCATAAAAAAGCTTAAGGTTGTTTACTCAAAAGAGAAACCCCTTGTGCCAATTGATGATGAGGAAATGAGCTGCAGAAATAACTGTGTATGCCCTCCGGGAGCTGAGAGAAAATGTACTGACAGAAGAGCCATACCTGGGAGTGTGTCATTTGTACCTTCGGTGGCAGGATTGATTATTGCAAGCGAGGTAGTGAAGGACTTAGCGGCTAAATGAGAAGGAGTGAGCAGAAATGGGGATAAGTCCATTAATTCAGATAAAAAATCTGGAAAAACAATATATCAGCCAGAATAATTCTGTGAATGCATTATCAGGTATAAACCTGGACATAAACAAGGGTGATATATATGGGATAATTGGAATGAGCGGTGCGGGAAAAAGTACATTGGTGCGATGCATCAATTTTCTTGAGAGGCCAACAAGCGGAACAGTAATAATAGGAGATAACGACCTGTCAGAGATGAATGAAGCACAGCTCAGGCATGTTAGACAGAAGGTCGGAATGATTTTTCAGCAGTTCAACCTGCTTATGCAGAGAAATGTTGAAGATAATATATGCTTCCCGCTTGAAATAAGCGGAATGAGCAAGAATGAAGGAAGAAAGAGAGCTGCCGAGCTTTTGGAGCTGGTGGGTCTTTCAGATAAAAGCAAGGCATATCCTTCGCAGCTAAGCGGAGGGCAGAAGCAGAGGGTTGCCATAGCCAGAGCCCTGGCCAACAATCCTGAGATACTTCTCTGCGATGAGGCAACAAGCGCCTTGGATCCTACAACCACACGCTCAATACTGAAGCTTTTAAAGGATATAAACAGCAAGCTTGGCATCACCATAATCATAATTACTCATGAGATGGCAGTTGTTGAGGAGATATGCGACTATGTCGCCATTATTGATAAAGGATATCTGGCTGAAAGCGGAAGGGTCGAAGAGGTGTTTTCAAAGCCTGGCACAGAAGCTGCCAAGAAGCTTGTATACCACAGCAACACAGCAGTCAAGGAAATGACGGGTAAAAGATGCATAAGAATCGTATTTGACGGCAAATCATCCTTTGAGCCTGTAATTGCCAACATGGTGTTGGAATGCAGGGCTCAGGTAAACATATTGTTTGCAGATACGAAGGATATAAAGGGACAGGCATACGGGCAGATGGTTCTGCAGCTGCCGGAGGATGAGCTTCAGGCAGATAAGATAATAAATTACTTAAAGGGCAAAAAGGTTAATGTAGAGGAGTTGATTGGTTATGTTGGCGAATAATATAATTTCAATGCTGCTGGACGGCACCGTTGATACCTTGTACATGACATTTGTTTCGGCATTCTTTGCCTACCTGTTTGCATTCCCTATAGGAATAGCATTGGTAGTGACAAAAAAAGACGGTTTACATCCTATGGGATTTTTAAATAGATTTTTGGATGTTGTTGTTAACACAGGGCGTTCAATACCATTTTTGATATTGATGATTGCAGTTTTTCCCATAACTAAATTAATAGCCGGCAAAAGCTATGGTCCAACTGCAACAATTGTACCACTTGTAATTTCAGCAACTCCATTCGTAGCAAGATTGATTGAATCCTCTCTTCAGGAGGTTGATCAAGGAGTTATTGAAGCGGCACAGAGTATGGGCGCACCGCTTTCAGCGATAATATTCAAGGTGCTGATTCCCGAGGCAAAGACATCTCTCATAGTGGGAGCCACAATTGCCGCAGGTACCATACTTGGATATTCAGCCATGGCAGGAGTGCTTGGAGGCGGCGGCCTGGGGGATATTGCAATAAGATACGGTTATAACAGATATCAGTACGACATCATGATGCTGACCGTAATACTGCTGGTAATACTTGTGCAGCTTATGCAGATGATAGGAATGAAAATCGCAAGCAAGACAGATAAAAGGGGAATATAACATTATAAAGGAGAACAACATGAAAAATTTAAAGAAGTTACTTTTATTAGCATTAGTTTCAATATTGGCACTTACAGCACTGGCAGGATGCCAGAGCAACGAGCAGGCACCTCCAAAGGCGGAAGGTAATGTGGAGACACCGAAAGAAACACCAAAGACAGAAACCAAAAAAGTTACTGTAGCGGCATCTCCAACACCTCATGCTGAAATACTGGCTCAGGTTAAAGAAGTATTGAAGGAAAAGGGATATGAGTTGGAAGTAGTTGAGTTTTCAGATTATGTACAGCCAAACATGGTTGTTGATGCAGGAGATATCGACGCGAACTTTTTCCAGCACAAGCCATATTTAGATGATTTCAACAAGGAAAAAGGAACAAAATTATCATCCATAGCGCAGATACACTATGAGCCGCTGGGAGTATATGCAGGGAAATCATCAGATTTGAAAAACATACCTGATGGTGCATCAATTGCAGTGCCAAATGATACAACAAACGAAGCAAGGGCCCTTCTTCTTCTTGAAGCAAACGGCTTAATAAAAATAAGAGAAGGTGCGGGACTGGCAGCTACAAAGAATGACATAGCAGAAAATCCCCGCAAAATAGAAATAGTGGAATTGGAAGCTGCTCAGGTTGCAAGAGTAATAACAGACGTTGATTTTGTAGTGTTAAACGGAAATTATGCGCTGAGTGCAGGACTGGATGTGGCAGACGCTGTTGCAAAGGAAGAGCAGGATTCAGAAGCAGCGCAGACATATGCAAATATAATAGTTGTTAAAGAAGGCGATGAAAACAATGAAGGTGTAAAAGCCCTGATAGATGCTTTAAAGAGCGACAAGGTAAAACAGTATATCAATGACACGTACAAGGGTGCGGTTGTTGCAATAGACTAATATTCATGAAAAATAGAGAGGAATCCTTTGGTATAAGATTCCTCTCTTTAATTTTATTCCAGAGATATAAATACGAACATGCTGCCGCTTACATTTATTCTGTCTCCGTCTTTGTCTGCACCTATATTGTTCACTATAATTTTTACATGTATTTTTTCATTCTGACCTGAGACCGTAAGCTCTTCCGGCGACATTAGGTTCTTTGACTCAGATGCATTTTTAAATAATCTGTCAACAAGCTCCTTCAACGAAATGTCGATTATATGGCTGTTGTATTCATCAAATATTGATACCGTTACGTCTCCTGCTCCGTCAGATTTTTGCTTTATTGCATACCTGCTGTTCTCAAGCAGGAAGCTGCCGGACTCGGAATACTCACTGCCGCCGCCTATGTTGACTCTGATAAATTTATCAAAACCTGAAATATCAATATCCTGACTTTCATCCAGACTTGCATATACATATCCTGGAGTTTCGGCCGGTACAGGCTCGTATCTGTCATAGTACGGCTCGAATCCGTATACCCGTTTAAAGCTGGTGTAATATTCGGAATCGGATGCATATTCTTTCGGGAACCATTCTATTTCCTTTAAATATCCCATTCTTTCCATATAGTTTGAGGTGCTTGTTATTTCAAATTTATCATTATTTGACACCTCTTTTTTCGGAACTATTTTGCCCTCTGACAGCATTTCGTTTCTTGCCAGAATCTCTTCAAGCCTTGATTCCTGGCTGTGTTTTGAAACCGTAAACGCATCGACAGGCGGTATGATTGACAACATGGCGAATACGGCTGCAAGAAGTACTATAATATTTGAATTCTTGCTTTTTCTGAACAGGAGCATCAAGGCGCACACTACCGAGAATA
>DAMAEI010000007.1:0-5250 GCA_031997345.1 Sedimentibacter sp. | reverse complement strand
GATTCGGTTATGCCGTATGCTTCAATCCTTATATAGGAGGAAGCAAGCTGCATGGCTGCAAGTGGTATGAGCACCGGGGGAAATACCTTCCTGAAGAAAACAGAAAAGCGGTTCTCAAGGCCGGAGCACAGTATATAAATGAACCAGCCTGCCCCGGAATACGCCAGAACCATAGGTCCAACCTGACCTACAGGCCATATGCCCGTAATTATTATTTTAATGAAATAAATTACCAATACCACAGAGAAAATCGATATTAAAGGAATCAGTATATATGAAACCAATATATCCAATACCCTGGGGTAGCTGTAAGCAATTTCTTTTTTGCGTATATCATTTTCTTCATCGGAATTAAACTCAGGAAGAAGAGAAAGATAATATACAGGGGTAAAAAATGTATAAATTACATTGGCTATATGCGCATATATACTGGAATCAAAGTTGTACAGCAATATATCTATAGCTCCGAAAATAGCTGTAATCCCAAGAAACATAACAATCCCGTAAAGAATTGCAGTAACTGCCGCCTTGAAGTGTGAAAGGGCTATTTTGCTGAAATCAGCCTTGTTTCCGGAGGACGGAACGTATAGATAAGCTGATGTCAGAGCAAATGAGATAACGAGAAAATGTACAACCATTGATCGTGACATATGGTTATCCGTCATTAAAAAATAATATGCTGCGGACAAAATAATTGTACCGAGGTTAAACACAAGTTTATATTTTGAAAGCTTCACAAAACGCTCAAGCACAAACTGCACATACACTGCTGTCAGAGTGCCGAACATCCCGGTAAAAACCAGCCTTTCCAAAAATTCATCATTTATATAATCCCGTTCAATTACGCTGAACATGACAATGTACAGGAAAGCTAAATGTATAAGCACAACAGGAAATCTGGACATTGTGCTTTTTAAATTTGAAGCTGTATTTACAAAATTTTTTTTTATTTTGCTCATATGGCTGAATTGTACAATGCGACCATTGTACTCTCCTTTCTATATTATTTATTACCATATTTATTAGACGTATAAATTATATATTTGTTTCATAGTGTTATTGTGTTTATACCAATAAAATTAGTTTATTAATCTTAATTTTTTTGATTTTCTGCCGAACTATATTTCGAATATGACAAATATTATAACACAGAAGGAAAATCATGGAACACAACAATAATAGATTTCACGGATATTTAACTGATCATGTGGACAGCTGGCTTAATAAAATAAGCGGTATTTCCACATTGAACAAGGCGTTTGCTTCGTTTCCTCTTACAAGTGAATTGAAGCCTGTGCTTGATGAAATCAGCATGGGCTTCAGTAAGCTTGACAAACTGATACAGCTTATTGAGAACATGAATAAAGATGTATCCTTCGACGGAATATTAAATTACATATATTCTACTTTTTCCGAATTTATCCCGTATTCACATATTGGAATAGCACTGCTGAAAGACAATGGCAGAGTGCTGGAGGGTTCATACGGAAGATCCGACGAAGCATTGGAAAGCCTGCCTAAAAAGCTGGTGGGTCTCAGGGAGGAAGTAAGTAAAACCAGTCTTGTAGGCATAGTCCGTGACGGCACACCAAGGGTAATAAACGACCTTTACAGCTATACACAGCACAAGAATGCCCAATATAACAGAATACTTATGGAGGCAGGAATAAAGTCATCTATTTCATTGCCGTTAAAAGTTAATGAAAAACCCATAGGTATAATATTCTTTTCAGATACAAATAAAGATGTTTATAGAGAAGAGCACATAGAATTTCTAAAAACATTGTCAAACAGCATTGCCATAAGCCTGAACAAAAATATATTTATAGACGAAATGCTTTATTCAACTCTTCTGGCACTCACTAAAATGGCGGAGGCTCGTGATGAGGACACCGGAGACCATCTTGAGAGGATGAAAGAATATTCTGTGAATGAGGAAGAAATCACAATAGCCTTTTTAAAGGGGATAGAAAGATTCAGCCCCATGCATGATATAGGCAAGGTCGGAGTAAAGGACGGGGTTTTGCTGAAACCCGGCAAGCTGACAGATGATGAGTTCGGCGAAATGAAAAAACATGTTATTTACGGTGTTGATGTACTGAAAACCGCCGAAAAGAATATTGCCAAGCAGAAGTACAGCATGTTCCAAATGGGAATTGAAATAGTAGAAGGTCATCATGAAAGGTGGAACGGTACGGGATACCCTTACAGGAAGGCCGGAATGGATATTCCTCTCAGTGCAAGAATCGTAGCGATTGCTGATGTGCTTGACGCACTCACAAGCAAGAGGCCATATAAAGATGCATACAACTTTGAGGAAAGCATGAATTATATAATTAATGAAAAAGGACGCCACTTCGATCCGTATATAATTGAATCGCTTATAAGGCATAAAGATGAAATGAAAGCTCTTTACGACAGCTTTCAAAACAATGAGCCGTCTGAATAAACAGACGGCTCTATTTTATTGTTATCTTATTGTTTTCATTGCCTTACTCCAGGAAATCACCTGATTCAGAAGGTCATCCACTTCACCCTCGTGCCTTGGGTCAGGCTTAAATTCGCTCATATTTACGAAATCCGTAAACAGGTTTAGCATTACCTGTGCTCTTACGTCGGCCATATGAAGCTCTCCGGCAACAGTTCTCAGGTGTTCAACGGCGCGGGCGCCTCCTGCGCTTCCGTAGCTGACAAAGCCTGCCGCTTTGTTTTTCCATTCCACGTTCAGAAAATCTATTGCATTTTTCAGAGCTCCCGGAATGCTGTGGTTGTATTCTGCAGTTACAAAGATGTAACCGTCAAATTCATTTATTTTCTGCGACCATTTCTTGGTGTGTTCCTTTGTGTACTGTTGCATCATTGCCGGATAAGGCTCATCGTAAAGTGGTAAATTGTAATCGGCTACATCCACAAGCTCAAATTCTGCATCTGTTCTCTTTTTTGCCAGCTCGTAAAACCACTTAGCAACTGCTTCTCCGTTTCTTCCCGGCTTTGTGCTTCCCAATATAACAGCTATTTTAATCATATTCATTCCTCCTGTTGATATCTATCTCATTTTGTAATAATCACTTTTCATATAATCAATATACCCAAAAACGCGGAGTAAAAACATCAAAAAATTTGTCATAATACATCGTAAAATATCGTTTTAAACAGTTGATTAGTGCTAACACAAAGAAATTTTATGTATTGTAATGGTAATTATGATATGATAATATAAAAACATTACAGCATTTATCATAAACAGAAGGGAATAGTAGTTATGAGGAATTATGTTATTGTTACAGAATCGACAGCAGATCTTCCGGCATATATGATTGACGAATTGGGGATAAAGGTAATACCTATGGGGTTTGGTTTTGAAAATGAAAGCTATTTGAATTACCCTGATCACAGAGAATTGGATATAAAAGAATTTTACAGCAGAGTAAAAAATGGGGAGCGCTCGACCACAACGCTTATTAACGTAAAAACATTTGAGGAATATTTTGAACCCATACTGCAGGCAGGAGAAGATATTCTTTATGTAGGCTTCTC
Source organism: Sedimentibacter sp. (assembly GCA_031997345.1). Classification (GTDB taxonomy): domain Bacteria; phylum Bacillota; class Clostridia; order Tissierellales; family Sedimentibacteraceae; genus Sedimentibacter. Next base: position 1,713 of record DAMAEI010000007.1, on the reverse strand, counting down.
TTCAGGTCTCAGCGGAACGTTTAACTCTTCCATCATAGCGGCGGAAGGCCTCAGAGAAAAGTACACAGATTCTAAAATTGAATGTATTGATACGCTGGCGGCATCAATGGGAGAGGGATTGCTAGTTTACCATGCTGCCATGAAAAAACGTGAAGGAATGGATATTGACGGTGTTAAGAACTGGCTTCTTGACAACAGGCTGCACATGTGCCATTGGGTAACGGTTGATGACCTTAACCACCTCAAAAGAGGAGGTAGAATCAATGCAATGACGGCTACTCTAGGGACTGCTCTCAATGTCAAGCCGATTATACATGTGGATGACGAAGGTCACTTGATACCTGTAGGAAACGTAAGAGGACGTAAAAAATCTATTCAGACATTGTTTGAGCATATGGAGGCTACGTCTATAAGGCCCGAAAATCAGGTTGTTTTTATAAGCCATGCCGACAGCCAGGAGGATACGGAGTATCTTGCTTCGCTTATAAAGGAGAAATTGAATGTAAAGGATGTAATTTACAATTACATCGGACCTGTAGTAGGCTCCCATACAGGACAAGGAGCAATAGCTCTGTTCTTTATCGGGACGGAAAGATAGGATCCGATGTGTTGAACTTCAATAAAATTTCGGATATACTTTCTGAATTTTATAGAGGATTAGAAAATATGCTCCGCTGCTTTTAAGTCTGCCAATTCCAGCTTATTAAAGCATGATGGAGAAAGTTTTCGGTGTGGAGTGGAAAAATTTTTCATGTATATTCAGGACGGAACATTTATTCATAAATTACGTCTTATTTATAAATAGGAGGTATATTATGAATAGAAAAATTATGTGGATTATATTGTTAATGGCAGTATGTTTTGCTACGATTTTAGTTATAAATTTAAAGGGAAAAAATGATATCAACGATGTTGCATCGTTTTCTGCAACGGTTTTGGAGAATAATAAGGTATCCATATTAGTAGAGCCCTTTGAAGGTGAAGATGAATTGAAATCAAGCGATAAAATAGTGGTGAGGGTTGCTGAGAATTCTGCAACTCTCAAGGATTTATCCGAGTTTACACCGGGAACTAAGGTAACAATTACTTATAACGGTATTATCATGGAAAGCTATCCTGCACAAATAAATGCTTACAATGTAGAAAAAATAAACTATTGACACGCTTGGTGTTTCAGGTTATAATAGCATTTGCTGTAAAGCATTTTGGAGAGTTGTCCGAGTGGTTTAAGGAGCACGCCTGGAAAGCGTGTATACGGGGAACTGTATCGAGGGTTCGAATCCCTCATTCTCCGTTTTGATTGAGATCTGAATGCTTTTAGCGGATAAAAATGGTGTTTAAAATAATTATTCGCCAATGTTTCGCCAAATGCAAAATGAATATAAAAGAACCTGCGACGAGGTTCTTTTTTTAATTATATAAACTTATCATTTAAAATAGATAAAGCATCCTGTTTTTTCTTTTAATACATGTGTAAAAATTTGAGTTGTATCTATTGACCTGTGCCCTAACAACCGGGATACCGTCAGTATTAAGAACTTCTAACCGAGTTCTTTTTTAAAATATCAGATAAAAATAAGAATAGGTTAATAAATTAGTGGAAAGATAACTTAAAATAAATTTTTATCAGAGGGTATAAAATTGGACAATAAAGTAGATTTAATAAAATCACTTAATGAACTATTGCAAGGCGAATATATGGCAATAGAAAGT
>DAMAEI010000006.1:69874-73949 GCA_031997345.1 Sedimentibacter sp. | reverse complement strand
AAAATTGGGTCGAGTCATAATCGTTGCAGTTGACCTACCACCATCTTTTTCTCCATGACGGTCGAAAAGATGGGGTTAGAGCATACAAAATCGCCATATTTGTATACATAAGTGCACAAATACGGCGATTTAATATAATATAATTATTCTACCAATGAAGACAGAACAGAACTTTTTGTCACAATTCCCTTCAATGACCCTTCCTCATCGGTAACCACTATGGGGAACCTTGCTTCCACGGCCATTGGAAGTATATCGCTCACATGAGCATCTTCCTTCGCTGTCAATGCATCTTTCCTCACTATATCAAAAAGCTTGATATTTTCATTATTTGCCTTGATTGCATCGTCAATTGTCAATATACCCTTATATTTCATCCTTGCATCAACGACATATGCACTTGAAACAGAATTTTGACGCATTTCCCTAATTGCATTTTTAACTGAATCATTTTCCTTTATGAGGCATGAAGGAGTAATCATAACATGCTTAAGGCTCATTACCTTTGTTTTGTCAGCACTGTCAATAAACTTTTTCACGTAATCATCCGCAGGATTAACAGACATATCCTCAGGAGTATCTATCTGAATTACTTTGCCGTCTCTCATTATAGCGACAGTATCTCCAAGCTTAAAGGCTTCATTTATATCATGTGTTATGAAAATTACCGTCTTTTCCAACTTTCTCTGAAGGGACAGAAGTTCAAACTGCATATCTTTCCTCACAAGAGGGTCAAGAGCTGAAAATGGTTCATCCATAAGCAGTACCTCCGGGTCATTTGCCAGTGCCCTCGCAAGCCCCACCCTCTGCTTCATTCCTCCGGAAAGGCTGGAAATAGGTTTGTTTTCCCTTCCCTCAAGTCCTACTAGCTTCGTCATTTCAAAGGCTCTTTTCTGCCTTTCATCCTTTAATACATTTTTGACCTCAAGACCGTATGCAACATTATCCATAACGTTACGGTGAGACATAAGACCAAAATTTTGAAAAACCATTGATATTTTATTTCTTCTATATTCAAGCAGTTCCTTTTTATTGAATGCTTCTATATCCTTGCCGTTAAAATATATCTTCCCTGATGTGGGCTTCAGAAGCTGATTGAAACAGCGAATCAATGTGGACTTTCCGGAGCCGGATAATCCTATTATAACAAAAATTTCACCTCTTTTTACACTGAAGGAAACATCCCACAAAGCAACGGTTACCCCTGTTTTTTTATATACTTCGTCCTTTTCAAATCCGTCCTTCATCATCCTTGATGCTTCTTTTTTATTTAAACCATACAATTTGGATATATTACTTACTTCTATTATATTGTCTATATTGTCATTCATTATTCAGCCACCTCATTTTTCTTCGTTATTCCCTGCGTAAGGCGGTCTAAAATAATGGCGATAATTACTATTGAAATTCCCGGTAACAAAGCCTTACCCATTTCCACGCGATTTGTTGCAAGAAGTATTTCCATTCCAAGCCCCTTGGCTCCTATAATCGCACTTGTAACCACCATTGACATTGCCATCATAATTGTTTGATTCACTCCTGTCATTATTGTTGGCATGGCCTGAGGTATCTGAACCTTTACAAGAGCTTGCATCTTTGTTGAGCCAAAGGAAATGGCCGCCTCTCTTACTTCCTTATCAACATGAGCAATACCATGGCTTGTCATTCTTATCATGGGAACCACGGAATAAATAATAGTTGCAAGCAAGGCAGGCATGGTCCCCGTACTGAACAGCACAACCGCAGGCACAAGGTATACAAATGACGGCATTGTCTGCATCAGATCCAGAGCAGGCCGCATAACCCGGTCAGCACCTTTATTCATTGCTATAAGTATGCCAATAGGAAACCCTAAAGCAAGAGATACGGATACCGCAACGATTACAAGGCTTATAGTTTCAAGCATGTTCTCCCAAAGGCCAAAGGTCCCTATAAAAAATAACATTGCTCCGTATGCCACACCTGTTGTTATCTTCTTGCTTATTCTGTATCCTAAAAATACAACCAATAATATAAGCACAATCCACGGAACAGATGACAACAAATGATTGATTGCCTGAATGGCATCTATGGCTCCGAACTTTATTATATCAAGTATCTCGGCATTGTTTTTGCTGAACTGCTTTACAGAATCATCTATTGCCGTGCCTACATCTATCTGCCACGCCTTTGGGAATGTAAATATATAGTCATTCATAAATATGTCCTCTCTTTTATTATTTGTTGAGGTATGTCCTCACCTTTTCGGCATTTTCCTTAGGGATCCACTCATCCAACAAATAATCATTTTCCTTTAAAAGCCACTTTGCCGTTTCTTCATGGGTGGCCTTCGTTTCATCAAGATATGCCAGAGCCTCTGCTATCAGCTGGCTTCCTGTTTCATACTTTTTGAAAAATTCAACAAGCTCAGGAGCCCTTTCGGCAAATTTGCTGCTGCTTACAATTTTAAGCTCCTGCTTCGGAAATTCACATTTCCCCTCCATGTAGAGCTCAGGGTCAAAGGCTGCATCCTCAAGAAGGACAATATCCAATTTACCACTTATCCACGTAGGTTCATAACAATACCCCACCCATGGTTTTCCCAGATTGTATGCGGATACCAGTGATGCGAACAGAGTGGCCTCGCTCCCAAGCCTTGTATAGTTGTACATTTCGTCCAACCCGTAATACTCATATTTTTTATATAATATTTCATCTGCCATCCAACCCGGAATAGAGCCGTAAATTCTACCTTTCGACCTGTCCTCATCATCGGGAAATAATTCCGGATACTTTTTTAAATCCTCAACAGTTCTTAAATCAGGAGCCATAGGTGCTATACCCCGTTCAGAATCTCCCTCAATTACATATCTGGGTACATAAAGTCCCTGAGCGCTGTCAGGCACCAATACTCCCACATCTACGATATCACCCTTATCCACATCCTCAGGATAGCTCACCACATTATCTGTCCAGCTTTCAATATCGAGATCTATATCTCCTTTTATCATAGCTTGCCAGTTCATAGTTGATGAACCGGATGAAGTTTCAAGCTTATATCCTTCATATCCATTTTCAACCACAATTCGTGCAATTTCGTTGTGCAGCTTCTGGCTGTCCCAGCCGTTATCCGTAACTGCAATTTTTATTGATTCACCTGGTTTAACCCCTGTATTTCTGGCGCATGCAGAGATTGAAATAAGCAAAACCAAGACTAAAATCATGAAAACGTATTTCTTTTTCATGTACATCCTCCTTAATTTTATATATATATAAATATTCATTTTATTAAATAAATATTTGTATATCGTGTAGTTTGTTTTAAACTTTTTTATTAATTTTTGATAAATAACTTTTTTATTTTTCCGTGAGTATAATTGGATGCAAAAAATAAATATGAAATATTATAATCGTGAATAACAAAAAACCATAAAATACAATATGTTTAGTTTTAAGTCATATTAAGTTTTGCTCTTTTTTTATAAACTTCCTTCGGTAATTTTTTGATTTTAATGTCAGATAAAAAAATTAAGATGTCATAGCATATCATGCTAGATTACGGGACATTTAATTATGCGAGAAATAAATTGCATAATTAATTATAGCACATTATCCTCAGATGTCAAACTCAGATGTATTTTTTACAATTATTGCCATTATATTTACAAGGAATTTAAAGCAAAACAGCAGGCAGGAGGTTCCCCTCATACCTGCTGTTTTTATTATTTTTACTGCTGCAGATTCTTAAGAAGTTCTTCAAACTCTTCCTGCTGTTCAATCTTATAGGTATCCATTTTAGCATAATGAGTGTGAAGCAATTTGTGAGACAGATGTCCATTAGGCTCCTTGAGGAATTCATCATAAAGCCTTTTTACCTCAGGATTCTTATGAGATTTTCTTTGAGGAAGCGATCGGTCAAGTTCATAAAGCGCATCTGCTCTTTTTATCTTCGGATTAACCTCGAGTCTTGCTTTTGCAGAAACATGGGACTGACCACCACCGTGAACACATCCGCCTGGACATGCCATTACCTCTATGAAGTGGTAATTCTTTTCGCCTGCTCTCACCGCATCAAGAACTTTTGCTGCATTTGCTG
>DAMAEI010000006.1:68519-69864 GCA_031997345.1 Sedimentibacter sp. | reverse complement strand
CCGCGACCCTTACCTCTGTATCCTTTCCGTCAATAGGAAGAATCACAGATGCCTCCTTCACTCCTTCAATACCTCTCACTCCCTGGTATTCGATATCTTCAAGATCTTTTCCTGTCAATATGTCAGCCACTGTCCTCAGCGCTGCCTCCATTACTCCGCCTGTGGCTCCGAATATTGCACCTGCACCTGTATATTCCCCTAAAATGCTGTCCGGTTGCTCATCGGGCAGATTCCTGAAGCTGATTCTCGCCTGCTTGATCATATCACCAAGCTCTCTGGTAGTCAAAGAGAAATCAACGTCTCTTATACCGTCTACCTCCATTTCAGGCCTGTTTGCCTCCGTCTTTTTAGATGTACACGGCATTATGGATACACATACCATTTTCTTCGGATCTACACCGGCCTTTTCAGCATAGTAGGATTTTACAATTGCACCGAACATCTGCTGAGGAGACTTGCATGTTGAAAGATTATCAAGGAAGTCAGGGTAATTTATTTCGCAAAAGCGTATCCATCCGGGTGAGCATGAAGTTATCATAGGGAGCTTTCCGCCATTTGTAACCCTGCTCAAAAGCTCTGTTCCCTCTTCCAATATTGTTAAGTCAGCAGAGAAGTTAGTATCAAATATCTTGTCAAAACCAAGCCTTCTCAGTGCAGCAACCATTTTTCCGGTCACGTCGGTGCCTACGGGATAACCGAACTCTTCTCCCAAGGATGCCCTTACACCCGGCGCTGTCTGAACAACAACATATTTTTCAGGATCGTCAATTACATCCCATACATCGTCAATATAGCTGCGCTCACGCAATGCTGCAACAGGACACGCCTGAATACATTGCCCGCAATATACACATGGAACATCCTTCATGCTGTAATCAAAGGCAGGAGCTACCTCCGTATTAAATCCTCTCTTTGTAAAGTCAAGAATTCCTATGCCCTGCACATCCCTGCATGTGGTTACACATCGTCCGCACAGTATACACTTGCTTGTATCTCTTATGATAGAGTGTGATAGATTATCTATTTTTGCTTCTCTTTTTGCTCCCTCAAATTCAATATTATCAATTCCAAGTTCGTCGCACAGCTTCTGAAGCTCGCATGTTCCGTTTCTGAGACATGTCAGGCATTCTCTGTTATGATTTGCAAGTATCAGCTCCACATTCATTCTTACAGCATTTCTTACCTTTGGAGTATTTGTGCGTATATTCATTCCGTCCTGTACCTGCAGTACGCAGGACGCAGGAAGGTTTCTCATAGGAACTCCTTTTATATCAGCTTCAACCACGCATACTCTGCATGCTGCTATCTCATTGATGTCCTTCAGGTAGCAAAGCGTAGGTATGTC
>DAMAEI010000006.1:65533-68509 GCA_031997345.1 Sedimentibacter sp. | reverse complement strand
GCCTCTCTGGCAGCCATTAATACGGTATAATCCTTCGGAACATTTACCTGTATTCCATTTATAGTTACATTTACCTTATCCATAACTAACTCCTTCTTACTTTTTAATGATTGCACGGAACGTACATGCATCCATACATGAGCCACATTTAATGCATTTATCCTGGTTAATTACATGAACTTCCTTAACCTTGCCGTCTATCGCTCCCACAGGGCAGATTCTTGCACATTTTGTGCAGCCCTTGCAGTCCATTGTAATGATATATTTCAGCAGCGACTGACAAACCCCTGCGGGACATCTTTTTTCATTAACATGAGCCTCATATTCATCTCTGAAGTATTTCATTGTAGATAGTACAGGGTTCGGAGCAGTTTGACCAAGCCCACAGAGTGATGTGTCCTTAATATTTGCCGCAAGCTTCTCGAGCTTGTTCAAATCCTCCATGGTCCCTTTCCCCTCTGTAATCTTTTCCAGGATTTCAAGCATGCGCTTTGTTCCCTCTCTGCATGGGGTACATTTTCCGCATGACTCGTCAACAGTAAAATCAAGGAAAAATCTTGCTATGTCAACCATGCAGTTATCTTCATCCATTACAATCATTCCGCCGGAGCCCATCATAGACCCAACTGCCGTCAGATTGTCATAATCAATAGGAATATCAAGATGCTCTTTTGTCAGGCATCCTCCGGAAGGACCTCCAGTCTGTACAGCCTTGAACTCTTTCCCGTTTGGACACCCGCCTCCTATGTCATAAATTACTTCTCTCAGCTTTGTTCCCATAGGAACCTCAACCAACCCGGTGTTATTTATTTTTCCACCCAATGCAAATACCTTTGTTCCCGGTGATTTTTCAGTTCCAAAGCTCTTAAACCATTCAGGACCGTTAAGAATTATCTGAGGAACGTTTGCCAATGTTTCAACGTTGTTTATTATTGTAGGCTTACCCCACAAGCCTTTATTTGCCGGGAAAGGAGGTTTATTTCTTGACATTCCTCTCTTGCCCTCTATCGACTGCATGAGCGCAGTTTCTTCTCCGCATACAAATGCACCGGCGCCCAGTCTTATTTCCACATCAAAGTCAAAGCCTGATTCAAATAAGTTATTTCCTAAAAGTCCAAGTTCCTTTGCCTGATCTATAGCAATTTTAAGTCTGTGCACAGCAATTGGGTATTCAGCTCTCACATATACAAATCCTTTTGTCGCGCCAATAGCATATCCCGCGATAGCCATGGCCTCCAAAACAGCATGAGGATCTCCTTCAAGCACGCTTCTGTCCATGAATGCTCCGGGGTCTCCTTCATCGGCATTGCATATAACATACTTCTGATCTGCCTCGTTAGGTGCGGCAAAGCTCCACTTCATTCCCGTTGAGAAACCTGCTCCACCTCTTCCTTTTAATCCCGAATCCTTTACCAGCTTAATTACATCTGCCGGAGTCATTTCGGTCAGGACTTTACCGAGAGCCATATATCCGTCTCTGGCTATATATTCATCAATATTTTCCGGATTAATCAATCCACAGTTTCTGAGGGCCACTCTTTTTTGCTTCTTATAAAATTCAACCTCTCCAAGAGGCTTTATTTGCTCGTTCTTTGCACTTTCATCATAGAGGTACTTTCTTACTATTCTACCCTTCAGCAGATGCTCTTCAACTATTTCGTCAACTCTCTCAACGGTCATTCTTGCATAAAAAGTTCCTTCGGGATAAATTATAACGACAGGACCTTCTTCACAAAGCCCGAAGCAGCCGGTAGCTACAACCTGTACTTCGTTGTCCAAATTTACTTCCTTTATTTTTTCTTCAAATCTTCGCCTGATTAAATCAGACTTTGAAGAACTGCAGCCGGTTCCGCCGCAAACCAAGACATGAGATCTGAAAATTTTCATCGCTTTTCCTCCATTTATAAGATTGCTTACTCAGCCCCTATTGTATACTCACGGACAATATTGTTATTTGCAAGATGGTCAGACACAATTTTCTTTGCCCTTTCAGGATCAACATGAATGTAGGTAACCTTTTCCTTTCCATTCTGATAAACCTCAACTATAGGTTCATAGGTACACATTCCTATACATCCTGTCTGAACTACCTGAACGTTATTCAGATTTCTTTTGGCAACCTCTTCAACGAATGTTGTTAATACAGGTCTCGCCCCTGCAGAAATGCCGCATGTAGCCATGCCGACAACAACACGTATGTCTTTTCCGGTATTTCTCATCTCAACATTTTTGATTGCTTCTTCTCTCAGCTTTTTTAACTCTTCCAAAGATTTCATAGCATGCCTCCTATTTTTTATACTCAGCCAATATTTCAGGTATCTTCTTCGGCTCAAGCTTTCCGTACACATCGCCGTCAATCATCATTACCGGAGCTAATCCGCAGCAGCCAAGACACCTTGTGGCCTCAAGAGTGAATAAATTGTCCGCAGTAGTTCCTCCAACTTTTACATTCAGCTCCTTTGACAGTTTGTCGAGAACCTGCTGAGAACCCTTTACATAGCATGCCGTTCCTAAACATACACCTATTTTATGCTTGCCCTTGGGCTCAATTGAAAATTGAGTGTAAAATGTTGCAACTCCATAAACCTCAGCCAATGGGACATCAAGCTCATCAGCTATGAATTTCTGCACTTCAATAGGCAAATATCCAAAAATATCCTGAGCCTCGTGAAGCGTTTGCATAAGAATTCCTTGTGCACCTCTTATGGAGCTGATATACTCCTTGAGAACAGCAAACTGCTTTTCGTTAGCCTTTACATCAAGTCCCTTAATCAAATTAATAACCTCCCTGCAACCTTTATTATTTAACCACATTATATTACTTTGTTAATACAATGTCAAATAGAAGAATAGCCATTGCATTAACGCGATGGCTATTCTTCTTCTATTTTTAATAAATCTAAAATTCTGTTCAAATCATCAGTATTTAGATATTCAATTTCTATTTTGCCTTTACTCTTATTTTTCTTAATATTA
>DAMAEI010000006.1:49868-65523 GCA_031997345.1 Sedimentibacter sp. | reverse complement strand
AAGAAAATCTTTCTGTTAAAAGCTCTTCAACATGTGCTATATATTTATCCTTTTCAGGAATTATTCTTCTTCCGGGCTTCTTTGAGTTTCTTACAAGCTTTTCAACGTCTCTAACACTCAGCCCTTCTCTAATTATTCTGTCTGTTATTTCTATCTGTTTTTCCGGAGCAAAGCTCAACATAGCTCTTCCGTGGCCTGCCGAAATTTCATTTGTCACTATTTTATTTTTTACATATGGATCAAGATTTGAAAGCCTCATGATATTCGTAACATAAACCCTCGACTTACCAACAATGTTTGAAACCTCTTCCTGTGTTATTCCATATCTATCCATTATAAACTCATATGCCGTAGCTTCATCTATGGGATTTAAGTCTTCTCTCTGAATGTTTTCAATTAAGGCTATTTCGGAAGCATTCTTATTTTCGATGTCTCTTACAATGCATGGCATGCTTTTAATATTTGCGTTTTTGCATGCTCTCCATCTTCTTTCACCTGCAATAATGGTATAGAAATCTGCATCTTTTCGTACAATTATAGGCTGTATTACACCATATTTTTTTATGGATTCAGTAAGCTCTTCAAGCTTGTCCTGCTCAAATATTTTACGAGGCTGATTTGGATTTGGACATATTAAATCTATATCTATTTCTTCTATTCTATGTATGTCTTCTTTCTCCAAGTCCTCCGGTATCAATGCCGACAAACCCTTGCCTAAGGCTTTTCTTTTTATTGCCATTGCGACCTCCTTAATTGTTTTTTATAAGCTCTTCCGATAATTTCATGTATGCTTCGCTTCCCTTTGAATTTTCGTCGTACAGCATTATAGGCTGACCAAAGCTTGGAGCTTCTGCCAATCTGACATTCCTGGGGATGACTGTTTTATATACCTTATTTTTAAAATCTTCAACCACCTGAGCCGATAAATTTGTTCTTCCGTCATACATGTTCAAAAGAACTCCTTCAATATCCAGCTTGGGATTCAATGTTTTTTTCACCAGCTTAACCGTATCTATAAGCTGCCCCACACCTTCAAGAGAATAGTACTCGCACTGTATGGGTATAAGTACCGTGTTGGAAACCGTAAGCGCATTTAATGATAATAAGCCAAGTGAAGGAGGGCAGTCTATTATAATAAAGTCATACTCTTTATCCAGCAAATTGATTTTTTCCTTCAGTGTTTTTTCTCTGTGCTTTGTATTAGTCAGCTCTATTTCAGCTCCTGCCAACTGTATATTCGACGGTATTAAATCAAGGTTCTGTATTTCCGTTTCATGTACCACCTTATTTATATCAATATCCTCTATAAGGACATCATAGATGGTTTCTTTCAGACTATTTTTGTCAATACCGAACCCGCTGGTGGAATTTCCCTGAGGGTCTATATCAATGCTCAGTACCTTTTTCCCTTTTAAAGCCAGAGCCGCACAAAGATTAACATTAGTTGTGGTTTTTCCCACGCCGCCTTTTTGATTGAATATGCTTATTATCTTAGCCACTTCATCACCTTCTATATGCTTTTTTTCGGTATTCTAACCTTGATTTCTATGAATTCTTCAGATTCTTCCTGTTCGAATTTAGCTTCTATTCCGGTCTTAACTATTTCATTGTACGCATTTTTGATTGTATTTATATAAATTTTGTAATTGATAAAATTTCGGACATAGCGCTTGTCCCTCATTTTCTTTTCATTAATATCCTCAGCGATGGAGTTCACAAGCTTTTCAGTTTCGCTGACGTTTAAGTCCTTTTTAACAATTTTTTCAACAATGCTCAAAAGCAGCTCTTCATCCTCTATTTTCAGAAGTGCTCTCGCATGGCGCTCATTTAAACCGCCTTCCCGTATTTTTTGCTTTACTGATTCGGGAAGCTTCAATATTCTCATTTTGTTCGCTATAGTTGATTGGGATTTTCCTAATTTTTCTGCCAATTGAGTCTGGTTTAATTCAAAATCCTCAATAAGCCTTTCGTAGGCCATTGCTTCTTCTATAAAATCCAAGTCCTCTCTCTGCAGATTTTCAATGAGAGCCATAGCAGCAGATTCTTCTTCCTTAACTTCGATAACCACAGCCGGAATAGTATCTAAATTTAACAGCTTAACTGCTTTAAAACGTCTTTCTCCCGCAACTATTTCATATATATCATCATAGATTTTTCTTACGGTAATAGGTTGTATTATGCCGTAATTTTTTATTGATTGACTTAATTCTTCCAAAGCCCTTTCGTCGAAAACTTTTCTCGGCTGGTTTTTGTTAGGAATTATTTTATTAACATCTATATTGATTATATTGCTTATCAAGAAATTCTCCCCCTTACACCAATGGCTCTTTACTTGGTTTTCCCGCTCTTCTCGGGTATTTTGAATCAGTTGATCCACACTTTTCTATTACAATTATTTTTCTTACAATGTCCGTTCCAGGTAAAGATATTTCTTTTACCTCTTTAATTTTACCGCCAAGCTTTTTAATTGCATTTTCCGAATCAGAAATTTCCGGGGAAATATTCTCACTTTTATATGCGGCAAAATATCCTCCGACCTTTACAAAGGGAATACAGTATTCGCTTAACACATTAAGAGGAGCCACAGCCCTGGATACACAAATATCGAATTTTTCCCTATAATTTTTATTTTGTCCAAAGTCCTCCGCACGCCCGTGAATAAGCTCCACATCCTTAAGCTCCAGTTCCTTCGCAACTTCATCTAAAAAATCAATTCTTTTTCTCAGGCTGTCTAAAAGTGTAACCTTGTAGCCGTCATTGACAACTTTCAAAGGATATCCCGGAAACCCGCCTCCGGTTCCCACATCAATAATACTTTTACTTCCGCTCATTCCTTCCACACTCATCAGTAAAATGCTGTCCAGAAAGTGCTTCACATAAATTTCCTCGTCATCTTCTATGGATGTTATATTGATTTTCTGATTCCATTCCTTTAAAAGATCACGATATTTAATAAACTTATTTTCAACTTCAAGGCTGTAGGGAATATTCAGTTGTTTAAATCCATCCTCCAATGTTTTTATCAAGATGTTCTCCTTTTATTTAATTATTGTTGTATGTCATCAAATAAATTAAAAGCACGTTAATATCAGAAGGTGAAACACCCGATATTCTTGAAGCCTGCCCAATGGAATCTGGTCTTATTTTATCAAGCTTTTGTCTTGCTTCCAGCCTGAGGCTTCCTACCTCATTATAATCAATATCCTTTGGTATCCTTTTATTTTCAAGCTTTTTAAACTGTTCAACCTGTTTTATCTGCTTTGAAATATATCCTTCATATTTAATCACCGTTTCAACATAATCCTTTATTTCCTTTTTTAATAAAGGTCTGTCCTTATCAAGTTCCGAAGTATTGTCATAATTTAATTCAACTCTTTTCAGAAGCTCATACATACTCAAAGGCATTTTAAGAGGCACGCTCCCTATACCTTCCAATATTTCATTAACTTCAGACTTCGGTGTAATTCTTATATTTTTAAGTCTTTCTATTTCATCTTCTATTTGCTGCTTTTTATTTTTGAATCTTTCATATCTTTCTTCCGTGACAAGTCCCGCTGCATATCCTTTTTCCGTAAGCCTCTCATCAGCGTTGTCCTGTCTCAGCAAAAGCCTGTATTCAGCTCTTGATGTCATCATTCGATATGGTTCATTTGTTCCCTTTGTAACCAAATCATCAATGAGCACTCCTATATATGCCTCCGAACGGTCAAATACCAAAGGCTCTCTGTTTTTTAAACTCATTACGGCATTTATTCCTGCAACCAAACCTTGAGCAGCAGCTTCTTCATATCCCGAACTTCCATTCACCTGTCCCGCGAAAAATAAATTTTTAATATTCATCAGCTCAAGACTGGTTTTCAGCTGCGTCGGATCTATGCAGTCATATTCTATGGCGTAAGCAGGTCTCATAATATGTGCATCTTTAAGGCCTATCATTGACTTATACATAGGAATCTGCACCTCGTAGGGCAATGATGAAGACATTCCCTGAATATACATTTCCTTAGTATCGAGACCCTCTGGTTCAACAAAGAGCTGGTGTCTGTCCTTATCTGAAAATTTAACTACCTTATCCTCTATGGATGGACAATACCTCGGGCCTATACTTTTTATAACTCCCTCATAAAGAGGAGATCTGTCAAGATTATTTCTGATAATTTCATGTGTTTCTTCTGTTGTATATGTTATATAGCATGGAACCTGTTCAATATCTATGAAATCAGTCATGAATGAAAACGGAATTATTTCATCGTCACCCCACTGAGCTTCCATTTTTTCAAAATTAATTGAATCAGCATGTATTCTTGCAGGAGTACCTGTCTTGAACTTTCTCATTTCAATACCCAGATCCATAAGAGATTCTGAAAGCTTATCAGCAGGTGCAAGTCCATCAGGACCTGAAGAATAATTCAGTTCTCCAATATATATTCTTCCCTTGAGATACGTACCTGTTGTTACAATTACAGCCTTTGCATTGTAATATGCACCTAAGCTTGTATACACATTGAAGCTCCCGTCTTCTTCAACAGTCAATCTCGTGACCTCTGACTGTATGATTTCAAGATCCTGCTGGTTTTCCAAAACCTTTTTCATTTCCGTATGATATCTTTTCTTATCAGCCTGGGCTCTCAAAGAATGCACAGCCGGTCCCTTTGAACGATTCAGCATCTTACATTGTATCATAGACTTATCTATATTTAAAGCCATTTCTCCGCCTAAAGCATCTATCTCCCTCACAAGGTGACCCTTTGCGGTGCCGCCTATGTTTGGATTGCACGCCATCATGGCTATGGAATCAAGGCTCATTGTAAGCATAATTGTCTTCATTCCAAGCCGTGCGGCAGCAAGAGCAGCTTCACATCCCGCATGTCCCGCACCTACCACTGCAACATCTATGCTTTCGGCAAGAAAATCTCTTACTCTGTCTTCCATCTTATTCCTCTTTAATCTTTCTATTTTCCGATACAAAATTCGTTAAATATTTTGTCCATTAAATCATCACTGACTGTCTTTCCCACAATAAGGCCCAAATATTCCATAGCCTGCTTCAAATCTATTTCAATGAAATCAATTGTCATATTGTTTTCTATGGAGCTGAGCACCTCTAAAAGACTGTTTCTCGCATTGATAAGAAGATTCTTATGCCTTACGTTATTTATAATCAGCTCATCGCTTACATTTATTGTTCCGTGAAAAAACATTTCTGCTATTTTGTCTATTATTTCATCCAACCCTTGATTTTTCAAAACAGATATGCTTATTGCTTCTTTTTCTATGCTTCCGTATTCACTTATATCCAGTCTTTCTTCAAGATCAGTTTTATTTTTTATATATATTACCTTTTTATTTTCTATATATTTCAATATTTTTTTGTCATCATCCTCAAGCTCTCTTGATGAATCAAAAATCATAATTATCAAATCAGCTTCTTCAACCTTTTGAAGAGCTTTTTCAACACCTATTTTCTCTACCCTGTCATCGGTTTCCCTGATGCCCGCAGTATCTATAATTCTGAGAGGAACACCTTTAATATTCACATACTCTTCAATTGTATCTCTGGTAGTTCCGGGCACCTCAGTTACTATTGCACGGTTTTCATTCAGCAGAAAATTCATAAGCGAAGATTTTCCAACATTAGGCTTTCCTAAAATTACGGTCTTAATGCCTTCCTTGAATATTTTCCCGGTATCTGCAGTACTTATGAGTCTGTCTATTCTAACTGCAGTCTTTTCACTCAGCTCTTTCACCTTTTCTATGGTTACTTCATCTTCATCATATTCAGGAAAATCAATATTTACTTCTATATTTGCAAGAAGGTCAATTATATTATCTATTATTTCATTTATTTCCTTTGAAAGTCTACCCTCGAGGTGGTTTATGGAAATTTCATGGCTCGAATCAGTCTTGGAATTAATTATATCGATAACAGCTTCAGCCTGAGCAAGATCTATTCTTCCGCTTAAGAAAGCTCTTTTTGTGAATTCTCCTCTTTCTGCCGGCCTGCATCCATGCTCAAGAACGGTCTCCAGTATCTTTTTAGCCGAAATAATTCCTCCGTGACAGTTTATTTCAACTATATCCTCTCTCGTATACGTATTTGGCCCCTTCATATAAGATATCAACACTTCATCTATGACCCTGCCGTTTTTGTCCACAATATGTCCATAGTGCAGATATCTGGGCTTCAAGCTTATATTTTGTTTTTTATTCTTATTTATAAATATTTTTTCTGCAATATTCAGTGAATCATTTCCGCTTATGCGTATTATATTAATACCTGCATTTCCCGGAAACGTAGCAATTGCAGCTATTGTATCAGTATTCATGCTACCACCATTTCTTTTTTACTTCACATATATTCTACATTAATTCAATGCAAATGTACATAATAATTTAATATTTAAAAGCAGTATAAAATAACCCGGGTTGTCCGGGTTATAATACTTTTGCTATTTTAAATCAATTACTACTTTTCTGAAGGGTTCTTCTCCCTCAGAATATGTTATTATGTCATTCTGTTCCTGCAAGGTTGAATGTATTATTCTTCTTTCATAAGGATTCATTGGCTCAAGTCTGACCTTGCGCTTATAATACCTGCATTTGTCAGCCATTTTGTTTGCCAGCCTTCTTAATGTCTCTTCTCTTTTTGCTCTGTAATCCTCGACATTGAAGACTACCCTTATATAATTTTGTCTTCCCTTGTTTACGATTAAATTTAAAAGAAACTGAATTTCATCTAAATTCTTGCCTCTTTTTCCTATAATTATTCCCTTGTCATCCTCGCTGATTCTTGTTATGTCAACCTTCAATACATCATCGGAGAAACTTACTTCATAATCTGCAGATATATCCATCTTTTTTAGCAATACATCAAAAAATTTGCTTGCTGCTTCCTCAGGACCATTGGTAACTGTCACTTTAACTTTTGCGTTCTTACTTCCGATTAAGCCGAACAAACCCTTTGACGGCTCATTGATCACTTCGATTTCAACATCGTTTCTTTCAGCCTTCAGCTCTTCCAATGCCGCCCTTACAGCTTCTTCAACAGTAGCTCTTTCAATAGTTACATTTTTCATCTATTTTAATTCCTCCTTCGGATTTTTGGACGAATTCATAACAACATATTGCTGCACCAACTGAAATACGTTGGAGATAACCCAATACAGTCCCAATCCTGCAGGGAACTGAATACCAAATATAAATATCATAATAGGCATCATCATGTTCATAGACTTTTGAGTTGCTTCCTGCTGCTCATTCATAGAAGGCTGTGAGGCAGATGTCATCTTTGTTGTAAAGTAAGTTGTCAATGCAGAAACCGCAGCAAATATCGGAACCGCCGCTCCGATAAATGGAAGAGTCATTCCTCCCATTGAAAGGCCGTTTACCATATTTATAAATCCTTCACTTACACCCTTTGCAAGGTCTGCTGCAGTAAATATGTGATTTTCAGTGAAACCTAAATCCTTTATCCATAAAAAAGTTTTATTTATAGAATCAAAAAATGCCTGATCTGAAAAAACATACTTCACAGGTTGCTGTATTACGTAAAAAAATGAAATAAGTATGGGAAATTGAATAAGCATGGGCAAGCATCCGGCGAAAGGGCTATAATTTGCTTCCTTATATAATTCCATCTGCTTTCTCTGCAATGTTTGAGGGTCTTTTCCGTATTTTTCCTGTAATTCTTTAATCTTAGGATTTAATTCCTGCATTTTTTTCATTGACTTTGTCTGTTTTAATGTCAAGGGTATCATTATTGCCTTAAATATTATTGTAGACAAAATTATAGATATTGCATATGCAGAAAGATACTTAGTATCCAATCCTGATACCATGTCATATAGTAGTTTAACAAGCATGCCCATTGGCTTTGCTATAAAATCTAAATTCATAATTCCTCCGTATTATTTCAAAGGGTCATATCCTCCGGGATTGAAAGGATGACATTTCAGTATTCTTTTTATTCCTAAGTATGAACCTTTAAAGAAACCGTATTTTTGTAATGCTTCGATAAAATATTGAGAACATGTTGGGTAAAATCTGCAGTTTCTGACTGCCGAAGCCGACGAAAACCTTTGATAAATTCGTATAATAAAAATAAACAGTCTGCTAATTCGAATCACCCTTTAATAAATTTTTTCTTTTCATCAATTTACTAAATGACTTTTCAAGACTCCTATAGTCTGACTGTGTTGCATTTACCCTGGCCATAATAACAATATCATAGCCTTCCTTAAAGTTAGGCTCATTCTGTCGGACTATTTCTTTCAACCTTCTTCTGATTATGTTTCTCGATACTGCTTTTTTTATTTTCTTGGCAGCCGTAAAACCAAACCTGTTATATCCTAAATCGTTTTTTTTCAAAAACAAAACAAGATTATAATCAGAAATTGAATCATTGCAATTATAAACCGATTTATATTCCGTATTTTTTTTAATTATTATCATTGGATTACCTTAGTTCAGTATGCTTTTAACTGGAATAAAAGGCCACAAATGCGGCCTTATGCTGACAATTTCTTTCTACCTTTTGCCCTTCTTCTCTTTAAAACATTTCTTCCGGATTTCGTGCTCATTCTCTTTAAAAATCCATGCTCGCTGCTTCTCTGTTTTCTTTTTGGCTGATAAGTTCTCTTCATTAGAAACACCTCCTTGTACGGCAGATATCTATATCAATATCTTAAATTTTCATGTTTTTAAATTATAATATTTTTAAATTCTTATGTCAACACTGAAAATATAGCTCTTCAGCATCAAGATTAAATATATTTTCGGTTTGACAATTATAGCTATTGTAATATACTACATTTTTATAAATATTGCAAATATTTTTTCAGATATGATCAAGAAACTTTTTTAAGTGCCATAACATTACATTTGTTAAATTTTTTGAACCTATCAACAACTGTTTAACTTTATCATTAATATTTTTTTAAAAAAGACAAAATTAAATTGAAATTGTGGATAAAAAATGATAGTATGATATGTGCCTGTGGATAACTTTTTTTATTTAATTCATTATGGACAAACTGTTAACAATATTATACAAATATTGACTATTCAACTTTACCAATTGTTTAAAACTTTTATCAACAATTGTTTACATTATATATTTTAACATACAAAATAAGTTTTATTAACAAAATGTTAATTTTTTTTATTAACAACCGGAGGAATTTATGAACTTTGAAGAATTATGGAATGAAGTCCTTGAAATAGTAAAAGAGGACACAAATCAGGTAAGCTTTAATACCTGGTTCAAGCCCCTTAAAATAGTTGCTTATAAAGACAACACCATTTATCTGGAAACAGCTGACGAATTTTTAAAAAACACTCTCAAAAAAAGACATTATAACTTTCTTAAAAACGCATTTACCTATGTTTTAAAAAAAGATACCGAACTGATTTTTACAATTCCCGGAGAAAGTATTGATAAGGAAGAAGTCAGAAAAAATGCAGCCACAGGCTCTGCTGATGAAGACAATGCCCTAAGTAACGGAAGAAAATTAAATCCTAAATACAGATTTGACAATTTCATCATAGGAAACAGCAACCGCTTTGCCCATGCAGCTTCTTTGGCCGTTGCGGAGGCACCTGCCACCGCATACAACCCCCTGTTCCTGTATGGCGGAGTTGGTTTGGGAAAAACGCACCTTATGCATGCTATAGGTCATTACATACTTGACAACAATCCTGATGCATACGTGCTGTATGTAACAAGTGAAAAATTTACTAATGATCTTATCAATTCAATTAAAGACGGCAAAAATGAGGAGTTCCGCAATACATACAGAAAGGCCGATGTCCTTCTTGTTGACGATATTCAGTTCATAGCAGGAAAGGAAAGTACACAGGAAGAATTCTTCCATACATTTAATACTCTTCACGAAGCAAATAAACAAATAATTGTATCCAGTGATAATCCTCCCAGTGAAATTCCAACATTGGAAGATAGGCTCAGATCCCGTTTTGAGTGGGGATTGATTGCAGATATTCAGCCTCCGGATTACGAAACAAGAATTGCTATTCTGAGAAAAAAAGCTGAAGCTGAAAACTACAATGTCCCTGATGATGTAATATCTTACATTGCGCAGAACATACAGTCAAACATTCGAAAACTTGAAGGTGCACTCATAAGAATTTACGCATATGCCTCTCTTACAAACAAGAAGGAAGTTTCTCTGGAGTTGGCTCAGGAAGCACTGAAACATTTAATATCTAATAATAAAAAAATCACTCTTACAGATATTAAGGAAGTTGTCGCAAATTACTACAACATTTCACTTGAAGACCTTGTTTCCAAGAAAAAGACAAAAAACATTGCTTATCCGAGACAGATTGCAATGTATATAGCAAGAAAGCTTACAGACTACTCTCTTCCAAAGCTCGGTGAGGAATTTGGGGGAAGAGACCACTCAACTGTGCTTCACGCATACAACAAGATTGAAGAAGATATAGAATCCAGCCAGGAAGTAAAGAAAAATGTTGATGATCTTATTTCAATGCTGAACAACTGATAATCAACAATTAACAATTAAAAGAAGCTTGTTGACAAAAAGTGAATAGATGTTGACAAAAAATAAAAGAATGTAAATAACTTTTTTTAGTTTTCAAGATATCAACAGGTAGATTTTTTTATAATCTTTGTACATCAATACAAAAAGGAGTTTTCAACAAATTAACACATACTACTAATATTACTACCTATATTTTATATATTTCTATACTGATTTTTATTTTTTAAGTTGTGCACAATTCATTAAAAAGGAGTATACAATGAAATTAAAAATTAACCAAAATGAACTTAATAAAAGCATTAATATTGTACAAAAAGCTGTATCCGCAAGAACACCTCTCCCAATTTTATCGGGAATTTTAATTGAAGCAAAAGATAATATGCTTATATTGACAGCTACAGACCTGGATCTTGGAATAAAAACATATTCACCATGTGATGTTGAAGAAGAAGGAGCAATAGTAGTACAATCCAAATTGATAGGTGATTTTGTAAGAAAACTTCCATCTAATTCCTATGTGAATATAGAAACTATGGAAAATAACAACATTGAAATAAAATGCCTGAATTCGGAAATAAACATGCTTGGAAATTCAGCTTCCGAGTATCCTGAGAATACTTTTGACAATGACGGAGATTCACTCTTCATAAAAGGAGAGGCATTGAAAAACTTAATAAAATATACGTATTTTGCAGCAGCTCAGGAAAATATTAAACCGATTTTTACCGGTTGTCTCATGGAGATTAAAAATAATCTCTGCACTTTTGTTGCTTTAGATGGATACAGAATGGCGGTAAAAAAGATACCTGTTGAATATGGGGGAAGTATGTCTGTTGTTGTTCCGTCAAAAGCATTGCTTGAAATTCTGAGAATCATTGAAGAAAATGAAGAAGACATTGAAATTACAGTATCAGAAAGCCATATTTCATTTAAGATAGAAAATACCACTATAATATCTAATTTACTGGAAGGTAAATTTATGGATTATGAAGGTATAATTAAAGATAATTTTGTTACAGTAGTAAAAGCAGAAGCTTCAGATATCAGAGACAGTGTTGAGAGAGCATCTTTACTTGCAAAGGATGATAAAAATAACCTTATTATTTTAGATATACGGGATAAGAGCATGCAGATAAATTCTGCTTCAGAATACGGTAATGTTGAGGAAAATTTATCTGTAGAAAAAACAGGCGAGGATTTAAAAATAGGGTTTAACTCAAAATATTTATTAGATTTCTTAAAAGTTATAGATAGTGAAAAAATATCAATAAATCTTATAGGAAAAAACAACCCATGCTTTATAACTGAAGAAGAAAACAAAGGTTACATATACATGGTTCTTCCTGTAAGAATAAGTTAAGGGGGTTACTATGGAAAAAATAAGTATAAATACAGAGTTTATAAAGCTTGACCAGCTGCTGAAATTTACAAATGCTGTGGATGGTGGCGGCATGGCCAAGAATGTAATACTGGACGGTCTTGTAAAGGTTAACGGTGAAGTTGCCCTCCAAAGAGGAAAGAAGCTCAGAGAAGGGGATATTGTTGAATTCGGCAGTGAAAAGTATATCATTTCAAAAGAGGAAAAATGATAGTAAGCAGACTGAAAGTAAAAAATTACAGAAATTTCAATGAAGCAGAAATAATGTTCAATGATTCATTGAATATTTTTGTGGGAGATAACGGACAGGGAAAAACAAATCTTATGGAATCAATTTATTTGACCTCTATTGGAAGGACATTCCGGCTTAACAGCGAGAATGAGCTTATAAAATTTAACGAAGACAACAGTATTATAGAGGTTGATCTTCAAAAAATAAACTATAATATAAAAATAGGGCTGAAGCTTGAAAAAAATAAGAAAAAGCAGGTTCTTATAAATGGAGTAAAATTAGACAAGACATCTGAAATGATAGGGATTTTAAATAATGTAATATTTACTCCTGATGATATGAAAATTGTAAAGGGAAGCCCAATCGAAAGAAGAAAATTTATTAACATAGATATTTCTCAAATTAAACCTAAATATAAATATTTGCTGAGCAACTACAAAAAAATATGCATGGAAAGAAACATGCTGCTGAAAGGTTATTATATAAAGGCTGAAAATAAAGAAATTATAGGTATCTGGAATGATTATCTGGTCAATACGGGAGCAGATATAGTTCTTTACAGAAATGAATATGTAAATAAGCTCAAAAAGTATGCAATGAATATTTATTCAGATATTTCAGGCAATAAAGAGGAATTTGACTTAAGCTATTTATGCAGCTTTGGAAACATTGAAAATAAGGATAAAGGTGAAATAAGAAGTCTTTTCCATAATAAAATAAGTTCTAATTTCAATCAGGAGCTTCAAAACAGAACAACTATGTTTGGTCCTCACAAGGATGATATCATTATAAAAATAAATGGCAGAGAATGCAAATATTTTGGGTCACAGGGACAGCAACGTTCCGCAATACTTGCAATAAAACTTGCTGAAATTGAAATTATAAGAGAAGAAACAGGTGAATATCCAATTTTGCTTTTGGATGATGTTTTATCTGAGCTTGATAATAATAGAAAAGGATTTTTAATTAATTATATTAAGGGAATTCAAACATTTATTACTACCACGGATGATCATGATTTAAATGTTCTTACTGAAAAATATAATAAGAAAAAGTTTTATATAAACGAAGGAAAAATTGGTGACATTATAAATTAGAGGAGATACAAATGGAAGATAAAAATAATACTCATTATGGTGCGGAGCAGATACAGGTGCTTGAAGGGCTTGAACCTGTAAGAAAAAGGCCGGGAATGTATATAGGCTCCACCGGTGAAAGAGGATTGCACCAGCTGGTTTATGAAGTTGTTGACAACAGTATAGATGAAGCCTTGGCCGGAATATGCGACACAATAAATGTAACAATAAATGAAGATAATTCCATAGTTGTTGTAGATAACGGGAGAGGAATACCCATAGAAAAAAATAAAAAGACGGGTAAATCAACACTGGAAACAGTGCTTACGGTTCTTCATGCAGGGGGAAAATTTGATAATGATGCCTACAAGGTATCGGGAGGTCTCCACGGAGTAGGGGTTTCCTGTGTTAATGCATTATCTGATTACCTTATAGCAGAGGTCAACTGGAACGGCAAAAAATACAGGCAGACATTTGAAAGAGGGATTCCTAAGACAGAGGTTGAATACATAGAAGATACAGACAGAAGAGGAACCACAATAACATTTTTGCCTGATTCAACCATTTTTGATGCTATAGAATTTAATTATACCATATTAAAGCATAGGATGAGAGAGCTTGCTTTTTTGAACAAAGGTATAAAAATAACACTCGAAGATAAAAGACATGATACAAAAGACGAATTTCACTATGAGGGCGGTATAAAGGAATTTATACATTACCTAAACACCAAAAAAGAAGCTCTTCATGAAGAGATTGTATATGCTGAAGGAAAAAGAGATAAGGTAATTGTAGAAATAGCGGTTCAATATACCGATTCTTATAATGAAAATATTTTTTCTTTCGTAAATAACATCAACACCATAGAGGGCGGAACACATTTAGTAGGATTTAAGACTGCTCTTACAAGAGTAATAAATGATTATGCAAAAAAATATAATTTATTGAAAGAAAATGATGTAGCAATAACCGGTGAAGATATAAGAGAAGGAATAACAGCAATATTATCAATTAAAATACCTAATCCCCAGTTTGAAGGACAGACGAAGACAAAGCTTGGAAACGGCGAAGTAAGAGGTATAGTTGATAACATAACAGGAGAGGCTCTCAATAGTTATTGTGAAGAAAATCCAAAGACTGCCAAGCTTATTGTAGAAAAATCTCTCAGGTCCGCAAGAGCCAGAGAAGCTGCCAGAAAAGCCAGGGATTTAGCAAGAAGAAAGGGTGCCCTTGACAGCACTACTCTTCCCGGAAAATTGGCAGACTGCTCGGAAAAGGATCCAAAGCTGTGTGAAATATGCATAGTTGAGGGTAATTCCGCGGGAGGCTCCGCTAAGGAAGGCAGGGACAGGAGATATCAGGCTATTTTGCCGCTTAGAGGAAAAATATTAAACGTTGAAAAGTCAAGAATTGATAAAATATTAAATTCTGAAGAAATAAAAAATATGATTACGGCTTTCGGCTGCGGAATAGGGGAAGATTTTGATATTTCAAAGTTGAGATACTACAAAATAATAATAATGACCGATGCCGATGTTGACGGAGCTCACATCAGGACGCTGCTTCTTACATTTTTCTACAGGTACATGAGAGATTTGATTACAGAAGGACATGTTTATGCGGCACAGCCTCCTTTGTACAGAGTGCGAAAAGGAAAGTTTGAAGAATATGTTTACAGCGATGATGAACTGAATAGGGTTCTTGAAGAGATAGGAAGAGACAATAAGGTTGAAATTCAAAGATATAAAGGTCTTGGAGAGATGGATCCGGAGCAGCTTTGGGAAACAACCATGAATCCGGAAGACAGAATTCTTTTAAGAATCAACGAGGATGATGCAATAGCTGCAGATGATACATTCAATATTCTTATGGGAGATAAGGTTGCGCCCCGAAGAGAGTTTATTGAGCAAAATGCACGATACGTTAAGAATTTAGACATATAGCTGTTGGAGGTTGTTATGAGTGAAAATGAAAATCAAACTAAAATTATAGAAACAAGTATTACCGATGAAATGAGGAAGTCATATCTTGACTATGCTATGGCGGTTATAGTATCAAGAGCTTTGCCGGATGTAAGAGACGGACTTAAACCTGTACACAGAAGAATACTTTATTCTGCCAGTGAGCTTGGACTTACTTACGATAAGCCACATAAAAAAAGTGCCCGTATAGTTGGGGACGTATTGGGTAAGTACCATCCTCACGGTGATACTGCCGTGTATGACGCTATGGTTAGGCTTGCTCAGAGCTTTTCAATGCGTTATCCGCTCATAGACGGTCACGGAAACTTCGGTTCTGTTGACGGTGACCAGGCTGCCGCTATGCGTTATACAGAAGCTCGAATGTCAAAAATAACAATGGAGATTTTAAAGGATTTCAACAAGGACACGGTTGATTTCAGGCCAAACTTTGATGAAACATTAAAGGAACCTGTTGTATTGCCAAGCCG